>JAJUJZ010000042.1 GCA_029265075.1 Gammaproteobacteria bacterium | reverse complement strand
GACTGCTCCACCGTGCGGGTATAGGTGATATTGCTGCACATCATCGCGCTCTGCTCAGTACTCAGGCGATGCTGCTGCGGATACCGGCAGAAAAGTTCGGTTACCTCGATCGCCATCGGACTGTCGAGATAAATGGGCAGTGTCGGGATGCGTCCTTCCTCCTGCAGCTGGCGCAGGAGGAACAGAACGGTCTGCGCACGTCCCACGGCAAACGCGGGAATCAGTACTGCACCGCCGCGCTGCACGGTGTCGTTCACCAGCTCGGCGATGGCCCCGGCCGGATCCCCGGCTTCGTGCAGGCGGTTCCCGTAGGTCGATTCAATCACGACATAGTCGGTTGCGGGCGGCGCGGCCGGCGGGCTCATCAGCGGATCGTGCTCGCGGCCGAGGTCGCCGCTGAACAGGATGCGTCGGCCGGCCGCCTCGACGGCGATGCTGGCTGAGCCAAGGATATGTCCGTTGGGCAGGAACTCCGCCCTGAGATCGCCTAGTGACAGCTGCTCGCCGTCCTTCAGATAGTGCAGATGGTCGAGAGCCGCGCGCGCATGGCGCTGATCGTAGAGCGGCAGCGCCGGCGAATGCTTGCTGAGCTTATGTTTGTTGAGATAAGCCGCTTCTTCCTCCTGCAGATGGCCAGAGTCCATCCACAGGATTTCGCACAGCTCCGCCGTTGCGCGGGTGCACCAGACCTTGCCGCGGAACCCCTGCGCCACCAGTGCCGGTATGTAGCCGCTATGGTCCAGGTGAGCGTGGGTCAGCAGAATTGCCTCGATGCTCTCGGGCGGCACAGGAAACGGCTTCCAGTTCTTGTCGCGCAGATACTTGTAGCCCTGGAACATGCCGCAATCAACGAGAACCCGGCGATCGCGCCAGCTCAGGAGATAGCGCGAGCCAGTGACAGTATTGGCGGCGCCGAGGAAGCGCAGAGACAGATCGGCCGACATGGTACCTCCCGGCTGAATCAGTTGAGTGAATAGAGCGCAGCCACTGCTGTCGCCAGTTCGCGGTTCGACTGCCACAGCTCACGGTTGACGTTGAGCAGCGTCGACAAGGTCATCTCGTCGATGCCGGACAGACCGTGCTGGTAGAGCAGCTCATGCCCTTCACGATGCGCCTGCGCCAGCCGTGGCTGCAACAGCTCCAGCTGTTCGCCGACATAGGTGCGATCATGCGCCTCCTTCAGCAGGCGCAGCACAGTGCGATAAATCTCCACCGCATGCGTGCGCTGCTGCTCGATATACTCGATGACGCCGGCCGCACTATGGTGACGCAGTTCGGCCAGGTTGGCCCGGATATCCTTCAGACTCTTTGCCGCCAGCACCAGACTGCGGGCTGCATCAAGGTGATGCTGCAGGGTGTCGGCTTCGCGACTCTCCAGTGATAGCGTCTGGGTCTGCAGCACGAAACGCAGAATCTCGCCCTCCAGCCGCTTGATGAGTTCATAGCGCTGTTCAAAGGTGAACCGCGTAGGTATTGCCGGCAGATCGAAGGAGCCCGGCAGGCGCAGATTACGCGCGTTGAGTGCGATGACATGCTCACCCAGCAGGCGCACCGCACGCTCGGTGGCTGCCGTGGCGGCGGCTGGTACCGTGGCAGCACTGGCCACCAGCCAGGGCGCGACACGCTCACTCTCGGAGCTGCCGAAACGACGCTCGAGCCAGTGGGTCAGCGGCTGCAGCAGTGGCCAGAACAACATCATGCCGGCGAGGGTGAAGCTCGTATGGAAAGCCGCCAGAGCGATGGTCGGATCCCAGCCGGGCTGCCAGTTCAGCGTTCCCAGCAGGAGCAGCAGTGCGACCCCGAGCGCGCTGCAGAAACCGTGATACAGGATATTTGCCAGGGCCAGCCGGCGTTTCATGGCGGCACCCCGCAGGGTCGCGATGACCATGGTGCTGGTGGTACCGAGGTTGGCGCCGGTGACAATGAAGGCGCCGTCCGCCAGGGTGATCAGTCCGCCATGCAGGGCCGTCAGTGTGAGCAGTACGGTGGCGGTGCTCGACTGAATGGCGGCGGTAACCACCATACCACCCAGCAGAAACAGCCAGCCCGGCAACGCCAGCGGCTCGTCAGTGGGCAGCAACAGCGTGAGGTTGCCGGCGCTGGTCTTCATCAGCCCCAGTCCAAGCAGCAGCAGGCCGAAGGCGACCAGCAGCCGGCCCGTGGTGGCCAGCGGCCGTTCGGGTGTGCCAACCAGCGAGGCGAGGGCGCCTGCTCCGATCACCGGCACGGCAATGCTTTCGATGCTGAACTTGAAACCGAACAACGCCACCAGCCAGCCCGTACCGGTAGTCCCCAGCGTGGCCCCGATAATGGCCGCGATAGCGTTGAGCAGCGGCAGCGTGCCGGCGGCAGCAAAGGCCAGTACCAGCAGGCTGGTGAGTGTGCTGCTCTGGACAATAAGCGTGACCACCATGCCGGCCCAGGCGCTGCTCGCTGGTCGCGCCGCCTCTCCCAGCCAGCGCGACAGCAGGCCGCCGGCGAGACCGCGAATGGCCTGCTCCAGCATGCCCATCGCCAGCAAAAAAATAGCGAGCCCTGAAACGATGTTCCAGAACGTCATTGCAACTCTCCGTTAAAGCAAAAAAATCAGGCCCGCTCAGGTCTTTTTCTGGTGAGATAGCGGGGTTCGCCGGCAATACCCTGCAGCCGCCGGCGAATCAGATCGAGCGCGATGGTGCTGACGTACTCCTGGAAGAGCGCGCGTTCCATCGGTACATAGAACTGCCGCGCCTGCAGGTCGTCGGCGCTGCCCCAGGCGATCCAGACGGTGCCGACCGGCTTGTCGGGGGTACCACCGCCGGGGCCGGCTATGCCCGAAACGGCGACTGCCAGATCGGCGCCGCTGAGGCGCAGTGCACCTGCCGCCATCTCCAGCACCACGGGCTCGCTGACGGCACCGTGCTGCGCGAGAGTCTCGGCGCCGACAGCGAGCAGCTGCTGTTTGGCGCCATTGCTGTAGCTGACAACTCCCAGGTCAAAAACATCGGACGCACCGGGTATTCGGGTGAGCAGGGCGGCAATGCCGCCGCCGGTGCAGGATTCCGCACAGGTGAGACGCAAGCCCGCCGTGCGCAGCAGCTCGACGACGCGTTCTGCCATGCTGGTGTCATCCTCACCGATCAGCACATCGGCGATCAGTGGCTGGATCCGCTCAAACGCTCGCGCCACTGCGGCGGCGCCATCAGGGCCGGGCGCGCCCAGTTTCAGCTCCAGCATCGGCAGAGCGGCCCGAAAACCGAGTTCCACACCGGCTGGCCAGTGAGGGAATGCTTCAGTGATCTGCTGCTGCAGCGTCGATTCGCCCGCACCGAATAGCGCAAAGCGGCGCAGTGTGCCATTGCCATGGGGAAAGCGAGCGGTCAGGGCTGGCAGGATTTCCTGATCCAGCATCGCCGTCAGCTCGCTGGGCACGCCCGGGGTGCAGATTACCTGGCAGCCATTGAGGGGCATGGTGAACCCGACCGCGCTGCCAGTGGGATTACGGACGATCTCGCAGCCAGCCGGGAGCAGCGCCTGCTTGCGGTTGGCATTGTTGAGTATGTAGTTCCGGCGTTCGCACCATTGCTGCAGATGCGCCAGCGCTTCCGGGTGCTCCGCCAGCGGCACGCCGCAGACTTTCGCCAGCGCTTCTGCGGTGAGGTCGTCCACGGTCGGTCCCAGACCGCCATTGACCAGCAGAATGTCGCAATCGCGCGACAGCAGCTGCAAGGACTCGGTCAGCAGCGCCAGGTTGTCGCCGACGGTGAGCTTGCGCTGCAGGCGCCAGCCATAGGGGGCAAGTTGTCGAGCGATCAGCGCGGAGTTGGAGTCGACGATGTCGCCCGCCATCAGCTCATCGCCGCTTAACAGTAGATTGATGCGCATGAACACACCTTCAACGGAGACGCAGCTGACATTCTAGCCGGCCGCAGCATCAGGGCGTGCACTCGGGAAGCGAAAAGGCTTTGAAAAAATTTTCGCTTTCGGGTCAAATAGCGGCCGCAGCTGATCCGGAGCTCGCGTCAGTAGCCGCCAGCTGCCAGGCAGCACCTTATGCGCCGCTGGAAGAGCGGCAGAAAGCAGGTAGAATGGCGGCACCGTGGCCACCTTAGTCTCAGTGGCAGAGCCGCGGTCAGCGTCCACAGAATTTCGCCGTTGTAGCTCAGTTGGTAGAGCAACTGATTCGTAATCAGTAGGTCGGAGGTTCGACTCCTCTCAACGGCACCATCTCGACAGAAGCCGCCAGCAGGCGGCTTTTTTTTTACTGTAATTTTTGGTTCGTACGGCTGCTCTGCGGGTTCTCGCTGCGAACAGGTACTGTTGGCACAAACAAAAACGCCCTGCAGAGCAGGGCGTTTTGCGTTGCGGGAATCAGCTGCGCTGATCCAGCGGCTGGAAGTCGCGCCGCACCGGACCGGTGTAGAGCTGACGGGGACGGCCGATCTTGTACGGGTTGCTGATCATCTCGTTCCAGTGTGCAATCCAGCCCGGCGTACGGCCGAGGGCGAAGATTACGGTGAACATGCTGGTCGGAATACCGATAGCCTTCAGAATGATGCCGGAGTAGAAGTCGACGTTGGGGTAGAGCTTCTTCTCAATGAAGTACGGATCTTCCAGCGCAATGCGCTCCAGCTCCTTGGCAATCTTGAGCAGCGGATCGTTCTCCAGGCCCAGCTCCGAGAGCACCTCGTCTGCAGCCTGCTTCATGACCTTGGCGCGCGGGTCGAAGTTCTTGTAGACACGGTGACCGAAGCCCATCAGGCGGAACGGGTCGTTCTTGTCTTTGGCGCGGTTGACGAACTCCGGAATGCGCGAGACGTCACCGATCTCTTCCAGCATGTTCAGAACCGCTTCGTTGGCGCCACCGTGCGACGGACCCCACAGCGCGGCAATGCCGGCCGAGATGCAGGCGAACGGGTTGGCACCGGTCGAGCCCGACAGCCGTACGGTCGAGGTCGAGGCGTTCTGTTCGTGGTCGGCGTGCAGCAGGAAGATGCGGTCCATGGCGCGCGCCAGTACCGGATTCACCTTGAACTCCTCGCACGGCGTGCCGAACATCATATAAAGGAAGTTCTCGGCGTAGTTGAGGTCGTTACGCGGGTACATGAACGGCTGGCCGATCGAGTACTTGTAGGTCATCGCGGCCAGCGTTGGCATCTTCGCGATCAGGCGGATAGCCGAGGTCTCGCGGTGCCTGGGATCATTGATGTCGAGCGAGTCGTGATAGAAGGCCGACAGGGCACCCACCACGCCACACATGATGGCCATCGGGTGCGCATCGCGACGGAAGCCTTTGAAGAAAGTGGTGATCTGGTCGTGGACCATGGTGTGACGCGTAATGCGCTCAGCAAATTCGGCTTTCTGTCTGGCGTTGGGCAGTTCGCCGTTCAGCAGCAGATAGCAGGTCTCCAGGTGATCGGACTGCTCTGCCAGCTGTTCGATGGGGTAGCCGCGGTGCAGCAGGACGCCCTTGTCGCCATCGATAAAGGTGATCCTGGATTCACATGCTGCCGTGGCAACAAAGCCGGGGTCGTAGGTAAAGAGACCGTTGGCGAGCAGGGGGCTGACGTCGACCACATCAGGTCCGAGAGTCCCGGAATGGATGGGCAGATCGATAGGGTCTTTGCCCTCCAGGGCCAGACGGGCTTTCTTGTCAGTCATTGAGCGCTCCTGTTACAACCGCATACCGGTAGGTGAATGCTTGCTAAAAGGGGGATTCGCATTGTGTGCGAGGGCCCACACTATTGGGGGGCCGGTTGAGCTTGTCAATGGCTTTGGCCACTGGAAAGCGCCACGCATTATAAAGGAAAAGAAGCCTGCGGGAATGGCTTCGATGGATGTTGCTTTCCGGGGCGCCCCTCAGTTCGCCTGTCCGAACCGGCCGGTTCGTAAACCGTTGTTGCACCGTTGTTTACACGGCAGTTCGCAGCCCTCATCTGTTTGTGTTTGAACGAAGGACTGCCTATAATGCCGCGCGCTTTCTGAACGTGACCCGGTGGAGCTCCTGAGCTTCGCCAGGCCCTTCTGTTTGCACCCAGTTTGTTTCCGCCGTCACGCCTGTTTGCGTTGGGAACGGGCCTCAACCAGTGTGAAAATGACCGTGAACAAAGCCAGACCCGTCAATCTTGATATCGGCACTATAAGGCTGCCGATTACAGCGTACGTGTCCATCCTTCATCGTATAACCGGAGTTGCTCTGCTGGTCGGTGTACCGATCCTGCTGTGGCTGCTCGACCTGTCGCTGGACAGCGCCGAAGAGTTCGCGCGCGTCGGCACGCTGATGGACAGCTTCCTTCTTAAGCTGGTGGTGTGGGGGGCGGTATCTGCGCTCATCTATCACACTCTGGCTGGTGTGCGGCACCTGATCATGGATCTCGGAGTTGGTGAAACGCTCGAGGGCGGCCAGCTCGGCGCCAGGATCGTGCTGGTGCTCGCGGTTGTTCTCATCGTTGTAGCGGGAGCGCTGATATGGTAACCGCGGTTACAAACTTCGGCCGTAGCGGCCTTTCGGACTGGCTGATCCAGCGAATCACTGCGCTGGTTCTGCTGGCTTACATGCTTGTCCTGGGTGGCATTGTGCTGTTCGGTGGTGAGGTGACCTATGAAAGCTGGCGCGGTCTCTTCAGCCAGACGTGGATGCGTATCTTTACGCTGGCTGCAATGCTCTCGATTGCCGCGCATGCCTGGATCGGGCTGTGGGCGGTTTCGACCGATTACCTGACCGAGCGTCTGATGGGGCCGAAGGGCAACGTCCTGCGTTTGATCTTTCAGGCTGTCGTGGTGGCGGCGCTGTTCGTCTACGTGGTCTGGGGCATCCAGATTCTGTGGGGTTGATTCATGGCTCGAATTCGCACGATCTCGTTTGACGGTGTCATTGTAGGCGGAGGCGGTGCCGGCATGCGTGCCGCACTGCAGTTGTCGCAGTCCGGCTTCAAGACCGCGGTCATCAGTAAAGTATTCCCGACCCGTTCGCACACCGTATCGGCGCAGGGTGGTATCACCTGTGCAATCGCTTCGGCTGACCCGAACGACGACTGGCGCTGGCACATGTACGACACCGTCAAGGGGTCGGACTACATTGGTGACCAGGACGCCATTGAATATATGTGCAGCGTCGGCCCGGAAGCGGTGTTCGAGCTGGAACATATGGGGCTGCCGTTCTCGCGTTTTGATAACGGTCGCATCTATCAGCGTCCGTTTGGCGGTCAGTCCAAGGATTTTGGCCGCGGTGGCCAGGCTGCACGGACCTGTGCTGCTGCTGACCGTACCGGTCACGCTCTGCTGCATACGCTGTATCAGGGCAACATGAAGAACAATACGGTGTTCTTCAACGAGTGGTTCGCGGTCGATATTGTCAAGAACCAGGATGGCGCCGTCGTCGGTGTGCTGGCGATCTGCATCGAGACCGGGGAGCTGGTCTACGTGAAGTCGCGCGCCACGGTATTTGCCACCGGTGGGGCAGGGCGCATCTACGCTTCGACCACCAACGCCCATATCAACACCGGCGATGGTGTCGGTATGGCTCTGCGCGCCGGCTTCCCGGTGCAGGACATTGAAATGTGGCAGTTCCACCCGACCGGTATCGCCGGAGCCGGGGTGCTGGTCACCGAGGGCTGCCGCGGTGAAGGCGGCTACCTGATCAACAAGGACGGCGAGCGCTTCATGGAGCGTTACGCCCCCAATGCCAAAGATCTCGCCGGTCGCGACGTTGTGGCGCGGTCGATGATTCTGGAAATTCTGGAAGGGCGCGGCTGTGGTCCCAATGGCGACCACGTCCTGCTGAAGCTGGACCACCTCGGCGAAGAGGTGCTCCACTCGCGGTTGCCGGGCATCTGCGAACTCTCAGAGACCTTCGCGCATGTCGATCCGGTCAAGGCGCCGATTCCGGTCGTGCCGACCTGCCACTACATGATGGGCGGCATCGCGACCAATATTCACGGTCAGGCGCTGACGGTCGACGCCGATGGCAACGACCAGATCATTCCGGGCCTGTTCGCCTGCGGCGAGGTGGCCTGCGTATCGGTGCACGGCGCCAACCGTCTCGGCGGCAACTCGCTGCTCGACCTGGTGGTGTTCGGCCGCTCCGCCGGGCTCTTTATCGAGAAAGCGCTGCGTGAAGGCATTGAGTACCGTGACGCCAGTGAAACCGATCTCGATCAGGCTGCACAGCGTCTCAATCGTCTCAATGAAAGCACGGGCGGTGAGTCTGTTGCTCAGCTCCGTTCCGAGCTGCAGGACACCATGCAGAAGTACTTCGGGGTGTTCCGCCGCGGTGACTACATGCAGGAAGGCATCAAGCAGCTGGCCGTGCTGCGCGAGCGTATTGCCAATGTGCATTTGCCTGACAAGAGCAGTGCGTTCAATACGGCGCGGATCGAAGCGCTGGAGCTGCAGAACCTGCTGGAAGTTGCCGAGGCGACAGCTATTGCCGCCGAAGAGCGGAAAGAGAGTCGCGGCGCTCACGCCCGGGAAGACTTCCCCGAGCGCGACGACGCCAACTGGCTCTGCCACTCGCTCTATTTCCCGGAAGAGAAGCGGGTTGACAAACGCGCAGTCAACTTCAAGCCGCGCACGGTTGAGGCGTTCGAGCCGAAAGCTCGCACGTACTGATCGACGGCAATGCACAGATAGATGGCGTAAATACGGGCTGGGCCAGGGGCCCGGTCATGCTGAGGTAGTGGAGTTTCAACCATGTTGCAGGTGAGTCTGTACCGCTACAACCCGGAGACCGACGAAGCACCTTACATGCAGGACGTGCAGGTCGATACCGGCGGCAAGGACCTGATGGTCCTGGACGTTCTGGAGCTGCTGAAAGCGCAGGATCCGACGCTCACCTACCGGCGCTCCTGCCGGGAGGGTGTGTGCGGCTCGGACGGTCTCAATATGAACGGCAAGAACGGCCTCGCCTGCATCACGCCGATCTCGGAGGTTATCCGGGGCGGTAAACTGGTGCTGCGGCCGCTGCCTGGTCTGCCGGTAATTCGCGATCTGGTCGTGGATATGAGCCTTTTCTACAAGCAGTACGAGAAGGTGCGTCCCTACCTCATCAACGACGAGCCGGAGCCGGCGATCGAACGCCTGCAGTCGCCGGAAGATCGGGCCAAACTCGATGGGCTGTATGAGTGTATCCTGTGTGCCTGCTGCTCGACGGCGTGCCCGTCGTTCTGGTGGAATCCGGATCGCTTCATCGGTCCCAGCGGCCTGCTGCAGGCCTATCGTTTCCTGGCTGACAGTCGTGATACCGCGACCGAAAGCCGACTGGCGGAACTGGACGATCCGTTCAGCGTGTTTCGTTGCCATGGAATTCAAAACTGTGTCAGCGTTTGCCCGAAAGGGTTGAACCCGACGCGTGCGATTGGTCACATCCGTGGGATGCTGCTCAAACGCGCAAGCTGAGGTTCAGGGTCGTGGCGGTCGGGCGGGCGTCCGGCCGCTACGGCAAGCCCGGGTCGGCACAACTGACACGGGATTGGATATGGCACTAGCGCTCACCGGCGCGGTGTTGATGGACAGTGAACAGGCTATATCCTGGGAGACCCGCGGGTAACACCCGTCGCGACCCATCGGCGTTTCGGCCGGCTCTGCCGGTTGTGCACCAGGAAGGATACGGCGTCGCCATGGCCAGGCCCGGCATGGAGAACCGCATTTGACCGTTATCCCGTGCGAAACGCCGACGACATGGGCGCACCTCCCCTATCAGGTGGGCAATGATGCAAGAAAACTCCATGGAACTGCTCTGGCGCAGCTCTCACATCTCCGGCAGTAATGCCGCCTACGTAGAAGAACTCTACGAAACCTACTTGACCGATCCCGATGCGGTTCCGGAGGAGTGGCGGAGCTACTTCGATGGGCTGCCCCAGTTCATGGGCGGCGGCGATCGCGACGTTTCCCATGCCGACATTATCGAGTTCTTCCGCGAGCTTGGCCGCTCGTCGGGACGGGTGGTGCGTGTCGGTGACGGCGGCGTCACCGAGCACGAGCGCAAGCAGGTGCGCGTGGTCCAGCTGATCAGCGCCTACCGTCAGCGCGGTCACCAGAAGGCAAAGCTTGATCCGCTGGGTCTGGTCGAGCGGCCGCCAGTGCCCGATCTCGAGTTGTCCTACCATCAGCTGAGTCCGGAAGATCTGGACACGACCTTCCACGCAGCAGCCATGTATCTGGGGCGCGAAACTGCCACGCTGCGTGAGATCGTCGGCGCGCTGGAGCAGACCTACTGCAGTACCATCGGCGCCGAGTTCATGCACATCGTTGCCACCGAGGAGCGTCAGTGGATCCAGCAGCGTATGGAGAGCGTGCGTTCGCGGCCCGAATACGGTCCCGAGGAGCGCCGTCACCTGCTGGAGCGACTGACTGCTGCCGAGGGCCTGGAAAAAGCGCTCGCCTCGAAATATCCGGGCGTGAAGCGCTTCGGCCTCGAGGGCGGTGAGAGCCTGATTCCGATGCTCGACGCGCTCATTCAGCGCGCCGGCTCGTACCAGATGAAAGAAGTGGTCATGGGCATGGCCCACCGCGGCCGCCTCAATGTGCTGGTCAACATCCTCGGCAAGAGCCCGTCGGAGCTGTTCGACGAGTTCGAAGGCCGGGCGGTGTACCAGGGTTCGGCCGACGTGAAATACCACCAGGGCTTCTCGTCCAACGTCATGACGCCGGGCGGCGAGATTCATCTGGCGATGGCATTCAACCCGTCCCACCTGGAGATCGTATCGCCGGTGGTCGTCGGCTCGGTGCGTGCCCGTCAGGACCGCCGTGAGGACAAGGGCGGTGATGTGGTACTGCCGATCGTAATGCATGGCGACGCTGCCTTTGCCGGCCAGGGCGTGGTCATGGAAACCTTCCAGATGTCGCAGACCCGCGCCTACAAGACCGGCGGCACGGTGCACATCGTCATCAACAACCAGGTCGGTTTCACGACCAGCAAGCGGGAAGACGCGCGCTCGACGGAATACGCGACTGATGTCGCCAAGATGGTTCAGGCGCCGATCTTCCACGTCAACGGCGACGATCCGGAAGCGGTGCTGTTCGTCAGCGAGATGGCGCTCGACTACCGTCAGCAGTTCAAGAAAGATGTGGTCATCGACCTCGTCTGCTACCGCCGTCGTGGCCACAACGAAGCGGACGAGCCGGCGGCTACCCAGCCACTGATGTATGAACGCATCCGCAAGCTGGCGACCACGCGCGACACTTACGCTGCCCGTCTGATCGAGCTCGGCGACATCACGCGCGATGAAGATCAGATGCTGCAGGACGAATATCGCCGCGTGCTGGAGAGCGGCGAGCATGTGGTCAAAAGTCTGGTGAAAGAGCCGAACCGCGCGCTGTTCGTGGACTGGACGCCTTATCTTGGCCACAGCTGGGAGACACCGTACGACACGCGCCTGCCGAAGGAGAAACTGCAGGATCTGGCGCGTCGCATCAATACGCTGCCGGAAGATTTTACGCCGCAGCGTCAGGTTGGCAGACTCTACGAAGAACGTCTGAAAATGGCGGAAGGCGAGCTGCCGATCAACTGGGGCTTCGCCGAGATGCTGGCCTACGCCACGCTGCTCGATGAGGGGCACCCGGTACGAATGACCGGTCAGGACGTTGGTCGCGGGACCTTTGCGCACCGCCACGCCATTCTGCACGACCAGAAGACTGGCGAAGCGTACATGCCGCTGGCGCACCTCAGTGAGGATCAGCCGCTGGTCGCTCTTTATGACTCGCTGCTGTCGGAAGAAGCCGTCCTCGCCTTTGAATATGGCTACGCCACTACCACACCCAACGCGCTGGTGATCTGGGAGGCCCAGTTCGGTGACTTCGCGAACGGTGCGCAGGTCGTGATCGACCAGTTCATCACTTCCGGCGAGCACAAGTGGGGCCGGCTCTGCGGTCTGACCATGCTGCTGCCGCACGGATACGAAGGGCAGGGGCCGGAGCACAGCTCGGCGCGTCTGGAGCGTTTCCTGCAGCTGTGTGCCGAGCACAACATTCAGGTCTGCGTGCCCACTACGCCGGCGCAGGTGTACCACATGCTGCGTCGTCAGGTGATTCGCCCGCTGCGCAAGCCGCTGGTGGTGATGTCACCGAAGAGCCTGCTGCGCCACAAGGAAGCGGTGTCGACGCTCGACGAGCTGGCCAACGGCGACTTCTACAACGTACTGGGCGATCCGGATGTGACCGATCCGAAGTCCATTAAGCGTCTGGTGCTGTGCAGCGGCAAGGTGTTCTACGACCTGCGCGATGCGCGTCGCGAGTTCGGCGTCGAAGGTGTCGCACTGGTGCGGCTGGAGCAGCTCTATCCGTTCCCGGAAGAGGAGCTCGAGAAGGTGATTGCACCGCTCACCAACCTCGAGGAGGTGGTGTGGTGTCAGGAAGAGCCGATGAACCAGGGCGCCTGGTACAGCAGTCAGCACCACATGCGGCGCGTGATTCATCGTCATAATCGCACGCTGTATCTCGACTACGCTGGCCGCGAACCGTCGGCTGCGCCGGCCGCCGGCTACATGGCGCTGCATCTGGCACAGCAGGAAAAGTTCATCAAAGAAGCGTTGAAGATCGGGGGCGCGTAATCGCGCCCCGACCGTAACAGTTTTCGACTCCTCACAGAATTGCAGGTTTAAGGACTCCCGAATGAGCATTGAACTGAAGGCGCCAACTTTTCCCGAATCAGTAGCGGACGGCACCATTGCGACCTGGCACAAGAAGCCGGGTGAAGCGGTAGCGCGCGACGAACTGATTGTCGACATCGAAACCGACAAGGTCGTGCTGGAAGTCGTGGCCCCGGCTGACGGCGTCATGGGTGAAATCATCAAGCAGGAAGGCGAAACGGTTCTCAGTGATGAGCTGATCGGTCGTTTCGAAGCTGGCGCCACTGCTGCTGCACCCGCAGCCGCCCCAGCCGCCACGGAAGAATCAGCTGCCGCCGCACCGGCTGCTGCCGACGATGCCAAAGTGGCACCGGCCGCCCGCAAGCTGATCGAAGAGAAAGGGCTCGACGCCAGCGCCATCAAGGGTACCGGCAAGGGTGGCCTGATCACCAAGGAAGACGTTATTGCACACACCAGCGGCAAGAAAGCCGCGCCCGCTGCGGCACCGGCAGCCCAGGTTGCGGTCGCGGCCGGCGAGCGTATTGAAAAGCGCGTGCCGATGAGCCGTCTGCGCGCCCGCATTGCCGAGCGTCTGCTCGAGGCGTCGCAGAACACGGCCATGCTGACGACGTTCAACGAAGTCAACATGAAGCCGGTCATGGAGCTGCGCGCGCGCTACAAGGACCAGTTTGAGAAGACCCACAACGGTGTTCGTCTCGGCTTCATGGGCTTCTTCGTCAAGGCGGCGTGCGAAGCGCTCAAGCGTTTCCCCGCGGTTAACGCCTCGATCGACGGTAACGATATTGTCTACCACGGCTATCAGGACATCGGCGTTGCAGTCTCCACCGACAAAGGTCTGGTGGTTCCCAACCTGCGTGATGCTGATCAGATGAGCATCGCTGACGTGGAAGCGAAAATTCGCGACCTCGGTCTGCGTGCCCGCGACGGCAAGCTCAGCATCGAAGAGATGCAGGGTGGCACCTTCACCATCACCAACGGTGGCGTGTTCGGTTCGCTGATGTCGACGCCGATCATCAACCCGCCGCAGACCGCAATCCTGGGCATGCACAAAATCCAGGAGCGGCCGATGGCTGTGAACGGCCAGGTCGTGATTCTGCCGATGATGTATCTGGCGCTGTCGTACGACCACCGCCTGATCGACGGCAAAGAGGCGGTGCAGTTCCTGGTGACCATCAAGGACCTGCTCGAAGATCCGGCACGCATGCTGCTGGCGATCTGAAGTCAACCGGATACAGGAATAGCGAACGATGGCAAATTATGACGTGGTAGTGATCGGTGCGGGCCCCGGCGGTTATGTTGCCGCCATCCGTGCCGCACAACTCGGTTTCAAGACACTCTGCATCGAAAAGGGCGTCAACAAATTCGGCAAGCCTGCCTTCGGTGGTACTTGCCTGAACGTCGGCTGCATCCCCTCCAAGGCGCTGCTCGACACCTCTTACAAGTTCCATGAAGCTGCCCACGGCTTCGACGTTCACGGCATCAGCGCCAGCAAAGTGTCGATCGACGTGCCGGCGATGATCAAGCGCAAGGATGACGTGGTGCAACAGCTGACCGGCGGCGTTGGTGCGCTGCTCAAGGCTAACGGCGTGACCGTGGCGGAAGGTGCAGGCAAACTGCTGGCCGACAAGAAAGTGCAGGTCACCAGGGCCGACGGCAGTGTGGAAGTCCACGAAGCCAAAAACGTCATCATCGCTGCAGGCTCAGTGCCGGTGAACATCCCGCCGGCGCCGGTCGATCAGGAGACCATTGTCGACTCGACCGGTGCACTGGAGTTTACCTCGACGCCCAAGCGTCTGGGTGTCATCGGTGCAGGCGTTATCGGTCTGGAACTCGGCAGTGTGTGGGCGCGTCTCGGCGCTGAGGTGGTCGTACTGGAAGCGCTCGACACTTTCCTGCCGGCGGTCGATCGTCAGATCGCCAAAGAGGCTGAGAAGATTCTGCGCAAGCAAGGCCTCGACATTCGTCTGGGCGCACGTGTCACTGGCAGCGAAGTGAAAAAAGGCAAAGTTACCGTTGCCTATACCGATGCCAAGGGTGAGCAGAGCGAAACGTTTGACAAGCTGATCGTCGCCGTTGGCCGCAAGCCGCTGAGTGCTGATCTGGTAGCCGAAGATTCCGGCGTCAAGCTGAACGAGCGCGGCTTCATCGAAGTGGATGAGTACTGCGAAACCGCAGTGCCCGGCGTTTATGCCGTAGGTGACCTGGTTCGGGGCCCGATGCTGGCGCACAAGGCCAGCGAAGAGGGCGTCATGGCCGCTGAGCGTATCGCTGGCCAGAAGGCGAGCGTCAACTATGACGTCATCCCGGGCGTTATCTACACGCACCCGGAGATTGCATGGGTCGGTCAGAATGAAGAGCAGCTGAAAGAAGCTGGTGTTGAATACAAAACCGGCGTATTCCCGTTTGCCGCCAGTGGTCGTGCGCTGGCAGCGGGTGAGCCAGCGGGCATGGTCAAGCTGATCGCCGATGCGCGGACCGACCGCATTCTCGGTGGTCACGTCATCGGACCGGCGGCTGCTGAACTGGTTCAGCAAGTGGCCATCGCCATGGAGTTTGGTTCTTCAGCGGAAGATCTTGGTCTGATGGTGTTCAGTCACCCGACCATGTCGGAAGCAGTCAAAGAAGCGGCGCTGGCTGTTCACGGCCACGCGATTCACATCGCCAACAAGCGGCCGCGCAAGTAATACCGGCAGGTTGATCACCCGGCGCGTTCCGCGACGGGTGGTCGCGCTACAAGCAACCGCGGGAACACCGTCATCGATGACGGTGCAGGGGTGCCGCCACAAGCGGCGCATAGGTAATAGACCAACACGGTATCAATCATGAACCTTCACGAGTATCAGGCAAAGCAGCTGTTTGCCGAGTACGGCTTGCCGGTCTCCAAGGGCTACGCCTGCGGCACACCGGAAGAAGCCGTCGCTGCGGCGGACAAGATCGGCGGTGACAAATGGGTAGTCAAGGCACAGGTGCACGCCGGCGGCCGGGGCAAGGCTGGTGGTGTCAAACTGGTCAGCTCCAAAGATGAGATCGCCGAGTTTGCCAGGAAGTGGCTGGGCCAGCGCCTGGTGACCTACCAGACTGACGCCAATGGTCAGCCGGTCTCCAAGATCCTCGTCGAGTCGTGCACCGACATCGCCAAGGAACTCTACCTGGGTGCGGTAGTGGATCGCTCCAGCCGCCGGATCGTCTTCATGGCTTCCACCGAAGGTGGCGTGGAGATCGAAAAGGTTGCCGAAGAGACGCCTGAGAAAATTCTGAAGGCAGAGATTGATCCGCTGGTCGGTGCACAGCCGTTCCAGGGACGCGCACTCGCGTTCAAACTGGGCCTCAACGATGTTCAGGTGAAGCAGTTCACCAAGATCTTCCTGGGCCTCGCCAAGCTGTTCCAGGACTACGACCTGGCCCTGCTGGAAGTCAACCCGCTGGTCATCACCGAGGAAGGCAACCTGCACTGCCTCGACGCCAAGATCAACATCGACAGCAACGCGCTCTATCGCCAGCCGAAGCTGCGTGAGATGGCTGACCCTTCGCAGGAAGATCCCCGCGAAGCGCACGCAGCCAAGTGGGAACTCAACTACGTCGCACTGGACGGCAACATTGGTTGCATGGTGAACGGTGCTGGTCTGGCCATGGGCACCATGGACATCGTCAAGCTGCACGGCGGTGCGCCGGCCAACTTCCTCGACGTCGGCGGTGGCGCTACCAAGGAGCGTGTCTCCGAAGCGTTCAAGATCATCCTGTCGGACGAGAACGTGAAGGCCGTTCTGGTCAACATCTTCGGCGGCATCGTGCGCTGCAACCTGATCGCTGAGGGCATCATCGGTGCCGTCGAGCAGGTGGGCGTCAAAGTGCCGGTCGTCGTTCGTCTGGAAGGCAACAACGCCGAGCTCGGCGCCAAGCTGCTGGCGGAGAGTGGATTGAACATCATCGCCGCGAACAGTCTGACTGACGCCGCCATCGCGGCAGTCAAAGCGGCGGAGGGCGCGAAATGAGTATTCTGATCAACAAAGACACCAAGGTAATCTGCCAGGGCTTCACCGGCTCACAAGGCACGCTGCACTCCGAGCAGGCCATCGCCTACGGCACCAAAATGGTGGGCGGCGTTACCCCGGGCAAAGGCGGCCAGGAGCATCTCGGTCTGCCGGTGTTCAACACCGTTGCCGAAGCGGTCGAAGCCACCGGTGCTGACGCGTCAGTCATCTACGTTCCGGCTCCGTTCTGCAAGGACTCCATCCTTGAAGCCGCTTTTGCCGGCGTGCCGCTGATCGTCTGCATCACCGAAGGCATTCCGACGCTGGACATGCTGGAAGTGAAAGTGAAGTGTGACGAGCTTGGTGTGCGCCTGATCGGTCCGAACTGCCCGGGCGTCATCACCCCCGGTGAGTGCAAGATTGGCATTCAGCCCGGCCACATTCACCTGCCGGGCAAAGTTGGCATCGTGTCGCGCTCGGGTACACTGACCTACGAAGCGGTCAAGCAGACCACCGATTACGGCTTTGGTCAGTCGACCTGTGTCGGCATCGGCGGTGACCCGATCCCGGGTTCCAGCTTTATCGACATCCTCAAGCTGTTCCAGGAAGACCCGCAGACTGAAGCGATCGTTATGATCGGTGAAATTGGCGGTACCGCTGAGGACGAAGCAGCTGCCTACATCAAGGAGCACGTTACCAAGCCGGTCGTCTCCTACATTGCTGGTGTGACTGCCCCTCCCGGCAAGCGCATGGGCCACGCCGGTGCCATCATCTCCGGCGGTAAGGGCACTGCAGCCGAGAAGTTCGCAGCGCTCGAAGCGGCGGGTGTAACCACCGTCCGTTCACTGGCAGACATTGGCAAGACCCTGGCTGAAGTGACTGGCTGGAAATAAGCCCTCCACCGGTTCACAGCCTCCGTACAACGCCCCGCTCGTCGGGGCGTTGTCGTTTCTGGCTGGCGTATATCGCCAGTGAGCGATAGCGGGGCTGTACAGATTCGCTGCGCCCGATATGCTGGTTGCTGCCGGTCGTTGCCTTCGTCCATCGGCGACGGCAACGACAGGGAAAACAAGAGCGATAATTACACGGAAGGGAGAAGCCCATGATGACGTCTGTACATGCCGGGGCGACGCCGGCAGGTAGTAACCGTCTGATCTCGCGCTGGCTGGCTGGGGCGCTACTGGCGGCGCTGGCGGGGCTGGCACTGCTGTTTGCGAATGCCGCGCATGCCGACGGTGGTCGCATTATCGTCTCCGGTGCCTCAGGCCAGCTCGGCACGCTGGTGATCGAAGAGCTGCTGGCCCGCGGCGTCGAACCATCCAGGCTGATTCTGGTGAGCCGCAGCCCGGACAAGCTCGCATCCTATGCAGAACAGGGCGCAACAGTGCGGTTCGGCGATTTCACCCAGCCGGAGTCATTGCCTGCTGCCTATGAGGGCGGTGACCGTATGCTGCTGATCAGCGTCGGCTTCGACGGACCCGATCCACGGCCTGTGCTGCATGGACGGGCAATCGATGCCGCCAGAACAGCTGGGGTACGCCACATCGCCTATACCTCGTTCGTCGGTATCAGCAACGGGGTCACCACCGGACTCGCAGAAGATCATCTGGCGACCGAACAGCTGCTGCGTGACAGCGGTCTTGAATGGACTTTCCTCCGCAACTCGATTTACGCCGAAGTGCTGCTGGGGGCGGCCCGCGACATCGCGACGGCCGGCAGAGCGGTGGTCCCGACGGCGGAGCATCCGATCGCCTATGTGACGCGTCGCGATTGCGCGGCTGCAGCTGCTGCGGTGCTGAGCTCGCCGGACCATGCCGGCAAAGCGTATGACATCACCGGCCCCGCAGTGATTGGCGTGCGGGCAGCGGCTGAGGCGGTGGCGGCTGCCACGGGACGCGAGATTGCGATCGTTCCTGCCGATGCCGGCGGTGAGCCGACCAGTCTCGGCTTCACCTCGCCGGGCCTGGACATCGTCAGCGACCATGTCGAGGTGCTGACCGGGCGACCGGCGACCTCCATGGAGTCGTTCTTCAGCGGCCACCGCGCCACCCTGCTGGGCAACGCAGAGTAACGTCTGCGACAGGGCCGGACCGACCCGCGCCCGGGTCGGTCTTTTGTGTTCACCCCTGCCGACGCAGCTCTTCGGCTGCGTTTTCCTGGTATGACGTACGCGCCTCCCGTGCGCCAGATCAGGTTGCCGGCGCCGGCTTGAATTCTGGTGCCGGCACCCCATATCCCCCCGGCAGACTTTATGCCCGTGACTGGAGGAGCTTTTTTACGATGACCACTGCCGCCGACAAGCAGACGCTGGGTTTTCAGACCGAAGCCAGACAGCTGCTGCAGCTGATGATCCACTCGCTCTACAGCAACAAGGAGGTGTTCCTCCGCGAGCTGGTGTCCAACGCTTCAGATGCAGCCGACAAGCTGCGCTTCGAAGCGCTCGCTGACAGCACGCTCTACGAGGACGATCCGGAGCTCAGAATCGAGGTCTCGGCTGAGCCGGAGGCGAAAACCATTACCATCCGCGACAATGGCATCGGCATGTCGCGGGAGGAGGTCATCAGTAATCTGGGCACCATCGCCCGTTCCGGCACTGCGGAGTTTCTGAAGAAACTGAGCGGCGATCAGAAAAAGGATGCGCAGCTGATTGGTCAGTTTGGCGTCGGGTTCTATTCGGCTTTTATCGTTGCCGAGCGCGTCGAGGTGTTTACCCGGCGAGCGGGACTGCCCGCGGATCAGGGCGTGCGGTGGGAATCGACCGGCGAGGCCGATTTCACCGTCGAGCCGGTTGAGAAAGCGGATCGCGGCACTACGGTAGTGCTGCACCTGCGCACGGAGGATGCCGAGTTTGCCGATAATTGGCGTCTGCGCTCCATCATCAAGAAGTATTCCGACCATATCTCACTGCCGGTGATGATGCACCGGCATCAGACCGAGGAAGAGCAGAAAGCAGGCAAGGCGCCCGAGTGGGAAGCTGTGAACAAGGCAACGGCGCTGTGGACGCGTTCGCGCACCGAGATTAGCGACGACGAATACAAGGCGTTTTACAAGCACATCTCGCACGACTTTGACGATCCGCTCACCTGGTCGCACAACAAGGTCGAGGGCAAGCAGGAATACACCAGTCTGCTTTACATCCCTAAGCGCGCGCCGTTCGATCTGTGGAATCGCGAGAAACCGCGCGGTGTAAAGCTGTATGTGCAGCGCACTTTCATCATGGATGACGCCGAGCAATTCCTGCCACTCTACCTGCGGTTTGTGAAAGGGGTGCTCGACTCGGCCGATCTGCCGCTCAACGTCTCGCGTGAAATCCTGCAGCAGAGCGGGCCAGTGGAGTCGATGCGCAACGCCCTCACCAGGCGCGTGCTCGATATGCTGGAAAAGCTGGCGAAGAATGAGCCAGAGCAATATCAGGTTTTCTGGGACGCGTTTGGTGAAGTGCTGAAAGAGGGTCCCGCCGAGGATTACAGCAACCGGGAGAAAATTGCTCAGCTGCTGCGGTTCTCCACCACCCACACCAATGATCCCAAACAGGATCAGTCGCTGGCGGACTACGTGTCACGCATGAAAGAAGGGCAGGAGGCGATCTATTACATCGCGGCCGATAACCACCAAATGGCGGCCAGCAGCCCTCATCTCGAGGTGTTCCGCAAAAAAGGCATTGAGGTGCTGTTGCTGTCGGATCGCATTGATGAGTGGCTGATGGGACACCTTGTGGAGTTTGACGGCAAGAAGTTCCAGGACATCGGTAAGGGCGAACTTGATCTGGGCAAGCTCGAAGACGAGGCTGACAAACAAGAGAAGGAGAAGCTGGCTAAGGAGCACGAGGCGCTGGTGGAACGTGCCAGCAAAGTGCTTGAAGGGAAGGTGGAACAGGTGCGTGTGACCAACCGCCTTACCGATTCGCCGGCCTGTCTGGTGGTCGG
>JAJUJZ010000109.1 GCA_029265075.1 Gammaproteobacteria bacterium | reverse complement strand
AAGCGGTTCTTATGACCCCGCAGGGTGCGAAAACGGGAGTCGCTGGTGCCTTCCAGCATGATGGAACAGTCGATCATGTGTTCCAGCACCTTCGGCCCGGCCAGCGAGCCATCCTTGGTGACGTGCCCGACCAGTAGCAGCACCGTGCCGGCCTGCTTGGCAAAGCGGGTCAGCAACGCCGCACACTCGCGTACCTGTGACACGCTGCCCGGCGCCGATGTGATATCGGGGTGGTAGAGCACCTGAATCGAGTCGATCACCACCACCTTTGGCTTCAGCTGTTGCAACTGTCCCAGCAGTACCTGCACATCGGTTTCCGCCAGCAGCTGCAGGCGATCCATCGGCAGCTGCAGCCGCTGCGCGCGCAGCGCGACCTGTTGCAGCGACTCCTCACCGGTAACATAGAGCGCGTCCTGCGTGCGCGCCAGCTCGCACAGGGTCTGCAACAGCAGCGTGCTCTTACCGGCGCCCGGGTGGCCGCCGATCAGGACCGCCGAGCCGGCCACCAGCCCTCCGCCGAGCACGCGATCAAATTCGCCACTGCCGGTGGGGATACGCGGCACCTCTTCAATGGCGATTTCCTGCAGCACCGTGGCGGTGCTGGCGACGGCGCCGGCGTAACCTATCGCCCTGCCAGGGCCCGGGCCGGGCTCAGTGGGCAGGCGGAACTCAACGATGGAGTTCCAGGCACTGCACTCGGTGCACTGCCCCATCCATTTGGCGAACTCGGCACCGCATTCATTGCAGACGTAGGCGACTTTGCGTTTGGCCATGAATTGCTCTTCAGATCATTGATCGGGGCCGGCTGCGCCGGCGAACGACAGCGGCGATGCTACCATCGACCGCGCCCGCACTGCGGCGCAGCGGTGCAAACTGGCACCCCTGACACGGCGCCCGTACAATCCCTGTTCGATCCACTCCCGACACCGACAGCGCGCATGACTTCACTGGTACCCGAGCGCATGCTGGTGTTCTCCCCCTCGCTGGCCGCCACCATCGGCCTGGAGGAGGCGATCCTTCTGCATGTGCTGAGCGACATCGCTGCCTTTACCGGCACCAGCAGCGACACCTGGCTGAAGGTCGAGCTCGCCCGCCTCGGGCAGATGCTCCCTTTCTGGGGCCGGCGCGATCTCATGCGTGTGGCCCGCAGCCTGGCCGACAAGGGTGTGCTGCAGCTGGATGCTGCGGCCCTCTCCGCGGCCGACCAGCTGGTGGTTCGCTTCGACGAACGCGACGCCGATCAGCGCCTCACTGCCACTGCACCGCCGCCGGGAGCTGGCGCCACTCAGGGCGCGCGCCTCCTGGACGCGAACTGGCGTCCTGACGAACAGCTGCTGCAGCTGCTGGGCATGAATCACGGCATCTCACGCCAGTTTGCGCTCGACCAGCTGGAGGACTTCCTCCTCTACTGGCGCGAACGCGGTGAGGTCAGCCACAGCTGGGCATCGCGCTTCCGTACCCACGTACTGAACCAGTGGCGCCGCTCGCAGCAGGAGGAGCACAGCCGTTTTCAGGTCGCGGAACAGGCCCCGGCCAGCGACTGGTGGCCCAGCGACGATGCGCTGCAGATCCTCGAGCGCAGCGGCATTAATCGCAGCTTCATTGAGGACGCGGTGCCGGAGTTTGTCCTCTACTGGCGCGAGCGCGGCGACAATACCGGCACCTGGAACTCGAAGTTCGTCGCCCACATCCGGACTCAGTGGGCACGTTTCACCAGCGCCCTGAAGCATGACCAGGAACCACGCCCGATCATCTCCAGCTGGCAACCCAGCGAAGATGTGTTCGATATTCTGCGAATGGCCAATATCGACACCGAGTTCGCCCGCGAGCTGCTGCCTGAGTTCATCCTGTTCTGGCGTGACGCCGGCACCCCGCACCGCTCGTGGAATACCAAATTCCTGCAACACGTCAAATATCAGTGGGCTACCCGCCACCACATGCGCAACGGAGTCAATCATGCGCGACAGCAACTCGCTTCTGGAGCAGCAGGCGCGGCGCCTCAGTCCGCGTTCGAACGTCTCACCGACCGCAGCTGGGCCGACGGGATCGTCGACGACGAGTGACGGCCGCGCGCGCGGCGAGGCGACGCCAACCAGCGAACATGTCGACGCCATCAACCAGATCTTCACCGAGCTGGAGCTGGCGTATCACAACCAGTTTCACAAGGCGTTCCCGAATGACCAGCAGCTGATGATGGCCAAGCAGCTGTGGCTGCATTCGCTCTGTGATCTGTCTCCGGCCCGGCTGCGGGCCGGGGTGCGGCGCGCCATCAAGAGTGCACCCTACCTGCCGACGGTGCAGAGCCTGCGCGCCTTCTGCGAGCCTTCGCCGGCCGATCTCGGCATTCCCGATGTGCATGTGGCGTACGTCGAGGCGTGCCGGGCGCCGAGCCCGAAAGCGGCCTATAAATGGTCGCACCCCATCGTCTATCACGCAGGCCGCGCCTCGGACTGGCACTTCCTCGCCAGCACCCCTGAAAGCAAGGCGCTGCCGGTATTTCGTCGCCACTACGAGCTGCTGACTGAACGCGTGCTCAATGGCGAAGCGCTCGACCTGCCTATCGCCAAAGCGCTGCCGGAAGAGGTCACCACGCCGCTAACTGCAGCCGAGCGGCGCGCCCGGCTGCAACAACTTCGGGACGAAACCGGTATCTGATGCTTACAATGCCGCCGCCTGCTGAGCCAGCGCTCGCAGGGTTCATGCCCGGTATGCCACAAGGAGTAGCGCAATGAGCGACCAGGAAACCACCCATTTCGGCTACAAGACGGTGCCTGCGGCCGACAAAGCGAGCATGGTGGCCGGTGTCTTCCATTCAGTTGCAGCGCGCTACGATCTGATGAATGACCTGATGTCGGGCGGCATTCACCGGCTCTGGAAACGCTTCACCATCGAGTTGTCAGGCGTGCGTCCCGGCCACAAGGTGCTGGACATCGCAGGCGGCACTGGCGACCTCGCTTTCAAATTCAGCCGTCTGGTCGGCCCCAGTGGCCGGGTGGTGCTGGCCGACATCAATGCCTCCATGCTGCAGGTGGGACGTGACCGGCTGACCGATCGCGGCGTGGTCGCCAACATCGATTACGTACAGGCTGACGCTGAAAAGCTCCCCTTCCCCGACAACCATTTCGACTGCATCACCATCGCCTTCGGACTGCGCAATGTCACCGACAAGGACGCGGCGCTGCGCTCCATGCTGCGTGTGCTCAAACCCGGCGGCCGGCTGCTGGTGCTGGAATTTTCCAGACCGCGCCACGAGGCGCTGAGCAAGGCCTACGATCTCTACTCGTTCCGTGTGCTGCCGCTGATGGGCAAGCTCGTGGCCAATGATCCCGACAGTTACCGTTATCTGGCTGAGAGCATTCGCATGCATCCCGATCAGGAGACGCTGAAGCAGATGATGGCGGAGGCCGGTTTTGACCGCTGCGAGTACTTCAACATGACCGGAGGGATTGTCGCCCTTCACCGAGGCTTTAAGGCGTGACCGGCCAGACCATGCTGCGTACAGCCGCGCTGGCGGCGCTCGAGCGCGCGCTCAATGCCGCGCTCGATCTCGATCCCGCGTCGCGGCAGCGTCTCAACAATCTGGCCGGCAAGGTGTTCCATATCGAATGCCTGTCGCCGCAGCTCGATCTGTTTGTATTACCGCAGCCGCACTGGCTGGCACTGGCCGCCAGCTATGAAGGGGTGACCGATGCGCGGCTGGTCGGCGCCGCCGAGGATTTTATCGCACTCGCCAACAGCGCCGATCCGGCCAGCGAGCTGATCAACGGCCCCATCACCCTGCATGGCGACAGCCACGCCCTGCAGGAGCTGCAGCAGATTCTGAAAAGTCTCGATATCGACTGGGAGGCGCCGCTCGCCCGGATTTTCGGCGACGTGGCCGGCCACCAGCTCGGGCGCGCCCTGCGCGGCGCCAGCCAGCGCGCGCGCTATATCGGCGACCGGCTGCTGCGCCAGGGCAATCACTGGCTGAACCAGGAGAGCGGCTGGCTGCCCGCCAGCGACGAAGTCACCGCTTTCTGCGCCGAAGTCGATGAGCTCAGTGCCCGCACCGACCGGCTGGAGGCGCGCCTCCGGAAGCTGCGCCAGCGGCTGAGCAGGGGAATGCGGCCGTGAAACGACTGCGCCGCCTCTGCACTATCATTGCAGTTTCGATCCGATACCGGCTGGATGCGCTGGTCGACCCGGATCTGGTGCCGGTACCCGCACGCTGGCTGTTCCAGTTCTCGCCGTGGCGCCTGCTGCCCACGCCCAGACAGAGCCGCGCCGTGCGGCTGCGGCTGGCGCTGGAAGCACTCGGGCCGATCTTCGTAAAATTCGGACAGATCCTCTCCACCCGACGCGACCTGTTGCCGCCGGACATCGCTGATGAGCTGGAGCGGCTGCAGGATAATGTCCCGCCCTTTCCTTCCGAGCAGGCCATTGCCCTGATCGAGACCGCGCTGGGGCAGCCGGTCGAACAGCTGTTTGCGCGCTTCGACCGCGAGCCGCTGGCGTCAGCCTCCATCGCCCAGGTCCATACCGCCCGCCTGCACACCGGGGAAGAGGTGGTGGTGAAAGTGGTGCGCCCCGGCATCGAGCGGGTGATCCGCGCCGACATGTCACTGATGTTCATGCTGGCGCGTTTTGCCGAACGCTACCTGCCCGATGGCCGCCGGCTGCGGCCAGTCGAGGTGGTGCTGGACTACGAGCTGACCATCCTCGACGAGCTCGATCTGAAGCGCGAAGGCGCCAACACCGCGCAGCTGCGTCGCAACTGGCACGACTCAGGACTGCTCTACATCCCCGAGGTTTACTGGGATTACACCCGCCGCAACGTGCTGGTGATGGAGCGCATCGACGGCATCCCCGTCACCGACGTGGCGGCGCTGCAGGCACAGGGCACCGACATGCGCCTGCTGGCCGAACGCGGTGTGGAGATCTTCTTCACCCAGGTGCTGCGCGACAGCTTCTTTCATGCCGACATGCACCCCGGTAACATCTTTGTGTCGCGTGACCATCCGGAACGCCCGCTCTATATCGGCATCGACTGCGCCATCATGGGCACGCTCAGCGATTTCGATCAGTACTACCTGGCACGCAACCTGCTCGCGATCTTCCGCCGCAACTACCGGGAAGTGGCCGAACTGCATATCGAGTGCGGCTGGGTGCCACCGCACACCCGCGTACACGATTTCGAAGCCGCTATCCGCACCGTCTGCGAGCCGGTGTTCGAGAAGCCGCTGGGCGAGATCTCGTTCGGTCAGCTGCTGGTCTACCTGTTCCAGGTGGCGCGCCGCTTCGACATGGAGGTGCAGCCGTCACTGGTGCTGCTGCAGAAGACGCTGCTCAACATCGAAGGTCTGGGGCGCGAGCTTTATCCACAGCTCGACCTCTGGAGCACTGCCAGGCCACTGCTGGAAGAGTGGCTGCGCGAGCGTTATTCGCCCGTGCGGGCCATGCGCAAGATCGCCCGCAAGCTGCCGTACTGGCTGGAGCAGCTGCCGGATGTGCCGGATCGCGTATTTCAGCGGCTCGACACACCGCTCAGCCGGGCGCCGCACGCTGCCCATCTGCCGCCGCTGCCCCGCCGGCGCTGGCGGCGGCCGCTGGGCTGGGTACTGGTGGCCGCCGCTCTGATTTCGGCGGTACCGGAAGCTGCCAGCTGGGCCGAACAGGTGCCGTGGTGGAGCTGGCTGATCCTGCTCGCCGGCCTGCTGCTGGTAACGGCCCGGGACGAGGCACAGCCTGCCCGCCTGCCACGGCGCCGCGCCTGAGCGGCGCCTCGCCGTTACCATTACCGAACGCCACCGCCGCCGTGCCATAATGACAAACTTTTACGCGCGGCAACGCGAGAATAACGGATGACCGACGATCTGATTACCGCTATACGCTGGGACGACCGCGGACTGGTGCCTGCCATCGCCCAGGATGCTGCGACGGGCGATATCCTGATGGTCGCCTGGATGAACGCCGAAGCGCTGCAGCTCACCGTCAGCGAAGGCCGCGCCATCTACTGGTCGCGCTCGCGCGGCAAGCTGTGGCGCAAGGGGGAAGAGTCCGGCCATGTGCAGCGGCTGGTCGAACTGCGGCTCGACTGCGACAGCGACGTGGTTCTGCTGCGGGTGGAGCAGATCGGCGGCATCGCCTGCCATACCGGGCGCCGCAGCTGCTTTTACCGGGTCTGGCGTGAGGGCGACTGGCAGATCACAGAACCGGTCCTGAAGGCACCCGACGAGATTTATGGCTGAGGCAGTATGAGCGAGCGTGCAGCGGGCGCAGGGCCCGATATACTGGCGGAGCTGACCGCCGTCCTGGAGCAGCGCAAGGCAGCCGGCGATCCGTCCAGCTCATACGTGGCGCAGCTGCATCACAAGGGGCTCGACGCCATCCTCAAGAAGGTCGGCGAGGAATGCACCGAGACAGTGATGGCTGCCAAGGACGCACAGCACAGCGGAGATAACGGCGGGCTGATCTACGAGACCGCTGATCTCTGGTTTCATACCCTGGTGCTGCTGTCGCACCGGGGCGAAGACTACCGGGCCGTGCTCGCCGAGCTGGCCCGTCGGTTCAACTTATCGGGGCTGGCTGAAAAAGCCGCCCGCAACGGCGAAGCCGCGGAGTAACCCATGGGTATCGGCATTAAAGAATTAGTTGTCATCCTCATCATTGTGCTGCTGCTGTTCGGCACCAAGCGCCTCAAGTCGATCGGCACCGATCTCGGCGCCGCCATTAAGGGCTTCCGCAAGAGCGTGCAGGATGACGAGGCCTCCTCGATCGAGCACAAGGAAGCTGCGCAGGCTCAGCAGCCGACCAGCACCGCTGCTCCTGACAAGCAGAGTGCGGATCCGGTCGACAAGCCCTGATCCGACTTTTGCGTCATGTTTGATGTCTCGTTCGCCGAGCTTGCGCTCATTCTCGTGGTTGGCCTGGTGGTGCTGGGCCCTGAGCGCCTGCCCGGTGTCATTCGCACCGGCAGCCTCTGGCTCGCGAAGATCCGGCGCAGCTTCAACGAGGTGCGTGCGGAGATCGAACGCGAAGTGCAGCTCGACGAGATCAAACGGGAGCTGCACAACCAGTCAATCATGGACAGCCTCAAGGACGCTCGCCAGGATCTCAACAAACTGCGCAACCTCCCCTACGACGTCAGCGACATCGTGCGTGATAGCGACCAGCAGATTCGCGAGGCGACGGCCGACGCACCGCGCCGTGATGAGTCAGGCACGCCGCGCCTGGCCGCGCCGGATCAGGCCGCTACAGACGCCACCCCACCCGCCAGCGATGACTCGCGCCGTTCCAATTCCAGTGACCAATGACCGAGCACGACGATAGCGACGACAAACCGCTGACCCTGGTCCAGCACCTCACCGAACTGCGCGACCGGCTCATTCGCTGTCTGATCGTGGTCGGTGTGGCGACAGTGGGACTATTTATATTCGCCCAGGAGCTCTATACGCTGTTCGCGTCACCGCTGCAGCGGCTGCTGCCCGAGGGCAGCAGCATGATCGCGACCCAGGTCACCTCCACCTTTTTCGCGCCGTTCAAGCTGACGCTGTTTACGGCAGTGCTGATCACGATTCCTTATCTGCTTTACCAGGTGTGGAGCTTCATCGCGCCGGGCCTCTATCGCCATGAAAAGCGGCTGATCGTGCCACTGCTCGGTTCCAGCGTGGTGCTATTCTACCTGGGCATGGCGTTTGCGTACTTTCTGGTGTTTCCGCTGGTGTTCGGCTTCTTCAGCAGCATCGCACCAGCGGGTGTCGCTTACACGCCGGACATCACTGACTTCCTCAACACTTCTCTCAAGCTGCTGCTGGCGTTTGGCATTACGTTCGAGATTCCGATCGCAGTGGTGCTGCTGATCTGGTCAGGCGTTACCTCGTCACAGGCACTGGCTGCCAAACGTCCGTTCATCGTTGTCGGATGTTTTGTAATAGCTGCCATCCTCACGCCCCCGGATATCATCTCGCAGACTTTGCTGGCGATCCCGATGTGGCTGTTGTTCGAGGCCGGCATTTTCTTCGGACGCTCTATACGCCGTCACACCGACCTGACGGTGGCGGATGACGAAAAGAACCACCCCACGACGTAGGGGCCTGCCTGCAGACGAACCGGAATCGAAGCCACTGCCGCAGGAATATCGAGCCCCTGGCTGTTCGCCGGCGAGGCCGGCTCCCACAGGACGCACCATCTTCCCCGCAGGAGCCTGCTTACAGGCGCATGATCGAGACCGGTAACAGCGGCGGGCTCAGTACTCTTCGGCGCCCTGATACGGCATGGCGAGATTGTCGAAGCGGGTGTATTT
>JAJUJZ010000212.1 GCA_029265075.1 Gammaproteobacteria bacterium | reverse complement strand
TCGGACTGCAGTTCCTGCCGGGGCGGGCAGTGATAGAGATCGCCAGCGTCGAGCAGTTCATCCAGCAGCACCGGATGCCGGGCCAGCTGGGTGGCAATCCAGGGGCTGGCCGCACAGAGAATCACCAGTTGCTGCAGCGCGCCGGGGTTTTCGATCATCAGCACCAGGTAAGCCGTGCGACGCGCGACCGCTTCGACCAGCGGCACGATCCGCAGCAGCACCTCGCTGGGCCGGGCGGCGCTGGTCACGGCCGTCAGCAACTGCGGCATGAAGGCGTCGAGGCGCTTGCGGGCCAGAGACTGTAAGCGTGTAACCAGCTGACTGGAGCGCAGCGCCAGCAGCACCCGCGCCGCCTCATCGGCGGCCTCATGACCCGCCTCGGCGAGAGCGGCGGCAAATGCCTGCTGATCAGTCTGGGTATCCAGCCAGAGCGCGCGCCAGCGGGCGACCGCAGCGCTGTGTTTGTCGCTCTGCTCCTCTTCTGGCGCTGCGATGACATTGTGGAAGTGATGCGCCACGCGGTCGCGATGGCCTTCCAGCGCAGTGCGGAAGGCCTTCCAGTCCTCGAAGCCCATAATGTGCGCCAGCGCGGCCCGGGGCAGCTCGGCGGTGGGCAGCTCCTGAGTCTGGCGGTCGAGCCAGCCCTGCACGCCGTGCTCGGTGTCGCGCAGAAAATCGTAGGCTTCGCTCAGCTCTTTCACGGCCTCACCCGGCAGCAGGCCGAGCGTGTCGAGGCTGGCCAGTGCCCGTTGCAGGTTGCGTTCCTGCAGGATGCGATCGCGGCCACCGCGGATCAGCTGGAAGCACTGGACGATAAACTCGACCTCGCGGATGCCGCCGGGCCCGAGCTTGATGTTGTCGTGCAGGCGCCGGCGCTGAACTTCGCGCTGAATCATCCGTTTCATTTCACGCAGCGCATCGAACGCGGAGAAGTCGACATAGCGGCGGTAGACAAAGGGCCGCAGTGATTCCAGCAGCTGCGCGCCGGCGTCGAGATCGCCCGCCACCGTGCGCGCCTTGAGCATGGCGTAGCGCTCCCAGTCGCGCCCCTGGTCCTGGTAGTAATCAACCATGGCGGCAAAACTCTGCACCAGCGGGCCGCTGTCGCCATAGGGGCGCAGCCGCATATCGACGCGAAACACGAAGCCATCGGCCGTGACCGCATCCATCGATCTGATCACCCGCTGCCCCAGCCGCGTGAAGAACTCTTTGTTGTCGACGGGGGCGGTGCCATTGGTTTCGCCGTTCTCGGGGAAGGCGAACATCAGGTCGATGTCGGACGACAGATTGAGCTCATGCGCACCGAGCTTGCCCATGCCCAGCACCACCAGCTGCTGCGGCGCGCCCGAGCTGGCACCCAGCGGCGTGCCCAGCTCCTGACAGAGCGCTGCATAGTGGAGGTCGAGCGCCCGCTGCAGGGTCAGCTCGGCCAGCTGGGTGATGTCAGCGGTGGTTTCGGTGGTGTCCGCCAGCCGGTTGAAGTCGCGCCAGAGGATGCGCAGCATTTCGCGGTTGCGAAACTGCCGCAGCGCGCGATCCAGCGCTGCCACATCGGCCGGCTGCCCCAGTTCGGTCGCGACACGCGCCTGCCACTG
>JAJUJZ010000205.1 GCA_029265075.1 Gammaproteobacteria bacterium | reverse complement strand
CCGGCATCGTGACAGCAGAGCGCACACCAACCGAAAACCGGCTCAATCTGCGCGAGGCGCAGGCCACCGCGTCGATTTCGGCGCTGGGCTCGCTCAAGTCGAGCCTGGCCGACTTCCAGAGCGCGCTGTCCAAACTCAAGGACGCCAGCGCGTTTTCTGCGCGCAGCGCCACCAGCAGCGACTCCACCCTGTTCAAGGCCAGCGCCGGTTCGACCGCGGAGCTCGGCAGCCACGCCATTGAGGTGATTCAGCTCGCCCAGACCCACAAGCTGGCCTCCGACAACTTCAGCGGCCCCAGTGCCAGAGTGGGCAGCGGCTCGCTCACCTTCACGGTCGGCGGCAAATCGATGACGCTCCATATCGAGACCGGCGTGAACGACACCGTGGCCGGCCTGCGCGACGCCATCAATAACGCCAGCGACAATCCGGGACTGCGCGCCAGCCTGCTCACCGTCAGCGACGGCGACGGCGGCACCGCCACCAAGCTGGTTTTCACGGCCACCGAGTCCGGCACGACCGGTGCCATTGAAATCGAAGCGACCGACAGCGACGCCGATGATGGTTTCGATCTGACCCAGTTCAACTTCCCGCCCAACGGCAGCGGCACGCTGACCGAAGCCAGCGCCGCGCGGAATGCGCAGATCACCATTGACGGTTTTCTGGCGGAAAGCAGCACCAACGAATTTACCGACGCCATCACCGGCGTGACCATCACCGCGCTGAAGGCGTCCGAAGCGGATGCCGGGCCGGCGCAGCTCATCGTCAGCGAGAACAAGACCGGCATCAAATCAGCTATCGAAGGCTTTGTGGCCAACTACAACGCGCTGATGACGGTACTCAACCAGCTCACCGCCTATGATCCGGGCACGCAGACACGCGGCCTGCTGAGCGGCGATGCCAGCATCAAGGTGATCGAGTCGCGGGTGCGCAGTGCGCTCACGTCGACGGTGGAGGGCGCTGCGTCCGATTTCAACGCCCTCGCCTTCCTCGGCATCGCCACCAACCGCGATGGCTCGATCAGTCTCGACAATGCCCGACTGGACAAGGCGCTGAGCGAGCGTTACGAGGATGTTGCCGCGCTGTTCAGCGGTGAAAAAGGCGTGGCCACCCGCCTTGATGGCGTGATCAGCGAACTCACCCAGGCTGGCGGCGTGTTCGACACCCGCAATGAGACGCTGCAGAAACAGCTGCGCGACATCAGCGAACAGCGCGAGCAACTGGCGATGCGGCTGGAGAAGATCGAGACCCGCTATCGCAGCCAGTTCGCCATGCTCGATATCCTGGTCGCCCAGTTCAATCAGACCGGCAGTTTCCTGCAGCAGCAGCTGGAGGCCTCTGCCAAGATCATCAACCGTGACAAATAGGCCGGCTGACTATGCATTCCAACCTGGCCAGTTTGCCTGAAGCAAACGGCACTGCGGACGTGGCAGCGAGCTGGGCCCGCATTGAGGAGCTGACCACCGCGCTGCGCACCGCTGCCAGCGACGAAGCTTGGGAGCGCGTGGTGGAGCTGGCCGCCCGCCGCCACCAGTTGCTGCTGGCCCATTTTGCCGAGTTTCCGGTGGGGCCGGATAATGCCGGCTTTTACCAGCAGACACTGACCGCCATGGCGGCCGGCGAGCAGGCGCTGCAGGCGCTGGCGGTCGATGCCCGGCGCCAGATCATGCGCCAGAGCGTGACCGCGCGTCACAACCACCGGGCAGTCGGCGCTTACCTGACACCGTCCAGGTAGAAATCGAGCAACACAGACAACCCGCTGGCAGAGGCAGCGCAATCACCCCTCTGCTCGCGAAACTGCCGGAGGCCGGCTATCTTTGCCCGGCCCCAGGGGACAAGCCCCCAGCTTCCGGTG
>JAJUJZ010000161.1 GCA_029265075.1 Gammaproteobacteria bacterium | reverse complement strand
TGCCCTTTTTCGATCAGGCGCTCGATCATGGCGATGATATCGGCGATATGGTGCGTCGCCCGCGGTTCGATGTCGGGCCGCAGCACTCCCAGCCGCGCTTCATCCTCATGCATCGCCTGGATGAAGCGCTCGGTCAGTGCCGTATAAGGTTCGCCATTCTCAGCCGCACGACGCAGGATCTTGTCGTCAATATCGGTGATATTGCGGACATACGTAACATCGAAGCCGCGCTCGCGCAGCCAGCGCGTGATGACATCGAAGGCCACCAGCACGCGCGCATGGCCAAGGTGGCAGTAGTCATACACGGTCATCCCGCAGACATACATGCGTACCTTGCCCGGCTCCAGCGGCCGGAATGGCACCTTGCCGCGTGTCAGGGTGTTGTAGATCGTCAGTTCACTCACGCTGCGCCACCCGCGTTGCCGCCCTGTTCGTTAAAGGTATCGCGCAGACCGATGGTCTTGTTGAACACCGGGTGCTTGCTGCTGTGATCGTAACGATCAGCCACAAAGTACCCTTCACGCTCGAACTGAAAGCGATCCTCCGGTGCTGCGGCGGCCAGTGACGGTTCGATCCAGCAATCCGTCAGCACCGTCAGTGATTTCGGATTGATGTGCTCCAGAAACTCCTCACCGCCGCGATCAGGCGCAGGATGCATGAACAGGCGCTCATAAATGCGCACCTCTGCCCGCTTGCCTTCAGTGGCTGAAACCCACTGAATCACTCCCTTCGGCTTCACCCCATCGGCCGGATCTTTGCCCAGCGTGTCGGGGTCATAGCTGCAGCGCAGCTCGACGATTTCACCGGCATCGTCCCTGATTACCTCATCGGCAGTGATCACATAGGCATTCCGCAGCCGTACTTTCTTGCCGAGCACCAGCCGCTTGAACTTCTTGTTTGCCTCCTCACGAAAATCCTCCCGGTCGATATAGAGCTCGCGCGTGAACGGCAGTGTGCGCTCGCCCAGGTCGTCACGCACCGGATGGTTGGGCGCGGTGAGCTGTTCGACCTGTCGTTCGGGGTAGTTCGTTATCACCACCTTGAGCGGATTCAGCACGCACATGGCACGCGGCGCGTTCTTGTCGAGATCGTCGCGAATGGCAAACTCAAGCATGGCGACATCGACCACGCCCTCGGCGCGGGAGACACCGATCATGTCGCAGAAATTGCGCAGCGAGGCAGGCGTATAGCCGCGCCGGCGCATGCCGGCCAGCGTTGGCATGCGCGGGTCATCCCAGCCATGGACGATCTTCTGATCGACCAGCTGCTTCAGCTTGCGCTTGCTGGTTACGGTGTAGTTCAGGTTGAGCCGCGCGAACTCATACTGACGTGGACGATACGGCACCGGCAGGTTGTCGAGCAGCCAGTCGTACAGCGGCCGGTGATCCTCGAACTCCATGGTGCAGATCGAGTGGGTGATCCCTTCGATCGCATCCGACTGTCCGTGCGCAAAATCATAGGTGGGATAGATCGGCCACTCATCACCAGTCTGGTGGTGGCTCGCCTTGCGCACGCGGTAAAGAATCGGGTCACGCAGGTTAATATTGGGCGACGCCATGTCGATTCTGGCGCGCAGCACGCACTCGCCCTCTTCCACTTCGCCGCGGCGCATTTTTTCCAGCCACTCGAGGTTTTCGTTCACTGAGCGGTCACGATAGGGCGAATTGCGGCCCGGCTCCGTCAGGGTGCCGCGGTATTCCCGCGCTTCCTCTGCGCTGAGATGGCAGACATACGCCTTGCCCTCACGCACCAGGTGCAACGCCCACTGATAGAGCTGTTCGAAGTAATCTGATGCATAACGCACCGGCTCTTCCCACTGGAAGCCCAGCCACTGCACATCCGCCTTAATGGCATCGATGTACTCCTGGCTCTCCTTCTCGGGGTTGGTATCGTCGAAGCGCAGATTGCACTTGCCGCCAAACTGTTCAGCGAGCCCAAAGTTGAGGCAGATCGACTTGGCGTGGCCAATGTGCAGATAGCCGTTGGGCTCCGGGGGGAAACGGGTCATAACGCGCCCATCGTTGCGACCTGCCGCCAGGTCCTGCTCGATGATGGTGCGGATGAAGTTGTTGCTCTTCTTGTCGGCCGCAGCCGCTTCGCTCGTACTCATGCAGATCTCGCGAATATGAAATAGGGAGGGCTGGTGGAGATGCTGGCTCGACCCGGCACCGCCTGAAACGGTCGGGTGGAGCTGCTGGCACGGCCTCACCGGCGCGCGCGGTTCCGCCGCCACGGCAAAGGCCGTATTATAGCCGGCCCAACCGTCGAGTAACCAAGGGCCTGAACATGATCACACTGCACACCAACTACGGCGACATCAAGCTGGAGCTGGACTTCGACAAGGCACCCAAGACTGCCGCCAACTTCCAGGAGTATGTGGAGGCTGGGCACTACGACGGCACCATTTTCCACCGCGTCATCGGCAACTTCATGATCCAGGGCGGCGGTTTCGAGCCGGGCATGAAGCAGAAAGAGACCCGCGCTCCGATCGAAAACGAAGCCGATAACGGCCTCTCCAACGACACCGGCACCATCGCCATGGCACGCACCATGGATCCCCACTCGGCGTCGGCGCAGTTCTTCATCAACGTTGCCGACAACACCTTCCTCAACCACACCAGCAAGACCCAGCAGGGCTGGGGCTATGCCGTGTTCGGCAAGGTAGTAGAAGGCATGGATGTCGTGAATCGCATCAAGGCCGTCGCCACCACCAGCAAAGCCGGTCATCAGGACGTGCCGGTTGAAGACGTGATCATCGAGCGGGCAACCGTCGCCTGAGTCTCTGGTGACTACCCTCTTCATCTCCGATCTGCATCTCCAGCCATCCCGGCCGGAGCTGAGCCGTGCGCTGAGCCGCTTCCTCGCTGACAAGGCGGCCGGCGCCGACGCGCTCTACATTCTGGGCGACCTGTTCGAAGCGTGGATCGGCGATGATGACGATGCGCCCGCGGCTGCAGAGCTTGCCACCCGGCTGCGGCAGCTCAGCGACCGGGGTACCCGTATCTTCTTCCAGCACGGCAATCGCGATTTTCTGCTCGGCAATGCATATGCCGAACGCTGTGGCATGACGCTGCTGCCAGAAGAGGCAGAAATCGACCTCTACGGCCGCCGTGCTCTCCTTCTCCACGGCGACACTCTCTGCACCGAGGATCGCGATTACATGGCGCTGCGTGCTCAGCTGCGCAATCCCGCCTGGCAGCAGGCACTGCTGGCGCGCCCACTGGACGAACGCCGGCAGCTGGCTGCCTCCCTGCGGGAACAGAGCAAGGCCGCCGGCGCCATGAAGAGCGAAGAGATCATGGACGTCACCCCGGCCGAAGTGGAGCGCGTCATGGCTGCGCACGGCGTCGACCTGCTGATTCACGGCCACACCCACCGGCCGGCGCGTCATCCGCTGGTGATCGACGGCAAGCCAGCGGAGCGCATCGTACTCGGTGACTGGGGCCTCGACCTCTGGTGGCTGGCAGCCCGGCCGAACGGCGCACTGGCGCTGCACCACGAACCCATTTCCGCGTAGGAGCCTGCCCTGCAGGCGAAACGGCAGCAGTACGAGGCCTCAGAGAATTCGCCGGCACGGCCGGCTCCTACAAGAGGTATCCCTTCTTGCCACCATAGGAGCCTGCCCTGCTGGAACGGCTATGCGTGCTGTCAGGCGCTGACCGGCGGTCCACTGTGGAAGCGGAACTCCTTGTCCGGCGATTCGATCAGCTCGCGCTCGACCTCGGCAAAATGGGCAATGCGATCATCGATGGGACCATCGGCATAGCGCGCAGCCAGCTTAAGATAACTCTGAAAATGACGCGCTTCGGACGCCAGCAGCCCCTCGTAGAAGCGG
>JAJUJZ010000102.1 GCA_029265075.1 Gammaproteobacteria bacterium | reverse complement strand
CGTACGAAGTAGCGGGCAGTGGCCGGCAATGCCAGTGTGTTCAGCGGCTGCAGGGGCTCCTGCTCGCGAAGGTCGGGCAGATGGACATCCTGCATCACGATTTGAGGCGCAGCTGGTGGCGCTCGACCAGATGATTCAGCAGCCCGGCGGACGCGCGCTCAATGAGATCGAGGACATGCTGGAAACCCTGTTCGCCCCCGTAATAGGGGTCGGGGACCTCTTCGAGCTCAGCCTCCGGGTCATACCGCAGGAACAGATCGAGCTCACCGGCAAAGCTGACCGGACGCATCGCCTCCAGATCCGCGAGATTCTGACGATCCATGGCGAGCACATAGTCGAAGCGGTCAAAGTCAGCGGGGGCGACCTGGCGCGCCCGCAGATGGTCCAGCGCATAGCCACGCGCCAGTGCAGCTGCGGCCGATCGGGGGTCTGGCGCTTTGCCGATATGCCAGTCGCCAGTGCCAGCCGAGTCGATCTCGATCTGGGCTGTCAGGTCATGCTGTTCGACAAAATGTTCGAAAATACCGTGCGCCGTCGGCGACCGGCAGATATTGCCGAGACAACAGAAAAGAACTCTGATTTTCTTCATTAATCAGTCTACTACGCAGGAAAGTTAATGCAGCCTCAAAAGGCCGGATGCTCTGATGATACCAAACGGGTTACTGCTGCCCGGCCAGCAGCCTGCGCACCCGATCCAGATCTTCCTGCGTATCCACCCCGCCGGGGATCTCCACACACGACTCATCGACGTGGATCGCCACCCCCTGCTCCAGGGCGCGCAGCTGTTCCAGCTTTTCCAGCTGCTCCAGCCGGCCCATCGGCCAGGTTACAAACCGGTGCAGGAACCCGACGCGGTAGGCGTAGATGCCGATATGCCGGGCCCAGTCGCCGCCCACCGCACCCTGCTCATCCAGCGCGTCGCGCGAATGCCAGGCATCACGATCCCACGGAATCGGCGCGCGACTGAAGTAGAGTGCGTGCAGCGAGCTGTCGACCACCACCTTGACTACATTGGGATTGAGCAGGTCCGCCATGGTGTGAATCGGTTTGGCCAGCGTTGCCATCTCGGCACGGGCCGAGCCCGCCAGATTGAGCGCGACCTGATCGATCACCGCCGGCGGGATAAGTGGCTCATCGCCCTGCACATTGACGATGATCTGGGCATCGTCGAAATCGCACTGCTCCGCCACTTCCTGCAGCCGATCCGTGCCCGATTCGTGCGTCGGACTGGTCATGCAGACTTCGCCACCGAAGCCCTCGACGACATCGGCCACGCGCTGGTCATCGGTGGCCACAATTACGCGTGCCGCGGCACTGAGGTTGGCCTGTTCCCAGACGCGCTGCACCATGGGTTTGCCGCCAATGTCGAGCAGCGGTTTGGCCGGCAGCCGCGTGGAAGAATAACGGGCCGGAATAACGACAACGAAAGTCATGGTGACGCCTCGTTCAGGTAATTGCGGGATCGAGCGCAGCGATTCTATCCGCCACCACTTGCAGCAGCGAGTCGGGCAATACCGCATCGACGGTGAGATACCAGGCGTTTGCCACCGGCAGCCCGGCGCATTTCATCGCATCCTTCTCAGTCATCACCACTGGCAGATCGCTGCCTAACAGCAGGTCGTCGGCGCTGAACGCGTGATGATCGGGGAACGGATGCGGCGTCACTGCCACGCCCAAGGCGCGCAAGGTATCGAAAAAGCGCTCCGGGTTGCCGATGCCGGCCACAGCCTGCACCGCGGGATGCGCACGGCACCAGTCCTGCACAGCCACCGGCTCGCCGCCACCCAGAGGCACCATTCGAGCCGGCATCAGGGTGAAATGATGAATCTGTACCGGGGCCGGGCCCGGCAGCTTCGGCGTCGAGGTGCCATTGATCAGCACGGCGTCGCAGCGCCGCAACCGGGCCGGCGGCTCCCGCAGCGGACCGATCGGCAGGCAGTGGCCATTCCCCAGCCCGCGCTGGCCATCGATTACAGCCAGTTCGATATCGCGCCCCAGCGCGTAGTGCTGCAAGCCATCGTCACAGATCACCACATTGCAGCCGGCCTCCTCCACCAGCTGAGCAGCCGCCGCAGCACGCTCCGGCGCAATGACGACCGGGCAGCCGGTGCGCCGCGCTAGCAGCAAGGGCTCATCCCCGGCGAGCACAGCCGGCGTCGAAGGAGAAACTGGGAGCGGGAATTGTGTGGCGCGGCTGCCATAGCCACGACTGGCGATGCCGGGCCGATAGCCCCGCTGCAGCAGCGCCTCGCACAAGGCAATGGTGACTGGCGTTTTGCCAGTGCCGCCGACGGCAATATTGCCCACCACAATCACCGGCACCGGTGGCCGGCCCACGCGCATCAGCCCGCAGCGGTAAGCGCCGCGCCGCAGCGCCGTCGCTGTCCGGAACAGCCATTCCAGCGGCCACAGCAGCCAGAGCAGGCTGGGACGACCATACCAGCGCTGCAGCCACCAGTTTTCACGACGCATAGCATCAGTTGAACGGGTCATAAGCAACCAGTCGCAGGTGCCTGATGCAACGCATTATCACTCTTCCGGCTGGCGCGTGGTGAGGCTGAGATGGACGAAGCCGACCTGTCCCGCAGCGTCCATGGCGCGCACCACGGCCTGGTGCTCGGCAGTCGCATCGGCGGTGATGACCAGCGGCTGGGAAAGATCGCCCGCGGCGACTTCCTGCAGTGCAGCTTTCAGGGTTGCCAGCTGGTTATTGATCAGCGGGCGCTCGTTGACCACATAGTTGCCGTTGGCGCTCACGATCACTTCCACCTGCTGTGCCAGCGCAGAAGCGGGCTCGCCATTGGCCTCGGGCAGGTCGAGGCCGAGACGGCTCTCCTTGGTGAAAGTGGTGGAGACCATGAAGAAGATCAGCAGCAGGAACACCATGTCGATCAGCGGCGTGATGTTCAGATCCACCGGCGCTGCTTTTTGACGGCGAAACTTCACCTCAGGCGATCTCTTTCAGTTCGACCTTGCGATCGCCGTGCACTGCATCAACCAGCTTAATGCTCTCCTGCTCCAGCACGACGACGATCTCATCGACCCGCCGCGTGAAATAGCGGTGCATGAACAGCGCCGGGATCGCAACGGTGAGCCCCGCAGCAGTGGTGATCAGCGCCTTGGAGATGCCGTCTGCCAGCACGGCCGGATTACCGCTGCCGTGAATGACGACCTGATTGAACACATCGATCATGCCGACGACGGTTCCCAGCAGCCCCAGCAGTGGACTGATGACAGCGATCGTGCCCAGCGTATTGAGATAGCGCTCGAGGTCGTGAACGACATAGGACGCTGCTTCTTCGATGCTCTCTTTCATCAGCTCGCGGCCATGGCGCGCATTGGTGAGACCGGTCGCCAGCAGCAGGCCGAGGGGTGACCCTTTTTTCAGCTCGCGCAGTTTCTCGGCATTCAGCTGGTTGTTCTTCACCCACCCCCACACATCCCCAAGCAGATGGCGCGGTGCAATCTTTCTGGGCTGGAGGGCGAGATAACGCTCTATACAGATGGCGAGGGCGACCATCGACCCGAGCAGGATGGGCAACATCAGCCACCCGCCGGACAAAATAATTTCAAACACCGCTAATCCCCACGGTTTAAGTGGGCGGAACTTTAGCACAGGGTCCACGGGTCGGCACGGCACGGGCTGTGATGCACTTCTACTCCTTCGTTGTCGACTGACCGCCCGTCGGCAAGGGCACCGGCGGCTGCCAGAATCGTCGCCAGCGCGACCGCTGCGGCGGCAGCCAGCGCACGCCGTCCGGCGCCAGAACGAACTCCAGCATCCCTTGCTCTGCGGTATTCCAAAGCACTGCCCCGCTGCGCTGCCAGCGGGTTACCACCTCCGCTGCGGGATGGCGGAATGGATTGGCATAGCCGGCTGAAAACACCACATGCGCCGCGCCGGTCGCTGTCACCAGCGCATCACTGGAAGAGCTGCGGCTGCCGTGATGCGGCGCTACTACGACGGTGCTGGGTGGCAGCTCGGCGCGCCATGCCAGTTCAGCCTCAATCGCAGAGCCGATATCGCCGGGCAGCAGCACCGAGCCGCCGGCGGTGGCCACCCAGAGCACGCAGGAGTTGTCGTTACTGCGGCTGGAGCGCCAGTCAGGATGCAGCAAGCGGAACGTGACGTCGTCGACCACCCACTCTGAACCGCGCCGGCATGGCTCTGCCCCCGCCCCGGGCAGCGGCTCGCCGGTGCGGATGGTTGCGATCGGCAGCGCTGCCTGCAACACCTGCCAGCCGCCGGCGTGGTCGCTGTCATTATGCGAAATCATCAGCTCGTCGAGTGCCATTACGCCGAAGCGGCGGAGTGCAGGCAGCACCGCCGCCTGCGCTGCCGTGAGTCCGGAGCCGAACACCGGTCCAGTATCGTAGAGCAGCGTATAACTGCGGGTGCGCACCAGCACACTCAGCCCCTGCCCCACATCCAGCACCGTGACGCGGGCCTCGCCTGTGGCGGGCCGGTCATACGCCGGGAACAGCAGTGGCAACAGCAGCACCGGCGCCAGCCAGCGCCCGCTGAACGGTCGCGGCAGCACCAGCAGCAGTGCCGCTACACTGGCGAAAGCCAGCGCTGCCACCCCAGCCCCGGCGGGCTGCCAGAGCCAGATGCCTGCATCGGGCAACCATTCCAGAAAACGCCACAGCCATTGCAACAGGCGGTCGCTCAGCAGCCAGCAGACATCGCTGACGCTGTCTGCCAGCGGCAGCGGCAGAGCTCCGGCAAGCAGGGCCACCACGGCTGCGGGCAGCGCCAGCGCTGACACCAGCGGAATGGCGACCGCATTGGCCACCAGGCTGTTGAGCGGCAGACCGCCAGCGAGAACCAGCACCAGTGGTGCACCGATAACGAAACAGGCCCACTGGACGCGCCACCAGCCACGCAGCCAGCGCTGCCAGTCCGGCGCCGGCGCCTCGCTCCGACCGATCAGCACCGCCAGAATTACCGCCACGGTGACGAACGAAAACCAGAAACCGACCTGCAGCACCGCCAGCGGGTCGGCTGCCAGCACGATGGCTGCTGCCAGCAGCCAGGCGTCGCGCGGCCGCCGCGTCCGCCAGCCCACCAGTGCACAGCCAGCCACGGCGAACATCACCAGTGCCCGCCGGATCGGCAGATTGAACCCCGCCAGCAGCGCATAGAGCAGCGCCACCCCCAGCGCCGGCAGCCAGGTGAGCAGCATCGAACGCTGGCTGCCGCTGTTCCACGGCAGGCGCCGCCAGTAGCGACCCAGCAGCAGGATCAGGCCACCGCTCAGGGAGATGTGGAGTCCACTGACCACGAACAGATGCACGGTGCCGGTCAGCCGCAGCCGCTCCCACTGGGCATCGCTCAGGGCGCTGCCATCACCCACCAGCAGAGCCAGCAACAGCGGCCGTGCCGGCAGCTCAGCCAGCCGCTGATCCAGCCATTTCCGGGCACCCGCGCGCCAGTGCGTGGGATGCCAGCTACGCGGTGGCGACAGGGGCTCCAGCAGTCCGTCGGACGCGATACTGCCGGTAGCACTGATGCCCTGCGCCACCAGCCAGGATTCGTAATCGAAGCCGCCCGGGTTAGCGAATCCGTGGGGGCGTTTGAGGCGCACTCGCAGTCGCCAGCGCTCATCCGGGTGCAGCGGCTCGGCGCTGTAGAAATTGAGCTGCACGGTTGTCAGCGCTGTATCCGGACACGGCTGCCCCGCCAGCTCGCAAGTTTCTGCCCGCAGCCGAAACCGCTGCAGCGGGCGCCCGAAACGCTGCCCTGACTCGACCAGACCGGTGACGCGTCCGGTCAGCTCCACGGTTTGCCCGACCAGAGCTGGCGGCAGCAGACTGGCCTCGACCGTTGCCATCCGCACCGCGCTCCAGCCGAGACCGACGGCGAATGCAAGACAGGCGCTCAGCAGCGCCTGCTGCCACCACCAGCGTACGCCTGCCAGCATGAAAATGAGCGCCGCTACCAGAGGCAGCGGCAGGAGCCATGGCAAGGCGGCTGGCAAGGCAAGTCCTGCCACCAGCGCAGGTAACCAGAAGGGCATGACCGGCTTCCTTTCCGGAGATGCAGGAGGGCCGCAGTGCGGCAGGTGACCAGCCTACCTGGCTGCGACAACACTGCAAGCTGTGGGCGATCCAATCGCGACGCTGTTCCCATTGGGGCGGAATCACAGGACGCTTTCGGGTCCGTATATTCCTCCGTAGAGCATTTTTTGTTATTAAGGCATAATCCCGCCCCCTGAACAGAGGCCTCCCATCGGCAGAGGTGGGGACGCGCTCAGCAACGCCCGGGCAGCGCCGTTGCAGTGCAATACGGCCACCAGCAGTTCACACGCGGGTGATGCGACACGATGGCACGCAAGTTTTTCAAGCGTTATATGCCCAGGCCGGAGGTCATCAGGGAACATCGGTCGCTGCAGATGCTGGGAACGTGGCTGCATGATCCCAACCTCTTTCATCTCAACCGCTACTCCGTCTCGGTGGCATTCTTCATCGGGCTGGTCGTCGCGTTCATCCCGATGCCGATGCAGATGCTGCTGGCCGGTTCGGTGGCCATCTGGTGGCGCGCCAATCTGCCGATCAGCGTCGCGCTGGTGTGGATTACCAACCCGCTGACCATGCCGGCGATCTATTTCGGCACGTACAAATTTGGCGCGTGGATGCTGGGAGAGCGTCCTGCGCGGCTTGCGTTCGAGCCGACCATGGAATGGTTCACGACTGAGCTGGCAAACATCTGGCAGCCACTGCTGCTGGGTAGTATCACGGCCGGGCTGCTGATTGGTACGCTGGCTCTGCTGATCGTGCGCCTGCTCTGGCGCCTCCAGGTTTCTCTGCGCTGGCGCGCGCGCCGCAATTTACGGCGCGATGACCCGAGAAGCTGACGGTCTCCGGTCTTATTCGTGGCGCAATGCTCGCGCCGGCTCCACCCGGCCGGCACGCCAGGCGGGATAGAGTGCAGCCAGCGCACTGACGCCCAGCGCCGTACCTGCCACCCTCAGCACATCGCTGGCGCGCAGATCGGCCGGCAGATAACTCACCGGGTACACGTCCGATTGCAGGAACTGGATGCCGAACAGGCGCTCTACCCCGGCAACCAGCTCCGTGACTACCAGTGACAGGCCGACGCCGAACAGCACGCCGAGCAGCGTGCCAATCACGCCAACCAGGAAGCCCTGCACCAGAAAGATCCGGAGAATGTCGCCTCGAGTAGCACCCTGGGTGCGCAGGATCGCAATATCGCCCTGCTTGTCATTGACCACCAGCACCAGCGCCGACACAACGTTGAAGGCAGCTACCGCAATGACAATGGCCAGCATCATGCCGACCAGCCGCTTCGACAGTTCGATGGCCGAGTAAAGATTGCCCTGTGAGCGGGTCCAGTCTGCCACGCCATAGCCACCCTGCCAGCGCTGCCACAGCGTTGTCGCCAGTGCCGGTGCGGCAAACAGGTCATCCGCCATCACCCGCAGCGCCACGCCGTCGTCCGGTACCTTCCCCAGCCGCTGGGCGGTTGTCAGGTTGATCAGTGCCAGCGTCTCGTCGAGCTCGGTCTGGCTGCGCAGCAGGCCGACGATCTCAAGCCGCTCGATGCGCGGCTCCAGCCGCTGACTGTTCGCCTCCGGCACCACCGCCGTGATGCGATCCCCCACACTCACGCCCAGCACAGCCGCCAACGGTGCCCCCAGAATGACCGCATCACGCTCATTCGCAAGCCGGGTCAGGGCGCCCTCATCGACGTAATCCGGCATCACCGTCAGCGCAGCTTCGCGCGCCGGGTCGATACCGAACAGCAGTACTGTCGCCACGTCGGTATTGCGTACCAGCATGCCGCTGAGCTGAATCAGGGGCGCCGCACCGCGCACGCCGGAGACCGCTTCCACCTCGGGCAGCATCGCCTGCCAGGGGGTCGCGGCCGGCCCCGGGTAAAGACTGACGTGCGGCACCAGCCCCAGAATGCGCTCGCGCATCTCCCGCTCGAAGCCGTTCATCACCGACAGCACCGTGATCAGCAGCCCTACCCCCAGCACCAGCCCGGCGATGGCGGTACGCGACAGGAAACTGCTGAGCCGGGAGCCGCGCTGCGCGCCGCTGTAACGACTGCCTACGAAAACGGTATACGGACGAAACATCGCAGCTCAGGCCTCCACCAGCCGGCCGTCGCTGAGGTGCAGTACCCGCTCCATGCGTTCAGCCAGCTGCGGATCGTGGGTCACCACGACGAGGGAGGTTCCGAGATCGCGGTTCAGCTCGAGCAGCAGCGCCTGAATGGTGTCCGCCGTCTGCCGGTCAAGGTTGCCGGTCGGCTCGTCCAGCAGCACGCACAGCGGCTCTGCGACCAGCGCCCGCGCAATTGCCACCCGCTGACGCTCGCCCCCGGACAGCTCACTCGGCCGGTGGCGGAGCCGCTTTTCCAGCCCCACCCGCGCCAGCATCGCCTGTGCCCGGTCAGCCACCTCACGCGGCCCCAGGCCGCGAATCAGCAGCGGCATGGCGACGTTTTCGAGCGCCGTGAACTCCCCCAGCAGATGGTGGAACTGATAAACGAAGCCGAGGGTGCGATTGCGCAGCGCACTGCGGCGCTTTTCACTCAGCACCGAGAGCTCTTCACCCTGCACCATCACCGTGCCCGCGGTCGGCGTATCGAGTCCTCCCAGCAGATTGAGCAGCGTTGATTTGCCCGAGCCCGAGCTGCCGATAATGGCAACGCGCTCACCCCGCTCGATCCGCAGG
>JAJUJZ010000026.1 GCA_029265075.1 Gammaproteobacteria bacterium | reverse complement strand
TCCGCCTCTTCCCGTTTTTTGCGTTCGGCTTCCGCCTTCTGGCGGGCCTCTTCCTCGCGTTTTTTCTGTTCTGCGCGCTTCTGCTCTTCCAGCTTCGCCGGATCAGGCTTTGGTGGTGCCGTCTGCGGCTGCGGCGCAGGCGCCGGATCGGGTCTGGACTGTGGGCCAGGCTGCGGGGCCGGCTCAGGACGCGGTGCAGGCTGCGGCTCGGGGGCAGCGGCTCGCGCCACAGCCTGACTCTCCAGGCTCACCAGCCGCGCCTGGATCACGACCGGGTCAGGTGCCACCACCCGCCGCTCCTTGGCGAACGAGAGATTAAGCACCATCAGCAGCACGATAAGGCCGTGCAGCAGCAGCGAGATGAGGAGTGGAATCGCAACCTGAGGCATCATCTCGGGCGTTACTTCGGCGTCGCTTCTTCGGTGACCAGCCCGACCGCCGGTGCCCCCGCGCCCTGCAGCACAGTCATCAGACCGACCACGTCGCCATATGGTACCTGGCGGTCACCCCAGACAAATACCGGGGTTTCCGGGCTGCGGCGCAGCACCTTGCTGACCCGCTCCTGAATCTCCTCGGCTGCCACCGGTTCATTCTGTCCCGAGCCGATCTTGAGAAAATAGTTGCCGTCCCGGTCAACCGAGACAATCAGGGTGCTCTCCTCGGTTTTTTCGATCGGCCTGGCGGATGCCTTCGGCAGATCGACCTGTACCCCCTGCACCAGCAGCGGCGTGGTCACCATGAAGATGATGAGCAGCACGAGCGTTACGTCGATATAGGGAACGACGTTGATCTCGGCAACTGCTGAATGACGTTTGCGAGAACGAGCCATGCGCGACGACCTCAGCTGGGATGCTTGTTGCTGCCAGCATGCGCCTGGCGGTGCAGGATGGCGGAAAACTCGTCCGAGAAGGTGTCGTACTTGTTGAGCAGGTTGTCGACCCAGGAAGCAAAGCGGTTATAAGCGACGACCGCGGGAATCGCCGCAAACAGGCCCATGGCGGTAGCGATCAGCGCTTCAGAGATGTGCGGGGCGACAGTCTGCAGGGTGACCTGCTGTACCGTGGCCAGCCCCTGAAACGCAGTCATGATGCCCCACACCGTACCAAACAGGCCGATGTAAGGGCTGATGGAACCAACTGTGGCGAGAAACGGCAGTCCCTCCTCCATGCGCTCCTGTTCACGCGAGGTAGCGACGCGCATGGCGCGCTGGGTGCCTTCCATGATGGCATCGGGGTCGGCGGCCAGTTGCTGGCGCAGGCGCGTGAACTCCTTGAAGCCGGCGCGGAAGATGCTTTCAACTCCAGTGACAACACCACCCTCTTCCACCTTGACGTTGCCCTGCCGGAACAGCTGGCTCAGGTCGATGCCGGACCAGAACTCCTGTTCAAAGTTTTCCAGCTCTTGCCGGGCGGCCCGGAAATAGAGCACCCGCTGGGCGATGAAGTACCAGGATGCAACCGAGGCAACCAGGAGAATCAGCATCACGGCCTGTACCGTGAAGCTGGCATTTGCTACCAACTGGACAACTGAAAATTCCTGCGCCACGCAAGCTTGCTCCTACATCAACAGGCCCTCTGCAGAGCGGCCATCAGGGATTTGGGAATTCGTCGAGGTTTGAGGGTTTGCCGGTCGACACAGACAATGCGCACGAAACCTTCACAGAGTGCGACGCCGTCGCGCAGAATGCGCTGATCGAACAGCAGTTGCGCGGCGCCACTTTCTGCGATTCTCGAGGTAACTGTCAACAGGTCATCCAGCCGGGCGGGAGCTTTGTATTCCAGTTCTACCGACTGGACCACAAACATCAGCTCGATATCGAAGATTGCAGCCCTTCCAAACCCGAGCTCACGCATGAATTCGGTGCGGCCACGCTCCATGAAACGCAGGTAGTTGGGGTAATAGACGATGCCGCCAGCATCGGTATCTTCGATGTAGACGCGAACCGCCAGTTCGCAGACCGGATCAGGCACTCGCATCCTCCTCCGGCGGCAGCAGATCGCCCTGGGCAGACGGCTGCAGCGGCGTCAGCCCAAAATGGCGCCACGCATTGCGGGTCAGCATCCGCCCGCGCGGGGTCCGGATCATGTAGCCCTGCTGAATCAGATAAGGCTCCAGCACATCCTCGATGGTATCCCGCTCCTCGCCGATCGCCGCGGCCAGGCTGTCGACGCCCACCGGCCCCCCGTCGAATTTTTCAATCATGGTCAGCAGCAGACGGCGATCGAGGTGGTCCAGCCCGAGCTGATCGACGCTCAGCATCGACAGGGCCCGGTCGGCAATCTCGGCGGTGATGCGGCCATCGCTCTTCATTTCCGCGTAATCGCGCACCCGCCGCAGCAGGCGGTTGGCGATACGCGGCGTGCCGCGTGCGCGACGGGCGATCTCATGCCCGCCTTCGGCATCGACGTCGATGCCAAGCAGCCGGGCGGCGCGCAGCACGATCTGCGTCAGATCAGCCACCGCATAAAACTCCAGCCGCTGCACAATCCCAAAGCGGTCGCGCAGCGGTGATGTCAGCAGCCCGGCCCGGGTCGTGGCTCCAACCAACGTGAACGGCGGCAACTCGAGCTTGATTGAGCGCGCAGCCGGGCCTTCGCCGATCATGATGTCGAGCTGGAAGTCCTCCATCGCCGGATAGAGCACCTCTTCAACCTGGGGGCTCAGGCGGTGAATCTCATCGATGAACAACACATCACCCGGCTCGAGACTGGTCATCAGCGCGGCCAGATCACCAGCCCGCTCCAGCACCGGACCAGAGGTGGTTTTGAGCGCCACGTTCATCTCGTTGGCGAGGATATTGGCAAGCGTGGTCTTACCCAGCCCGGGCGGACCAAAAATCAGGGTGTGGTCGAGAGGCTCGCCACGTTTGCGCGCTGCCCCGACAAAAATCTCCATCTGCTCGCGCACTACCGGCTGGCCGACGTAATCAGCCAGGGTCCGCGGCCGCACCGTGCGATCGAGGCTCTCCTCGCGCGGCAGCGCCTGCGGTGCTATCAGTCGGTCATGCTCGATCATTGTTCTCTCCTCAGAGCTTCACGGCACGCTTGAGCGCCGCGCGAATCAGCTCCTCACTGCTGGCACCGTCAGGGCCGGCCTGGGCCACCATGCGGCTCGCCTCCTGCGGCTTGTAGCCCAGCGCCACCAGCGCCGCCTCTGCATCAGCCGCCGGATTGCCGCCCTTCGCCGGCAGCACGGCCGGACCCTCGCCCACGGCGACACCATCGACCTGCCATCCCTTGAGCTTGTCCCGCATTTCGATCAGCAGGCGTTCCGCGGTCTTTTTGCCGACCCCCGGAAGGCGGGTCAAGGTTGCACTGTCTTCATCCCGGACACAGCGCACAAAGGCTTCCGGATCGATGCCGGAGAGAATGGTGAGCCCCAGCTTGGGACCAATACCGTTAACGCGAATCAGCGCCCGGAACAGCGCGCGATCGCTGGCGGAGATGAAACCGAACAGCTGTTGCGCATCTTCGCGTACCACCAGGTGGGTGAACAGCTCGACCGGCTCACCAACCGGGGGCAGCTGGTAGATGGTGGTCATCGGCGCCTGAATCTCATAACCGACCCCGGCGACATCCACCAGCAGCTCGGGGGCCTGTTTTTCCAGCAAAACGCCGCGAATCCGGCCAATCATGCAATGACTCCTGTGATGATGGTCAGGCGATGCGGCCACGCCGCAGTCGCGCACGCGCGGGCAGCTGCCCCACCAGACCTTGCAGCCCCTGACGGGTATGCGCGTGACAGATAGCGGCGGCGAGCGCGTCGGCCGCATCTTCCTGAGGGGTCGCGGGCAGTTTCAGCAGTGTGGTAACCATATGCTGGACCTGCTCCTTGGTAGCGGCACCGGTTCCTGTCACAGCCTGTTTGATCTGACGCGCAGTGTATTCGGCAACGGCCAGCTCGCGCTGCGCGCAGGCCACCATGGCGGCGCCGCGCGCCTGCCCCAGCTTCAGCGCTGAGCCGGCACTCCTGGCCATGAAAACCTCTTCAATCGCCACCTGGACGGGCCGGTGGAGATCGATGACTTCGGTCAGGCTGTCGAAGATGATCTTGAGGCGTTCGGGAAATGCAACGTCCGGAATCCGGATGACGCCGCTCGCTATGTAACGGTGGCGGCCAGCAACGCTGGCGATCAGGCCGAACCCGGTCTTCCGGGAACCGGGGTCGACGCCGAGGATGACGCTCATGAGGGTCCGCCCAACGGTAAGAGATGAGCGATTATGCCTCACCAGCCACAGCAACGGTGAATGAAGCCGGTCGCTCAGGGCACTGGGCGGCGCCGCGCAGCGCCGCCAGACTACTGTGCCAGCTGCTCCATCACCTCTTCCGGGATGTCGAGGTTGGAGTAGACGTTCTGGACATCGTCGAGATCTTCCAGCGCATCGATCAGCCCCAGCACCGATTCAGCCGTATCGCGATCGAGCGTGACGGTGGTGTCAGGCACCATGGTGACCTCGGCACTCTCGGGCGTGAGGCCGGCTGCCTCCATGCCTTCGCGAACCGCGCTCAGCGTCTCCCAGGTGGTCAGCACTTCAATGGAGCCGTCCTCGTGCGTGACGACGTCGTCGGCACCAGCTTCCAGTGCGGCTTCCATGACGGCGTCTTCATCGGTGCCCGCAGGGAAGAACATCTGTCCGCGGCGGGTAAACAGATACGCAACCGAGCCATCCGTGCCGAGATTCCCGCCCCGCCGGGTGAAGGCGTGACGCACCTCAGCCACAGTGCGGTTGCGATTGTCCGTCATTGCCTCGATCAGGATCGCGACACCGCCCGGGCCGTAGCCTTCGTAGGTCAGCTCCTCGACGTTGTCGGCTTCGTTAGTGCCGGCACCGCGGGCGATGGCGCGATCGATCATGTCGCGCGTCATGTTGGCGGTCAGCGCCTTGTCGACCGCCGCCCGCAGACGCGGGTTGTCTTCAGGTGCGGGACCACCCAACTTGGCGGCAACCGTAAGCTCGCGAATCAGCTTGGTGAAAATCTTGCCTCGTTTGGCGTCCTGACGCGCCTTGCGGTGCTTGATATTGGCCCATTTGCTGTGCCCGGCCATGGAACCTCCTTTATGTAACCGGCCCCGGAGAGCAGGCGCTGCCGCTTCTCCTCAGGCCTCATTCTGACGCAGACGGATGTTCAGCTCGCGCAGCTGCGCGGCACCAATCGTACCTGGCGCATCGGTCATCAGACATGCGGCCGTCTGTGTTTTCGGGAAGGCGATGACATCGCGAATCGATTTGGCACCCGTCATCAGCATCACCAGCCGATCGAGACCAAATGCCAGGCCACCGTGCGGCGGTGCGCCATACTTGAGCGCATCCAGCAGGAAGCCGAATTTCTCCTGCTGCTCGGCTTCGTCGATGCCAAGCACCCTGAATACAGTCTCCTGCATCTCGCGCTGGTGGATACGAATCGATCCGCCCCCCAGCTCGGTGCCGTTGAGCACCATATCATAGGCGTTGGAGAGGGCCGCAGCGGGGTCGGCTGCCAGCTCCGCCGGTGTGCAGAGCGGCGCAGTAAACGGATGGTGGCAGGCGCTGAGACGACCCTCGCCGTCTTCTTCGAACATCGGGAACTCGACCACCCACAGTGGCGCCCACGGGCGCTCGATCATTTCCAGGTCGTGACCGATGCGTACCCGCAGCGCGCCGAGCGCTTCATTGACCACCTGAGCGCGGTCGGCACCAAAGAAGATGATGTCGCCATCCTGCACTGCCAGGCGCTCCATGAGCTGCAGCACCACAGCTTCGGGCATGAACTTGATAATGGGCGACTGCAGCCCTTCGATGCCTTTTGCGATCTCGTTGATCTTGATCCAGGCCAGGCCGCGCGCACCATAGATGCCGACGAACTTCGTGTATTCATCGATCTGGCTGCGGGTGAGTTTGCCGCCGCCCGGCACCTTCAGCGCCGCCACACGCCCTTTCGGATCATGCGCGGGGCCAGCGAATACCTTGAATTCGACCTGCTGCATCAGATCTGCCACGTCCACCAGCTCCAGCGGGATGCGCAGATCGGGCTTGTCACTGCCAAAACGGCGCATCGCTTCGCTGTACGGCATGCGCGGGAACTCGCCGAGGTCGATCCCGAGGACACCCTTGAACAGCTCGCGGATCATGCCCTCGGTGATCGCCATCATGTCATCCGCCGAGATGAACGACGCCTCGATGTCGATCTGCGTGAACTCCGGCTGGCGATCGGCACGCAGGTCCTCGTCACGGAAACAGCGAGCGATCTGATAGTAGCGATCCATACCAGCCACCATCAGCAGCTGCTTGAACAGCTGGGGCGACTGCGGCAGCGCGAAGAACTTGCCAGGGTGAGTGCGGCTGGGCACCAGATAGTCACGTGCACCCTCAGGGGTGGCGCGGGTCAGGATCGGCGTCTCGATATCGAAAAAACCCTGCTCGTCGAGATAACGACGCAGCAGTGAGGTGATGCGGGCGCGCAGCTTGAGGCGCTCCTGAATCTCGGAGCGGCGCAGGTCCAGGAAGCGGTAGCGCAGCCGCACCTCTTCCGACACGGTATTGTGCTCATCCAGCGGGAACGGCGGCGTTGCGGCCGCGTTGAGGATTTCCAGCTGCTTGCCCAGCACCTCGATGGTGCCTGTCGGCATAGCCGGGTTGACGGTGTTGCCAGAGCGGGCGCGGACCCGTCCGGTCACCTTCACCACATATTCGCCGCGCACCCGGTCGGCGCGCTGAAAGTGCTCTTCGGTGTCCGGGTCAAACACGACCTGAACAATTCCTTCGCGATCGCGCAGATCGAGGAAGATGACGCCGCCGTGATCTCGACGCCGATCGACCCAACCACAGAGGGTGACCTCGTGGTCGATGTGTTCGTCTCGGAGGTTACCGCAATAGTGGCTGCGCATCGTGAAACTCTTTCCTGGAAAATCTTGGATGTTGAAAACAGGGAGAGGGCGGCTGGCGCCCTCTCCCGCGAATCATGCTGTAGTGGTGGACGTGGTGCTGGCGCTGTCGGACGTGCTCTTGCTCTCGCTGCCACCCCCGTCAGCCAGATTTTTGCGGCCCGAGGTTTTGAAGTCGGTCTCGTACCAGCCGCCGCCTTTGAGGCGAAATCCGGCAGCAGAGATCTTCTTCTGCAGAGCCGATTTATTGCACGCAGGGCAATCCCGCAGCGGCTCATCACTCAACTTCTGCAGAGCTTCCAGCTCGTGGTTGCAGGCTTGACACTGATACTCGTAAATAGGCATGGCTGGTCTCCGACAGCGAACTGACGAAAAATCACCGAAAATGCGGTTTAAGGTCCGGAGGCCGGACATATGAGGCGCGCGAGTATACCTGAAACGCGCCTGCATCGACATGGGGCCGATACGGCTGAGCTCAAGTGTCCGGCCGCTCGTCCGCCCTGATCGCCGCGGCTGCGCCACAACGAAAAACGGCGCGGAGGTCCGCGCCGTTGCTCTGCAGCCCGGGCTCACGCCTCGGCGAAACCCTTCAGTTTCTTCAGCGGCCGTACCTTGACAGCAATGCTGGCAGGTTTGGCTTTAAATACCGTCTCTTCACCAGTGAAGGGGTTGATCCCCTTGCGTGCCTTGCGAGCCGGCTTCTTGACTGTGGTGATCTTGAGCAGACCCGGCAGCACGAACTCGCCCAGTCCCTTCTTGCCGACCGAGCGCGCCATCAGCGACTCCAGCTCTTCCAGAACGGCCGCCACCTGGCGACGGCTCAGCTCAGTGCTCTCGGCGATGTGTGTCAGGATCTGACTCTTGGTCAGCTTCTCGGTAATAGCGGGGCTCTTCCGGGCAGCTGCTTTGGGAGCCGCCTTCTTCGCTGCCGTCTTGGGAGCCGCTACCGCCTTCTTGGCAGGGGCTTTCTTGACCGCAGCTTTTTTGCTGGGAGCAGCCTTTTTTGTCGCCATCTAATTAATCCCTCAGTGTGTTTTGTGTCACCACAGAAAATATTTGCCAACCTCGAAGGCCGCTGAAACCGCAGCGCGCACCCGACGTTGCGCAAGATATAGACGATCAAATACTGCAATACAAGGGGTTTTGGCGCTCCCGGGGCACAAATAACCTATATTTAAGCGAGTTTTGGCTACGGCCCACCTGCCGGGAACCGGCTCGGTGCTCAGGCTCGCTGCAATCCCTGCGTCACGAGCAGGTCGGTCAGCGCTTCAACCACCGTAGTGAGCGCCGCTTCGTCATAGGGCTCGGGCGCGCCTGCCCCCCACACCGGCGCCGGCCACGCTGCATCCTGGTGACGCCGGGCGATGACGTGGACATGCAGCTGCGGAACCACGTTGCCCAGCGTCGCGATATTCATCTTGTGTGCCCGCGTATGTCCCGCCAGTGCCGCGGCCACTGCCGACACCTCCTCCCACAGCAGTCGCTGATCAAGGGCACTGAGTTCAAACACCTCGGTGATCTCTTCGCGCTGCGGCACCAGGATGAGCCAGGGGAACCGCGCATCGTTCATCAGCAGCACGCGACAGAGGGACAGGTCACCAATTACCGTGCAGTCTTTCGCCAGCTGGCTGTGCAGTACAAACATCGATTCAACCTCCGCTGCTCCGCGGACCGCTGTACGCGCGATCCGCTTAAATCGTAGAATGAGCGCCATTTTTGGCCTTCCAGGGAAAAATTGACAGCCCATGCGCGCTAGCCAGTTGCTCATCGCCACCCTTAAAGAGACCCCCGCCGACGCCGAGATCATCAGCCATCAGCTGATGCTGCGCGCCGGCCTCATTCGCCGCCTGGCCGGTGGCCTCTACACCTGGCTGCCGCTCGGCCTGCGCACGCTGCGACGCGTCGAAGCGATCGTCCGGGAGGAGATGAACCGCGCCGGCGCCCAGGAAATCCTCATGCCACTGGTGCAGCCCGCTGAGCTCTGGGAAGAGTCGGGCCGCTGGGAACAGTACGGCGCCGAACTGCTGCGGCTGCGCGACCGGCACGACCGCCCTTTCTGTCTGGGACCAACCCATGAAGAGGTCGTCACCGATCTGATCCGCAACGAGATCCAGAGTTACAAACAGCTGCCGGCCAACTTCTATCAGATCCAGACCAAATTCCGCGACGAGATCCGGCCTCGCTTTGGCGTCATGCGCGCCCGTGAGTTCATCATGAAGGATGCATACTCCTTCCATAATGACCAGGCCTCGCTGAACGCAACCTATGACGCCATGTATCAGGCGTACAGCGCGATCTTCACCCGTCTCGGGCTCGATTTCCGGGCTGTGATTGCCGACACCGGTTCGATCGGCGGCAGTGCCTCGCACGAGTTCCATGTGCTGGCCGCCTCGGGTGAGGACGCCATCGCATTTTCCGACAGCTCCGACTACGCCGCCAACGTCGAAATGGCCGAAGCCGTGGCACCGGCCGGTACGCGCCCGGCGCCGTCACAGGCTCTGACCAGAGTGGCGACACCCGGCGCCAGGAGTATCGAGGAAGTATGCGCCCAGCTCAGCGTGACGCCCGCGCAAACCGTCAAAACGCTGCTGGTGCAGGCCGAGGTATCCGCTGACAACGGCAGTGGGCTGATCGCTCTGGTGCTGCGCGGCGACCATTCGCTCAATGAGATCAAGGCCGAGAAGCTGGCCGGCGTCGCCACACCGCTGCAGTTCGCCACCGAAGAGGCCGTGACCGCAGCCATCGGCTGCAAACCCGGCTCACTCGGACCGGTCGGCTTGCCGATTCCGGTGATTGTGGACCGTTCGGCCGCACACCTCAGCGATTTTGTCTGCGGTGCCAATGAGGAGGGCTTCCACCTCACAGGGGTCAACTGGGAGCGCGACCTGCCGCTGGCTCGCGTCGAAGATCTGCGCGACGTGGTCGAAGGCGATCCGAGCCCTGACGGCAGGGGCAAACTGCTGATCCGGCGCGGTATCGAAGTGGGGCACATCTTCCAGCTCGGCACCAAATACTCCGAGGCACTGAATGCCCGCGTGCTCAATGAAAACGGACAGGAGCAGACCATGATCATGGGCTGCTACGGCATTGGCGTGAGCCGGGTAGTAGCAGCTGCCATCGAACAGAATCACGATGAACGCGGCATCGTCTGGCCGGAGTCGCTGGCTCCCTTCCAGGTCGCTATTGTGCCGCTCAATGCACAGAAGTCGCAGGCCGTGCGCGAAGCTGCAGAGCAGCTGTATGGCGAACTGACAGCACTTGGCTACGATGTATTGCTGGATGATCGCAACGAACGCCCCGGGGTCAAGTTCGCAGACATCGACCTCATCGGCATTCCTCACCGGGTGGTGGTAGGCGATCGCGGGCTCGCTGACAACAAGCTTGAATACAAGGGTCGCCGCGACAGTGAGACTCAGGACATTGCCCTGTCAGATGCTATTGCCTTCCTTCAGCAGCGGGTACCGCTGCGCTAAGCTGCTGCGCTCACTGGTTCTCTGGTGCTCGCTGCTGTCGGCCCTGCCGGCGGCAGCGGCGGGACTACCCAACGAGACAGAGCGCGCTGAACTGCGAACCTTGCTGACCGCAGCAATTGCCGAAGCAGACAGCTTCGAGGACCGCTTCGATGCAGAGGTCTGGCTGCTGGCCATGTCGACCCGCCTGGCGCGGTTCATGCCGGACGCTGCCGAGCGCCTCGAGCTGCTCCGCCACATTCATCGTGAAGCCCGCCGCGTCGATCTGAAGCCGGATCTGGTACTGGCGCTGATTCAGGTAGAGAGTCGGTTCGACCGCTTCGCGGTGTCGCGCGCCGGCGCTCAGGGGCTGATGCAGGTCATGCCGTTCTGGAAGCAGGAGATCGGCCGCAGCAACGACAATCTCACCGACGTAGTCACTAACCTGCGTTACGGTTGCCAGATCCTCAAGTATTACCTCGACCGGGAACAGGGCAACTGGACCCGCGCCCTCGCCAGATATAACGGTTCGTCAGGCCAGACGTGGTATCCCGAACGGGTGTTCACCGCCTGGGATTACTGGCATACGGGTGACCTGTAACGATCAGTAGAGACCGTACTGACGCAGCGTGGCTGCAAGCACTTCGGACGTCACCGGTTTGCGGATGAAGGCGGCCGCGCCCAGCTTTTTTACACGCGCCTGCGCTGCTGGCTGAATGTCAGCGGAAATGACGATTACTACGGTCTTCAGGCGTTCATCGCGAATCTTTTCGAGCACCTCGAAGCCGTCCATATCCGGCATGGTCAGATCGAGAAATACGATCTCGCCCTGCCCGGCCCGGATGGCCGCCAGCGCCTCTAGTCCGCTACCTGCCAGGGTCGGCTTGACGTCCCAGTCAGCCGGCAGCGCCCGTTGCACCTGCTTGCGGGCCATCAGAGAGTCGTCGCAAATCAAAATCGGGATTGCCATGCTTGCCCAGCAGACGTCCGGTCACATGCTGGCAAGTATAGACCGGGCTCAGCCGTACGGGCACTCCGGCCGCGACCAGCAGCTCCGACGGCAACCGGAGCTGCACGAAATCACACTGCGCGTTACGCAGCTTGCGGAATCTCTACTATCTTTACCGACAGCCCGAATATCGCGGCGACTTTTGCCCCGGTATTCCACACCTATAAAAACGACTGGCGCTGACGCCCTGTCAAATGGATTGGCTTGGTATTCCAAGATGAAACGACTTCATTACGCCCTGCTGTCGCTGGCGCTGGCGCTGGCAGCAACCCCCTCGGTCGCCGACATCGCCTATGAGCAGCTGCCGATCAATGGCGGAGCCGTATTCGAGCAACTCAGACTCGAATATTACGTGGGCTTAATACATGTCGAGATGCCGACCCGCGATGTTGGCCAGCTTCTGGCCATGCCTGGTCCCAAGCGGATGTCGATGCGGATCACGGCCGAGCGGTGGCCGGCTATGCGGTTCGCTCAGCAGTGGAATCAGCTCATACTGATTAATAACGATTCGAAAACGCTTAACGCGAATTTAATGGATATGCTCGCCTTCACTTCTTTCATTAAGGATGAACTGGTGCGGGGCGACGAGCTCGCCGTTGATCTCGACGAAGAGGGACGAACCATCGTCAGCCTCAACGGCACACAGATGATACGGACCAGAAACAGCGCCCTGTTCGAACTGCTGCTGAACACCTGGATCGGGCCGCGGCCGCCTTCCTCTGACTTCAAGCGCAATATGGCAGCGATGGCCTCTGGTGACCCGCTCTCCGAGCTGCTGGCGCGCTACGAATCACTGCGTCCTACTGCCGAGCGGGTCGCGGCGACCGCAAGCTGGTCCACCCTCGCCCCTGAGCCTGCCCCGGCCGCTGAGCAACTGGCCCAGGAGAGTCAGCCGGAGGAGATCAGAGTCACGGCAGCCGCGGCCATACCAGCGGCTCTGGCCACAGTAGAGGAAGCCACACCAGCGCCGGTATCCACGCCGTCTGTCGCACCTGAGAGCAGCGCGGCGCCGGCCGCAATGCCCGCGCCCGCCCCTGCCTCTGCAGCACCGGCCCCCGCGCAGCCAGCCAGCAGCGACCAGCCGCTGCGAGAAGAGACGCCGCCTGCCGATCCGGCGACACCGGCTCCCGTCGAGCGCGCAGAGTCCCAGCTGCTGGCTTTCGCCGGCGATATCGCGGACGTCGCGCCGCCCGCCGCCCCGCCCATCGACCTGCAGGCCGCGCTCGAAAATTACAACCGGGGCCTGCACCGGACCGTCTACCAGCACGTCGAGTATCCGCGTCGCGCGGTGTCGCGCGGCATCGAAGGCCTGGTCGTAATGCGGGCGGTGATCAGTCGCGATGGCGACCTGCTGTCAGTGGAAACACTGCAGTCGGCCGAGCCTCTGCTTGACCGGGCAGCGCTGAATGCGGTGCGCGAAGCGGCGCCGTTCGCGCCGATCGATGGATTGCCCGACGACAGCCAGGACTTCCTGATCCCGGTGATTTTCAAGCTGACTCAATAGTCCTCGCGGAGGCGGGGTCAGATCCCCATGTTGCCGAGCGTGATCATGATGTTATTGAGAATGCCTGCCAGCCTGGGGTGCTCGACCTCGAATGCGGAGACCGCCCCCTCCACCTGATCGCGCAGCGGCTGATCCGGCACCTGACCGGTCGCCAGCTGCATATCGATATCAGCGATGAGCGCGCGGATGTATTCGCGTCGCTCGTCGGTCAGTTCGGCACTGTCGAGCTCACTGCGCAGCCGGGCAAGCTGCTCCTGCACGTGCTGGTGATCCATGACCTGCTCCTGTCGCGAGACCTGCTGACGATCATAGCACCCAGCTGCAGCCGGTTGACGCCGACCACCATGCTTCTGCACCATTGCGCCCCGCCGCAGAGGCATCTCTGCCTGCTTCGCTCGTTCCTTCTGCCTGTTCACCGGAGCCCCTGATGCAAAAGCTGCTTCCCGTACTGCCCGTCACCCTGTTACTGGCCCTGCCGCTGACTGCCAGCGCCCAGGATGTTGTCGGCCTGTGGTCGACTGATATCGAATTCGGTTACGTGAGCGTCTCGGGGAACAGTGAGTCTTCGTCCGTCAAGGGCCGTCTGGACAGCAAGCGGGAGAGCGACAACTGGCGCTATCACATTCACTTTGATGCCCTCAACACCAGCGAAGACGACACCCGCTCCGCCGAGCGCTACTTCCTCAGCAACAAGATCGATTACAAATTTGGTGAGCGCAGCTACAGCTTCCTGCACGCATCCTACGAGGATGATCGCTTCAGCGGCTATGACTGGCAGGCAGTGATCGCGGCGGGTTACGGGTATCGCCTGATCGATCGGGCAGACATGACCTGGGATATCGAAGGCGGTCCGGGTTATCGGGTATCGAAGATTGCAGATTCGAGCCAGGACGACGACGAGCGCGAAGGGATTCTGCGGCTGCAGACCGACTTCGAATGGCATCTCACCGACAATGCCACCTTCGAACAGGTCCTGAGCGTGGAGCATGGCTCAGAGAACACGGTGTCGCGCTCTACCACCTCGATCAAGACCACTATCATCGCGCGGCTGGCGATGAAGCTTTCCTATACCGTGAAATACACCGACAACGTTCCCACCGGCACAGAGCATGCTGACCGGGAGACGGCGGTGACGCTGGTCTACAGTTTCTGATTCTGAGCCGCGGCGCCGCAGACCGGCGCCACGGCTGCGCTGACAGCCGTCCTGAACCTCAGTAGAGCAGCGCAAATAGCTTGCGCTGGTATTCTTTCGCCAGCGGATCGCTGTTGCCCAGCAGCGCGATAATGTCCAGCAGCGCCTTTTTCGCGTCAGCGTGATCGCGCTGGCGCCGGAACAGATCGAGCAACAGCTCCATGGCTTCGCGATACTGCTGGCTGTGGCTGTATTGCAGCGCCAGCTGATAAGCAGCCTCGGCATCGTCAGGCTGCGCCGCCAGCCGCTCCTGTAACGCTTTGATCTCGGGCGTCTGCGCTGCCGCACGTTCCAGTTCGATCTGGGCCACCAGCGCCTGATGACGGGAATCACGGTCGGCCAGTCTGACGCTGTCGAGCAGCTCAGTCGCCTCCTCGAACCGTCGCAGCTGAATCAGCAGCGCCGCCAGCTCAAAGGCAATCGCTGCCTGCTGGCGAGACTCTTCGTAGGCGCGCTGCAACAGTGTCAGAGCCGTGCCCTGATCACCGGCCTGCAACGCTTCCTGCGCCTGCTGCACCAGCAGATCCCATGCCTTCGGCAGATGCTTTTCGAGCAGCTGACGCACTGCACCTTCCGGCTGCAGTCCCATGAAATGCTCGACGACCTTGCCTTCCCGCATCAGGGCGACGGTGGGCAGACTGCGAACGCCAAACTGGCCAGCAATCTCGGGCTGCTCATCGCAGTTGACCTTGGCCAGCAGGAACGCTCCGGCATATTCGTTGGCAAGTTTTTCAAGAATTGGCATCAGGCTTTTGCACGGCCCGCACCACTCCGCCCAGAAATCGATCAGCACTGGGCGCTGAAAGGACTCCTCGATAAGCAGCTGCTGGGCATTCTCGAGCGTGATTTCCGCCATCACCGCATTTGTCGCCTGCTCCACTTGCGTCAACCTCCTTAACCAATTCTGCCGGTCGCCACTGACCGCTGGCACAAGGCGCACAGTGTACCGCTATTGCCCTTCCCCGGCCCATGCCACACCTGCGACGCCCACCTGTAGCGCTGTCCGGGGATATCTGGTAGGTTTGCCGGCTTGTACCCGGCGAGCCTCGGGCTAAGCCCGAGGTTCTGGGCATTACCGTCGTATGGAAGAGGCGTTAGCGATGCCAACCAATAGTTCTAATCCTGCCGATTTGCTCAGCCGATTTGAGCCTTATAAGCCTAAAAAAGGCGAGGAGTACATGAGCGAAGAGCAGAAGGATCACTTCCGCGCCATCCTGCGCCAATGGAAAGCCGAGCTGATGGAAGAAGTCGATCGTACTGTCAGCCACATGAAGGATGAAGCGGCCAACTTTCCCGATCCCGCCGATCGCGCGACGCAGGAAGAAGAGTTCAGCCTCGAACTGCGCGCCCGCGACCGCGAGCGCAAGCTGATCAAGAAAATCGACAGCACGCTCGAGCGTATCGACAATGACGACTACGGCTTCTGTGACGCCTGTGGAGTTGAGATCGGTATCAAACGGCTGGAAGCACGGCCCACGGCTACGCTCTGCATTGATTGCAAGACGCTGGCCGAAATCAAGGAGCGGCAAGAGCACGGTTGAGCACGACTCCTGCCGGGGAGGCCATCGCGCCTCCCTCCTCCCGCCCCTATGTCGGCCGTTTTGCCCCCTCTCCCACCGGCCCGCTTCACTTTGGTTCACTGCTAGGCGCGCTCGCCAGCTTTCTTGATGCCCATGCCGCCAGCGGTCGCTGGCTCGTTCGCATCGAAGACATCGACCCCCTCCGCGAACAACCCGGCGCGACCCGGCAGATACTTGCCACGCTGGCCAGTCACGGCCTGCAGCACGACGGCGAGCTGCTGTTCCAGAGCCAGCGCACGGAACTCTACCGTGCCGCAGCGGATGCACTGCAGCGCAATGGTATGGCATACCGCTGTCACTGCTCACGCAGCTGGCTGGCACGTCATGGCGGCATTCATCCTGCGACCTGTCAGCCCCAGGCAGACCCCGGCAGCCCTGCCGCGCTGCGGCTCGCTGTACAGTCGGCTCCGCCCAGCCTGTTCGAAGACCGTGTACAGGGGCAATACCAGCAGCTTCTCGCCCGCGACGTCGGCGATTTCGTCATCTGGCGCAAGGAGGATCTGCCGGCGTATCAGCTGGCTGTGGTGATCGACGACGCCGCACAGGGAGTTACCGATGTCGTACGCGGTTCGGACCTGCTCGATAACACGCCGCGCCAGCAGTATCTCCAGCAACAGCTCGGGCTGCGGCAGCTGAGATACGCCCATATCCCGGTGATAGCCGACCGGCAAGGTCAGAAGCTGAGCAAGCAGACATTTGCCAGGCCGCTTGACGATGCGGCCGCGCTGGACAATCTGCTGGCCGCGCTCGACTTTCTGGGACAGCAACGCCCGCGCCAGCCCCGCTCCGTTGCAGCCCTGCTACGCTGGGCCGTCGATCACTGGCGAATCGAAGCGGTGCCACGGCGGCTCGCCCTGGCCGGCGACGAACTCCCTCCGAGCTGCCGTCTTTTTGCAAGCTGACCCGCCGTTGAGTACTATCCGCCGCTCGTCCGGGAGGCCTATCTCATGTACATCAATCCCACGCTTCTGCTACTGCTGGCGTTGATGTTCGTGTTCGCCCCGACGATCCAGGAGTGGGTGCTGAGCGGTGGTACCGCCTGGTACCGTCCCTACCTCATCTGGGTCCTCATGATCTGCTTCATCTACTGGAGCCAGCGCGGCCGGTCGGATAATGAGTTTTGAGCTGATTGAGCTGCTGCCGGCTGGCATCGCTTATCTCGCCCTGCTGTTCGGCATTGCTCACGCTGGCGACCGGGGCTGGATTCCCGAACGGGTTTTCCGCCATCCGCTGGTGTACGTGCTGTCACTGGGCGTTTTCGCCAGCGCCTATTCGGTATTCGGTATTGTCGGTCTGGCGCATGAGACGGGCTACGGCTATCTCTCCTTCTATGCCGGGGTCGCGGGCACCTTTCTGTTTGCGCCGCTGCTGCTGTTGCCGATTCTGCGCATCTGCCGCAATTTTCAGCTGGACTCAGTCGCCGACCTGCTGACGTTCCGGTTCCGCAGTCAGGCTGCAGGGACCGTGGTCTCGCTCACCATGCTGCTGGCCATGCTGCCACTACTGGCGATGCAGGTGCAGGCAGTCTCGGAGACAGTCGCCGTCCTTACCCGCTCTTCGGCAGAGAGCGGCCAGCCGGTCCGCTCGCATCATCTGTTCGCGGCGCTGTTCTGCCTCGCGCTGCTGGTATTCGCCATTCTGTTCGGCTCGAAACGGCGTGGCACTGAACGGCGCCACAACGGGCTGGTAGCGGCCATCGCCTTTGAAGCAACGTTCAAACTGATCGTCATGCTGGCGCTCGGCGCTGCTGCCGTTTACGGCGTATTCGGCGGCTTCGGCGCGCTTGAGGAGTGGCTGTCAAACCACCCCGAACAGCTGGAGCGGCTACGCGCGCCCATGAGCGAGGACGCCTCGCGCTCCCAGCTGCTGCTGTTCTTCTCCACCGTGCTCTGCATGCCGCATGTGTTCCACATGGCGTTTGCCGAAGGAGCGACCCCCTCCACCATGCGGCCCGCCAGCTGGGGGGTGTCGATCTACCTGCTTCTGCTGAGTCTGCCGATTCTGCCCATCCTGTGGGCCGGCATCGCCACTGGCAGCGCGCTGCCACCGGAGTATTTCCCGCTCGCACTTGGCATCGGTCTCGACTCGCCTGCACTGGCACTGCTGACCTACCTGGTGGCGCTGTCTGCAGCAAGCGGGGCCACTATCGTGGTAACGCTGGCGCTGGCCTCGATGTGCCTTAACCACCTGGTGCTGCCGTTCTACCAGCCGCGCTCCTCCACCAACATCTACCGCTGGCTGCTGTGGATCCGGCGACTGCTCATTGCCACCATCATTCTGGGCGCCTATCTGCTCTATCGGGTGCTGGCCCAGCGGCAGAGCGCCATCGGCCTCGGCATGACGGCCTACATCGGCACCCTCCAGTTCGTGCCGGGCATTCTGGCCACGCTCTACTGGCCCCGCGCGAATCGCATCGGACTGCTGGCGGGCATGGCAGCCGGCATTGCGGTCTGGATTGCCGTCGGCCTGCTGCCCCTGGTCAGCGATGTTTCGGCCATGGGCATGGTCGCTGAATGGCTGGGCAACTCGCGCGCCGATATCGGCGGCGCCATTACGGTCATGTCGCTCGGCCTGAACGCTGTAGTTTTCCTGGTCGTTTCCCTGCTGACGCCAATTTCAGACGAAGAGCGCAGTGCGGCCGAGGTCTGCTCACTCGACGACCTCAACCGTCCGGCCCGCCATACACTGGCCGTGCGTGACGCAACGGAGATGAAGGAACGACTGGCCGAAGCGCTGGGCCCAGCCTCGGCCGAACGCGAAGTCAATCGCGCACTGGCTGAACTCAAACTGTCGCCCAATGATCGCCGCCCACTCGCGATGCGACGGCTTCGCAACCGCCTGGAAGTGAACCTGTCGGGCCTGATGGGGCCCGCCGTGGCGCACGACATCGTCAACCGCCTGCTGCCCTACCGCAGTGGCGGTACCAAGCGCACGGAGGATATTGCGCTGATCGAGGCCCGCCTCGAGCGCTATCAGTCCAGCCTCACCGGCCTGGCCGCTGACCTCGACAGCCTGCGCCGCTACCATCGCCAGACTCTGCAGGATCTGCCGATCGGCCTGTGTGCGCTGGGGCGCGACGGCGAAGTGCTGATGTGGAACCAGGCGATGGTCACCCTCACGGGTATTCCATGGCAGGACGTGGTTGGTTCCGATGTCAGCAGCCTGCCGGAGCCGTGGAACAAACTGCTGCATGACTTCTTCGAGTCGCCGGAGCCACACCTTCACAAGGCACGCATCGAAGCTGAGGGGCACCGGCGCTGGATCAGCCTGCATAAGACGCTGAACAGCCTCGGCGCGGACAGCGCATCCGATGGCCAGGTAATTGTGGCCGAAGACATGACCGAAACCCAGTTGCTGGAAGAAGAGCTGATCCATAGTGAACGGCTGGCATCGATCGGCCGGCTGGCCGCGGGGGTGGCGCACGAGATCGGCAACCCGGTGACCGGCATTGCCTGTCTGGCGCAGAACCTCAAATACGATACCGACAATCCGGAAAGCTTGCAGACCGCGTCTGAAATCCTCGAACAGACGCAGCGCATCACCCGCATCGTACAGTCGCTGGTGAATTTCGCCCACGCCGGCGTCGAGCGGCAGCGCTCGGAGCCTGAACCGGTGGCCGTAGCCGCCTGCGCTGACGAGGCGATCCATCTGCTGACACTGAACCGCGATGCGACAGAAGTCACTTTCCGTAACGAATGCGCAGCAGATGTGGTGGTCATGGCCGACCACCAGCGTTTGCAGCAGGTCTTCATCAACCTGCTCTCCAATGCGCGCGATGCCAGTCCGGCTGGTTCCACCATCACGGTAAGCGCCACGATCGAAGGAGAGCGCGCCCACCTCTGCGTCACCGACCAGGGCTCAGGCATCCCTGAAACCTACCAGGAGCAGGTGTTTGAGCCGTTTTTCACCACCAAGGATCCGGGCAAGGGCACCGGCCTGGGACTGGCGCTGGTGTACGGTATTCTGGACGAGTGGAAGGGTGAAATTTTTATCGAGAGCCCGGTCCGCGAGCAGGGCTTCGGCACCCGGATCCACCTCTGGTTACCGTGCTCAAGTGTTACCGGTGTGTAGAAAAAACCCACTGAACAGAGTAAGGTGCCCTATCGGATACCCCCAGCTGGTGGCATTCGGCAGATATCTGCGAGGCATCCATGAGCAGTATTCTTATCGTTGAAGATGAAGACGTCATCCGCAGTGCGCTGCGGAGACTGTTGGAACGCAACGGCTTCGAAGTCTCTGAAGCCACGTCGGTTCAGGGCGCCCTGGAGCAGTGCCAGGGGCAGGATTTCGACCTGATCATCAGCGATTTGCGCCTGCCCGGAGCGCCTGGTACCGACCTGCTGCAAAAAACCGAAGATGTCCCGGTCCTGATCATGACGAGCTACGCGAGCGTCCGCTCCGCAGTCGACTCGCTCAAGGCCGGCGCGGTGGACTATATCGCCAAGCCGTTCGATCACGACGACATGCTGGCGCGCGTCCAGCACATCATCGCCAGCCATGCGGCCACCGAAGCAGAGAGCCCGTCACCACAACCGCGGCGTACTGCAAAGCGAGGCCAGGCTCAGTTCGCCGGCATGGTGGGTTCCTGCAAGCCTATGCTGCAGCTCTACGAGCACGTCAGGAAAGTGGCACCGACCGACACCACCGTGCTGATCCACGGTGAGACCGGCACCGGCAAGGAGCTGGTGGCGCGGGCGATCCACCAGGAGAGCAAGCGGGCGGATAAACCACTGATTTCGGTCAACTGCGCCGCCATCCCGGAAACGCTGATCGAATCCGAACTGTTTGGCTACGAACGCGGCGCGTTCACCGGCGCCACCACCAACCGCACTGGCCTCATCGAGGCGGCTGACGGCGGCACCCTCTTCCTCGACGAAATCGGCGAGCTGCCGATCGAGGCGCAGGCGCGCCTGCTCCGTTTTATCCAGGAAGACGAGATCCGCCGGATCGGCTCGGTTCAGTCCCGGAAAGTCGACGTGCGTCTCATCTGCGCCACCCACCGGGATCTGCGTGCCTTGTGTGATGAAGGCAAATTCCGGCAGGATCTCTACTTCCGCATCAACGTAATGCAGCTGGTACTGCCGCCGTTGCGTGAGCGTGGTCGTGACATCCTCGAGCTGGCCGAGGTAATGCTGGCCGAGCGGTGTGCCGCGCTCGACAAACAGCCGATGCGCTTTACGCCGAAGGCGATTCAGGCAATCACCACCTATACCTGGCCCGGCAACGTACGCGAGCTCGAGAACGTGATTGAGCGAGCAGTCATCCTGAGCGAGGGTGAGGAAATCGACAGCGACGCGCTGGCCATCGACCTCGAACTGGTCAATGTCAGCCAGTTGCGCGGCAGTGGTGCCCGCGCGACCGAGAAGAGTGAACAGTCGAGCAAGCCGGCGCAGAGTGACAAGGATCCGAACGAGGATCTGTCACTGGAGGACTATTTCCAGCGCTTCGTGCTGGAGCATCAGGATTCCATGAGCGAAACCGAACTGGCTCAGAAACTGGGCGTCAGCCGCAAATGCCTCTGGGAACGGCGGCAGCGTCTGGGAATTCCGCGGCGTAAAACCAGCAAAAGCGCCGCCACCTCCTGAGCCCTCTTCTTATATGCCCCGGAGGCCGCATTGCGGCCTCGTTTCATTTTGTGCCCCCGCCGTTCGTGGTTCGGGCCGTACTTCCGCCTGACCCCCGCTCTGCCTCCAGTTCTTCTGGCGCCGGCGCTACGCGCCGCAGCACGGGGGGCGCTATATAACGAATACGTAATCTCCCGTATGGCGTTAGCGCCTTTTCTGATAGCCAGAAAACGCTGTGCACTGTTACTCAAATAGGGCTGCTGTAACCATTTTCGGGGACAAAGGTAACACTTGGGGCCATATCCCCGCATCCGCCGTACACCGGTCATAGCAACCTATTGATTTACAAGACGTTTTAAGATTGGCACAAGAGCTGCAATATCATGGGTAATAAAAATAAAATGATTCCCACCAAATAAAAATAAGGGACCGAGAGGCCTGGATGGGGAAAGTCTGACTTTCCCCTTTCCGTTCCCCCTTCTCATCACCAGCTTGACTCCACCCCTTGTGCTAGAATCGGCGGATTTAGGGCTGACCCCATTGCCCTTCGCACGAGAATTCATCCTTGAAGTGGCTGTCATCCATTAAGAACCGCGTTCCCCAACTCAGCCTTTGGCGCAAAGGGGATGCATCGCGCCCGGCTCTCGAGCCCCATATCATCCCGCGCGACAATCATCCGATCTCCCGCAAGAACATCAGCGACGCCGCTCTCAAGGTGATCGCCCGTCTCCGCAGCGCCGGCTTCCAGGCTTATCTGGTGGGCGGCAGCGTGCGTGACCTGATGCTCGGCAAGCACCCCAAAGATTTCGATGTCGCCACGGATGCGCGGCCCGAGCAAGTTCGCGAGCTGTTCCGCAACAGCCGCATCATCGGTCGGCGCTTCCGCATCGTCCATGTTCGCTTCGGTCCGGAAATTATTGAAGTAACGACATTCCGCGGCAGCCATGAGCCGGAGGAAGCCGAGCCGCCGGAAGGCCGGCGCGCGCCCCACGGCGTCGCGGTACGCAATGCGGATGGCATGCTGCTGCGCGACAATGTTTACGGCACGGTTGAAGAAGATGCCGTGCGGCGCGACTTCACCGTCAACGCGCTCTACTACACAACTGCGGACTTTTCGGTCCGCGATTACACCGGTGGCGTGCCAGACCTGCACGCGCGACTCATCCGCATGATTGGCGACCCCGCCACACGCTTCCGTGAAGATCCGGTGCGCATGCTGCGCGCGGTCCGTTTCGCCGCCAAGCTGAACTTCACCATTCACGAGCAGACGGCAGAACCGATCTACGAGCTGGCACCGCTGCTGAGCGGTGTGGCGCCAGCGCGGCTGTTCGACGAAACGCTGAAGCTGTTCCTGGCGGGTCACGCTGCTCAGACCTATGAGCTGTTGTGGGAGTACGACCTGTTTCCGGTGCTGTTCCCCGCCACAGCCAATGCCATCGAGGCCGATGAGAGCGGCATCTATGACGAACTGGTGATGCTGGCACTCGCCAACACTGACCGCCGCGTCAGCCAGCAGAAGCCAGTTACCCCGGCCTTCTTATATGCAGTACTGCTGTGGCCAGCGCTCAAGCGCGAGTTTGACAGCGAAGTCGCGAAGGGCGTGCCCGTCCCGCTGGCGGTGCAGCAGGCAGCCTCGACGGTGCTGAGTGATCAGCAGCGGCATATCTCGATTCCGCGCCGGTTCAGCTTGCCAGCCCGGGAAATCTGGGAGCTGCAGTGGCGCCTGCCCAATCGCCAGCCACGGCGGGTGCAGAACCTGATGGAGAACCCGCGGCTGCGCGCCGCCTATGACTTTCTCCTGTTACGGGAGGAAGCCGGCGAACAGCTTGGCGGGCTCGGTGAATGGTGGACCCGATACCTGGAAGGTGACGAAAACACCCGCGCCCAGCTGCTCAAGTCCATACAGGGTCGGGATGGCGGACGCCGGCGTGGGCGTGGACGGCGGAGTCGCTGACCATGGCGCAGGCATTTATCGGGCTGGGCAGCAATCTGCAGCAGCCGGCGGAGCAACTGCGCCGTGCGCTGGCGGCGCTGCGTACACTGCCCGGCACCCAGCTCGGCGCAATCTCTTCTTTTTATGGCAATCCGGCTATTGGCCCCGGCGAGCAGCCCGACTATGTGAATGCCGTGGCCGAACTGCATACCACGCTTGAGCCGATGGCGCTGCTGCGCAGGCTGCAGGCAATCGAACTCGCTCATGGCCGGGTGCGGACGGAGCGCTGGGGCGCGCGCACCCTTGACCTCGATCTGCTGCTGTATGACCAGCAAGTGATCGATGAACCGGATCTGACGGTGCCGCACCCCCGCCTGACCGAGCGCGATTTCGTACTGGTTCCGCTGGCTGAAATCGCACCCGATCTGCGGCTGCCGGACGGCTCAGCCGTTACGGATTACCGTGAGCGAACCCGCAGTACGCTGGTCAAAATCGGTTCCTTTTGCCCGGCTGACTGAACGCCAGCCCTCATCAGCAGACTACGGAGCTAGCAGATGGCGTCCATTACCATTCCCGACCTTCAGGCGCGGCGCGCGGCAGGCGAACGCTTCGCGACCATTGCCCTGTATGACGCTTCGTTTGCGCGCCTGGCCGCAGCAGCTGGCATCGAGGTGATCCTGGTCGGTGACTCGCTGGGCATGGTGGTGCAAGGGCACACCACTACCTTGCCCGTGACTGTGGCCGACATGGTGTACCACGTGGCGGCTGTGCGCCGGGGCGCGGCGGACAGTCTGATCATTGCCGACATGCCGTTCGGCAGTTACGCCACTCCTGAGCTGGCACTGACCAATGCGGCCCTGCTCATGCAGGCTGGCGCACAGATGGTGAAGCTGGAAGGCGGCGCCTGGCTGGCTGACACCGTCCGTATGCTGGTCGAACGGGGGATACCGGTGTGCGGCCATCTTGGCCTCACCCCGCAGTCAGTCAATGCCTTTGGCGGCTTCCGGGTACAGGGCCGGAGCGCCGAGCAGGCGGGGCAGATCGTTGCTGATGCCACCCGACTGGACGCGGCCGGCGCCACCCTGCTGGTACTGGAGTGTATACCGCGCAGCCTCACCAGCCAGGTGATGCAGGCGATCACCATACCGGTGATCGGCATCGGCGCCGGAAACGAAACTGATTCACAGGTGATGGTCATGCACGACCTGCTGGGATTGTCGCCCCGTCTGCCCCGCTTTGCGCGCAACTTCCTCAGCACCGCCGGCTCGGTCGAGCAGGCATTCCGTGACTACCGCGCGGCCGTCCTGTCAGGCGAATTTCCGAGTCCCGAGCAGAGTTACGAATAGCCTCCCGCTACCATGAACGCTTCTTTCGGTAACACCTTGATGAACGATTTGTTACCGTAGCGTTGATCGGGCCGACCCCTTTGCGGCATACTTCCCGCCCACCTCCAGGCACAGACGGGCAGAAAGCTTGAAGGGGGCGTCGCCCTCGGGTAACGCATGACACATCACTGCGACCTACGACTGCCATGGACTGAGGCAGCGGAGTGGGAAGTGGAGTGATATGAAAACAGTGGTCACAACTCCCCAGCTTCGAGCAGCCCTCGCCGCAGATCGCGCGGCCGGCAAGCGCGTTGCGCTGGTACCTACCATGGGCAATCTGCATGATGGCCACCTGCAGCTGGTGCGCCGTGCCCAGAAGCTGGCCGATGTGGTCGTGGTCAGCATTTTCGTGAACCCGCTCCAGTTCGGCGCCAACGAGGATCTCGACAGTTACCCGCGCACGCTCGCTGCTGATCGCGAAAAGCTGTTCGCCGAAGGTGTGCAGTACCTGTTTCACCCCACCGTGGACGAGATCTATCCCGCCGGCATGGCGGCCCACACCACAGTGAACGTGCCCGAACTGTCAGACACGCTTTGCGGCGCCTCGCGCCCCGGCCACTTCACTGGCGTCGCGACAGTGGTAACCAAGCTCCTCAATATCGTACAGCCTGAGGTGGCGGTCTTCGGCGAGAAGGATTTCCAGCAGCTAGCGGTCATTCGCCGCATGGTTGCCGATCTCTGCATTCCCGTCACCATTGTTGGCGTAGGCACCGCGCGCGCCGAGGACGGTCTGGCGCTCAGCTCCCGAAACGGTTACCTCAGCGAAGAGCAGCGGCGCATCGCTCCGCGCCTGCACGCCATCCTGCAGGAGTGTCGTGAGGCCATCGCCTGTGGTTTCGACAACTATGACGAACTCGAGGAGCACGCCAGAGCGGCTCTGACAGAGGCCGGGTTCCGGCCGGATTATGTCTCCATTCGGGATGCGCGAACGCTGCGCGAAGTGACCCCCGAAACCGAACAGATTGTCGTGCTCGGCGCGGCCTGGCTCGGCCAGCCCCGCCTCATCGACAATGTGACCTTGAATTTAAACCCCAGTCAGGACTGGGGCATGCTCGTTGCCGGCTGAGCCGGCCGCTTTTGTCAGGATTTACTTATGCACGCAACCATGCTCAAAGCCAAGCTGCACAAAGCGCAAGTCACTCACGCTGTCCTTCAGTACGAGGGGTCCTGCGCCATCGATGGTGAGCTGCTGGACATGGCAGGCATCCTCGAGTACGAGCAGATCCAGATCTACAACATCACCAATGGTGAACGCTTCACGACTTACGCCATCCGGGCCGAAGAAGGGTCGCGCGTGATCTCCGTCAACGGTGCTGCGGCCCACAAGGCCAACGTGGGCGATGTGGTTATCATCTGTGCCTACGCCATGTATTCGGAAGAAGAACTGGTCGACTTCAAGCCCCGCCTTATCTACTGCAACCCCGATAACAGCGTCAGCCATTCGGCCAACGCCATCCCCGTCCAGGCAGCCTGATCAGGCTGCTGCATGCGGCCCGCGCCCCGGGCCGCTTCTTATTGCCGAGCTGTTCATTCCCGCTGCGTTTGCGTTAGTTTAGGGCGATCGAGCCATGACAAGGACGGAGCAGGACGATGCACTCGATCGCCAATCATCCGGTACCGCCGGCACTGGCAGCCGCCGCGCACATTGATGCCGACCGCTATCAGCAGCTTTACCAGCAGTCGCTCACTGATCCCGAGAGCTTCTGGAGCGAGCAGGCCCGCGCCTTTCTGACTTGGGAGCAGCCCTGGCACACCGTCTGCGACGCCGATCTGCGAGCCGGCGCGGCACGCTGGTTCGAGGGCGGCAAGCTCAACGTCTCCGTCAACTGTATCGATCGTCATCTGCCTGAACGTGCCGACGACGTCGCCATCATTTTCGAGGGTGACGATCCCGGCACAGATGCCCGCATCACTTATCGCGAGCTGCATGAGTCGGTGTGCCGGCTGGCCAATGTGCTGAAAGCCTGCGGGGTAACGCGAGGTGACCGCGTGGCCATCTATCTGCCGATGATTCCGGAAGCGGCCTTCGCCATGCTTGCCTGTGCCCGCATCGGCGCCGTGCACTCGGTGGTATTTGGCGGGTTCTCGCCAGAGGCGCTCAAGGACCGGCTGCTCGATGCTGACTGCAAAGTGCTTATCACCGCCGACGAAGCCGTGCGCGGCGGAAAGAGCACTCCGCTGAAGGTTAATGCCGACGCTGCGCTGACCCACTGCCCGGCCGTGCATACCGCGCTGGTGGTCAGACATAGCGGCGCAGAGGTCCCCTGGCAGGAGGGACGCGACCGCTGGCTTGCCGAAGAGATGGCGGCGGCCTCACCGGAATGCGATCCGGTTCCCGTCGACAGTGAAGACCCGCTCTTCATCCTCTATACCTCCGGCTCGACCGGCAAGCCGAAAGGTGTACTGCACACCACCGGTGGCTACCTGCTGATGGTGGCAATGAGCTTCCGCTATGTCTTCGATTACCGGCCCGGTGATATCTACTGGTGCTCAGCCGACATCGGCTGGGTTACCGGTCATAGTTATGTGGTGTACGGGCCGCTGGCCAACGGCGCCACCACTGTCATGTTCGAGGGCATACCCACCTACCCTGACCCCAGCCGCTTCTGGCAGGTAATCGACAAGCATCAGGTCACCATTTTCTACACGGCCCCGACCGCGCTGCGCTCGCTGATGGGCCTGGGCAACAACTGGGTCCGGCGCACCTCCCGGCGCTCGCTGCGCCTGCTGGGCACAGTCGGAGAACCGATTAATCCGGAGGCCTGGGAGTGGTATTACCAGGACGTCGGCGAATCCCGCTGCCCGGTCATCGATACCTGGTGGCAGACCGAAACCGGCGCGCACATGATTACGCCCCTGCCGGGAGCCACTACGCTCAAGCCTGGCTCAGCCACCCTGCCCTTCTTCGGCGTCGAGCCGGCGCTGCTGGACAGCGACGGCCGCGAGATCGAAGGCGCCGGTGAGGGGCTGCTGGTCATCAAACGCTCCTGGCCGAGCCAGCTCCGCACCATCTACGGCGACCATCAGCGCCTCATCGACACCTATTTCAAACCGTTCCCCGGCTACTATTTCAGCGGGGATGGCGCACGTCGCGACGAGGACGGCTACTACTGGATCACTGGCCGTGTCGACGACGTCATCAATGTTTCCGGTCACCGGCTGGGTACAGCTGAGATCGAGAGTGCGCTGGTACTGCATGACGCTGTGGCAGAAGCAGCCGTGGTCGGTTACCCGCACGATATCAAGGGTCAGGGCATCTACGCATTCGTGACGCTGATGCAGAGCGTCGAACCGTCAGAGCAGCTGCAGCAGGAGCTGGGCGACGCCTGTCGTCGCGAAATCGGCGCCATCGCTCTCCCGGACATCATCCAGTGGGCACCTGCACTGCCGAAGACACGCTCTGGCAAGATCATGCGTCGCATTCTGCGCAAAATCGCTGCCAACGAGCTCGACACACTCGGCGATACCTCAACCCTTGCAGACCCGTCGGTAGTGGAACAGCTGATCGACAATCGATTCAACCGTTAGCAACCGGCCCATTGGTGCAACCTGAGCGGAACTACAGCAGCGGCAACAGGCCCAACCTGAAACAACAGAGTCGTTGCTGTAGAGCCTATGGACCTTTCAACACTTGCCAAGTCCCAGTCAGCCACATCGCCACTAACAGAATCTGTCAGACCACTCTATTTCTCGCTGCTCAGCGATGAGCCATCGCCTGCAGCACTCGCCACAGCCAGAGCATTTCTGTGCGACGAGCTGGAGCGTGCAGCGACCTGTGAAACAGAGCTTTCTCTGGAGGCGGATGTTCTGCAACGCGATGTC
>JAJUJZ010000126.1 GCA_029265075.1 Gammaproteobacteria bacterium | reverse complement strand
CCGGCACTGGAGCGCGCGCTCTACACCGGCCGCAGTGTCCGGGAGCACTTTCCTCAGGAGCAGGGCGAGCTGAAAATCCTGCTGGCGGTGGATCCGGAGAATAACGACACCTCAGCCGATAACCCAGCCATGCTGCGCAACCATGCCTGGTTGCAGAAAACCGTGCTTGAGCCGGTGCAGTCGGCGGGCGAGAAATACTCCATTGGCATCAGCTGGTCGACTGACTGGTACGGATCGATTCTGCGGGCAGCGGATATGTTGCCGGCGCGGCTGATTATTCTGCCGCTGGAGAATAAACCGCGCGCTACAGGCCGGCTGCTGAATGAGTCGATCTGGCGGGTCATTCGCACCGCCAAAGTACCTGTACTGGTGGTGCAGCCCAGCCCGGTCCAGGAGCGCAAAGTGATTCTGGCAGCAGTGGCGCTGCAGTCTCACAAGGAATCCCATGAGGCGCTTAACGACGCCGTAATTGCACGTGGCAAGTGGCTGGCAGAGGTCTATGGCGCCGAGCTGCACATCGTTAATGCGTATGACGACTCGCTCAATTACCCGGACCGTACCGAGCTGCTGCAGAGAAGCGGCGTCGATTCCTCGCGTGTGCACATCCAGCATGGTACGCCGCACGAGGTGCTGGCCCGGGTATCGAAGGAGATTGGCGCGGATGTGCTGGTGCTGGGTACCCGGAACCGTGCCACTCGCTGGCGGGGCACCACTGCTGAGCGCATCATCACGGAAGTTGACTGCGACGTGCTGATGATCCGGTAATACTCCTGCGATCAGCAGGAATTCGGCGCCAGGGAGGGCACCGATGTTCACTTCGTTGCGCTGGCTGCGTCTTTCTGAGCGTGGTCGCGTCCTTATAGCAGCGCTTTGCTTCCTGTTCCCGGTTTTAGCAGCGGCGCAGCCGCCTCCGCTGCAGCTCGCCGAGCGCTATCGCCCTGGTGTGGACCTGGAGCAGTACTGGGTCAGCGAAAAACTCGATGGAGTCCGCGCCTGGTGGAATGGGCAGCAGCTCCTGTCCCGAAACGGAAACCCCATCAATGCGCCGCGCTGGTTCACTGCTGCACTGCCGGCCGGGATTCCACTCGACGGCGAACTGTGGCTGGGGCGCGGGCGTTTTGATGAGTTGTCCGGGATCGTGCGGGCACTGCAGCCCGATCACCAGCGGTGGCGCGAGGTCACTTATCAGCTCTTCGACCTGCCCGGCGCGCCCGGCAGCTTTTCGGAACGGCTCAGGCGGTTGCAGGTGCTGGTCGACACGCTTGATGTCCCGCATGTCGCAGTGGTTGCCCAGCAGCGTGTGTCTGATCACGCGACGCTGATGCAGCTGCTGGACGACACCGTTGCCCAGGGTGGGGAGGGGCTGATGCTCCATCTCGGCACGGCACCGCATCATCCCGGCCGGTCGGCCAGTCTGCTCAAGGTGAAGCGGCACGATGATGCGGAAGCGGTGGTGATCGGATATGCACCAGGTCGCGGTAAATATGCGGGACTGGTGGGAGCGCTGGAACTTGAGACGCCCGACGGGCGCCGGTTTCGGATCGGCAGCGGGCTGACCGATTGCCAGCGCCGGGACCCGCCGCCGCTGGGTAGCCTGGTCACCTACAAGTTCTACGGTCTGACCTCCAGAGGACTGCCTCGTTTCCCGGTTTTTATACGCGTGCGCGACGAGCTATAGGCCAGGATCTGGTCTGTCCCCCGAGCAGAATGGACGCTTTGAGCGTCCCCTGAAATCCAACCTGTTCGCCATTTAGCACCTGAACAGGTAAGCTGTTAACCAAATAGATTGAATTCAACTTATTTGGGTTGCTTTAATGTCTTGTCCAAGAGAACAGTTTGGGCTGGTTTTTTCTAGTGTCGCCCGCCTGTGGCGCCGTGTGCTGGACCAGCGCCTGGCTCAGCAGGGGTTCAGCGATATCAGCTGGGTGAGCCTCATTCATCTCGACGAATCGGGGGGTGGGCTGACTCAGAAGGAACTCGCGGAACGTGTCGGTATCGACGGCTCGTCGCTGGTGCGACTGGTGGACCGGCTGGAAGAGCGGGGACATCTGGAACGGCGCTCAGATGGCACGGATCGGCGCGCCAAACGGCTGTTTCTGACCGAAAGCGGCCTCCAGGCTGCTGCCGAGCTGCGCCAGACGGTGCTGGCGGTAGAGCGAGAGCTGCTGCGTGATCTGGGTGACGATGAGCTGGAGGTGATCCTGGCCGCACTCGGCCGGCTGCAGACCCGGCTGACGGGAGGTGGTTCGTCCTGATGGTGCTGCGTGAGCAACTGACATCGCTGGGCTTCGACTGGGAACGTCTGAGCTTTGCCCTGCGCTGCGCACTCGGTTCGTGCGCTGCACTGCTGCTTGCCTGGCTGGCCGGTCTGGAGCATCCGCAGTGGGCCGCCATGACGGTGTGGGCAGCCTCGCAGCCAGCGCGGGGCATGTTGCTCGAAAAAAGCCTGTTCCGGTTTGCTGGTACGGTGGTTGGCACCGGTGTGGGCGTGCTGTTCGTGCTGGCGGCCGGCGATCACACGCTGCTGCTGGCGTGTGGTCTGGCGCTGTGGGTGGCGACTTGCGCCGCCGCCGGTAACGTCCTGCGGGGGCTGGTTGCCTACGGCACACTGCTGGCGGGCTATTCCGCCTCCATGGTGGCGCTGCTGGGATCGAGTCCGGGCACCACAATCTTCGCGCTCGGCATCGATCGCCTGCTTACCATTCTGCTGGGCGTGACGGTAGCGGTGATAGTGGGGATGGCGCTGAGCCCCCGTACGGACCGGGGAGAGCTGCGCCGTGCCGTGATGCGCACAGGCTCCGCCACATTGCACGCACTCGCGGCCCGGCTGGCGGGCCGGCAGACCGGCCGCCTGATTGACCTTGACGGCCTGGTCTCCGAGATTGCCGGGCTGGAAGAGGGGCTTGATGCCTACGGCGCAGGGTCACTGCGGGCGCGGCGTGAAGCCCATGCGCTGCATGCTGCACTGGCGGCCCAGATGGAGCTGATGTTGTGGCTCAGGCATCCCCGGCATGCGGCGATCGAAGATGCCGAAGCGGCAGCGGTGGTGAAGGCACTGGCCGCCGCGCTGGAGGATCCATCCCATCCCTGTCCGCTGGGGGTGAAACCGATCCTGGAAAATGTCGACAGCGATCTGGCGGAGGCGGTCGAGGCGCTGACGCTGGCAGTGGATCGCTGCAGTGCGGTCGATGCCGGGCGCGAGGAGGTTTCTGCCCGTCTGACACCGCGGGTTGCGGCACACCGTGACTGGGTCTATGCGCGCCACGTGTTTGTGCGTACAGCGGGGTTGCTGCTGCTGATCGGGGGCGGCTGGGCCCTGAGTGGCGAGCCCGTCGGTGCTTACGTCATGCTCGGTACGTCGGTAATGGTGACGCTGTTCTCCACCTACGAGAACCCCGCGTGGATCATGCGGAATATCCTGTTCTGGCAGGCGATAGGAGCATCGGCGGCGCTGGCGTGTCGCTGGCTGCTCTGGCCTCACGCCAGCAGTGAGCTGGGGCTGGTGCTACTGATGATGCCGCTGATTTTTCTTGGCGTCATACCCATCGCGCATCGCCGCACCATGTGGGGCGCGATGGATTACACCATGATCCTGCTGCTGTTGCTGCAGCCGTCGCTGCCGCTGACCAGTTCGCCGCTCGAATCGGTGGCGGTGGCGCTGGCGGTCGTCACCGGCCCGGTACTGGCCTGGATCGCGTTCAAGGTGGCGTTTCCCACCGATGCCGAGCGCCGCTGGCAGCGCTTGCGCCGGATGATGATTGGTGAGCTGCGCATTATCGCCAACGCCAGCCTGCCGGCATTCCGGGAACAGGTATGGCAGGCGCGCCTCTACCACCGCGCCATGAAGCTGGTGCACTGGAACAGCAAGCTGGGCCATGCGGTGCCGAAAGTCGTCAACGGCTGTCTGGCGGTGCTGGAGCTGGGGCAGATGGCGATGCGCCTGCGGGCACTGCTGAAGGAACAGTCACTGGCGGCGGGTGAGCAGCGGGCAGTGCGGCTGGCGCTGGGGCGCCTGACCCGGGTTGGCAGACGGCCTGCTGCAGCAGCAGCGGGGCTTGATCGGGCGGCGGGGCGGTTGCAGGCGCGTTATCCGTCGATGGCTGGCGCGCTGAGGGATGCGGCGACCCTGCTGCGTGACAACCAGGCGTTCTTCGATCTCCAGCGAGACCTTACCTGAGGGTGATGCTGACCGGACAGTGATCGCTGCCCATCACATCAGCGTGGATCTCGGCAGCCAGCACGCGCTCCCGGAGTGACTCGGATACCAGCACGTAATCGATCCTCCACCCGACGTTGCGCTCGCGGGAACGCGCGAAGTGACTCCACCAGGTGTAATGGCCGTTCCCTTCCTTGAAGAGACGCAGTGTGTCGACGAAACCGGCATCGATGAATGCCTGGAAACCGGCGCGCTCTTCGTCGGTGAACCCTTTTTTCCCGCGGTTGGGCCTCGGATTGGCCAGATCGAGCTCGGTGTGGGCGACGTTGAGGTCGCCGCAGAAAATTACCGGCTTGCGCTCTTCCAGCTGCTTGCAATAAGCGAGGAATGCCGGATCCCAGTGCTCGGCCCGCAGGGGCAGGCGGCTGAGGTCCTCCTTCGCGTTGGGGGTATAGACCGTCACCACAAAGAACTCCTCGAACTCGGCGGTGATCACGCGGCCTTCGTCATTGGCGTCGCGGGCCAGCTCATCGGCGAAGTTGAACCGTTCGGTGAACTCCGCAGGGAAGCCGTTTACCACCGCCAGCGGCTCGACGCGCGTGAAGATGGCAGTGCCGGAATAGCCTTTTCTGACGGCGGAGTGCCAGTACTCGTGGTAGCCCGGCAGATCGATTTCGACCTGCCCGCGCTCAGCTTTGGTCTCCTGCAGACAGACAACGTCGGGCTGGTGCTCGGCCATGAACTGCTGGAAGGTGCCCTTCCGCAGTACCGACCGAATGCCGTTGACGTTCCACGAATAGAGCTTCATTGCTACTCCTTGAGGGACGCGCCGGTCACTCCTCGACCAGCCGCATCGACAGGTCGATGGCGCGCAGATGTTTGGTGAGCGAACCGGACGAGACGTAGTCCGGCCTGATCGCGGCAATCGCGGCCAGGGTATCGGCCGACACGTTGCCGGAGATCTCGATGGCGGCGCGACCGGCCACCAGCTCTACTGCCCGCCGGGCATCAGCCGGCGAGAACTCGTCCAGCATAATGGTATCGGCGCCTGCTGCCAGGGCCTGTTCCAGCTCGGTCAGATTCTCGACTTCAACCTCGACCGGCTTGCCGGGATGCAGCCGGCGCGCGGTCGCTACTGCCTCGGCGATGCCGCCACAGGCGGCGATGTGGTTCTCTTTGATCAGAAATGCATCATAGAGGCCGATGCGGTGGTTGTAGCAGCCGCCGCAGGCGACCGCGTATTTCTGAGCTGTTCGCAGGCCGGGAATGGTCTTGCGCGTGTCGAGCACCCGCACGCCGGTGCCGGCGACCAGCTGGGCGTAATGGTAGGCCGTAGTGGCGGTGCCGGACAGCGTTTGCAGGAAATTGAGGGCCGTACGCTCGCCGGTGAGGAGGCTGCGGGCGCGGCCGGTCAGGGTAAAAAGCACGTCGTTCGACGCTACCTGGTCGCCGTCCTCAACCTGCCACTCGATAACGACCGTCGGATCGATCTGCTGGAACACAGCCTCAACCCAGGGCCGGCCACAGACGATCGCCTCTTCGCGGGTAATCACGTTGGCGCGCGCCATGGTGGTCGCCGGGATCAGCTCGGCCGTGATGTCGCCAGAACCGATATCTTCGGCGAGCGCCGCTGCCACAGCGCGATCGATATCGGCTTGCAGGGACGGGGTAATGGAAGGACGTGACATAGGGCAGAACCTGGTCGGAAAAGGGCGCAGTTTACCACCTGCTTCCGGCAGAGGGCGGGTCGGCTCCCCGGCCCCTTATAACTAAAACAGGCGGATTAAAGCCGCCCCGCCCGATTGTGTTCTTATAAACAGCTCGGTTCCCGCTCAGGGTGTGATGGGCGTCAAGAACCCAGCAATTGCCACCGTCCTTTGCTGATCCGCTGGTACGCTTTCAGGTGCGGCAGTAGCTTTTTTACGTGGGTCGCGCTCATCAGCGCGGGTAATCGGGACGTTGGTATGGCCAGTGAGAACTCAAAAGTTGTATCGCTCAGGGCTGAGAGGAATCGGGCAGCTGCCAGGGATCTGGAGGGCGAGCACGGTGCGGCGGACGTGGTCAGCGCACTGCTGAACCGCATG
>JAJUJZ010000121.1 GCA_029265075.1 Gammaproteobacteria bacterium | reverse complement strand
GAGCAGCCGCGCTGTCCGGTGATGTGCCACTTCGGCGGCAAGGACTCAATGATTCCGAGCGAGGTGCACGACGGCATCCGTGCGAAGCATCCGGAAGTGATCGTGCATGTTTATGACGATGCCGACCACGGCTTCAACTGCGATCACCGCGCAACCTACCATGCCGACAGTGCCAGACTGGCGCGCCAGCGTTCACTCGAGTTCTTCAGCAAACACCTCGGCGCCGGCTAAGCGCGACGCCACCCGTCAGGGCGTTATACCGCCCTGGCGGGATCCAGCACATCAACTACCACCTGGCGGCCGTTTTCTTCATAGGTATATTCGAACTTGGTATAGCCGATCCGGGTGGCGTAATCGACGGGACTCTCTTCATCGCCCAGTACCAGTGCTGTCTTCTCCGGCGCGAGGAAGGCGGTGGCTTCCCGCAGCACCTGTTTCTGCTGGGCTGGCAGGTTGAGCTCAGTATCTACCTGAACGGTGGTCTGCACCGGCTCGGCATCGAGCAAGGCTTTTACGATTGCTTTGGGCATGACGCACCCCTCTCGCAGGCTTGGCCTTCTTGGATGCCATGCCGTCGGCGTCAGTTCCGGCGCAAAAATTACAGCTGAGTCAGATCCACTCGCTGCGCCGCCGTCGTGGCCAGAGGCGCGGGATGATCAGCGCCAGCACGGCACCGATGCCGACGGCGTAGGCACCATGCATGAACTCATCACTCTGGAGCTGCCCCCTGAGCGCATCGTTCTCCTGCCGCAGGACGGCATTCTGCTCGGCCAGCTCCGCATTGCTGGCGCTGAGCTGCTGGTGCTGAGCATGCAGGCGCAGCCCTTCGGCGGAGGCAGCGCGCACCGTCTCAAGCTCTTCCCGCAGCTCGTTTTCAGTCTCGCGCAGCCGCTCCAGCTCGCTGGCAGCGGCATTCTGGTCGCTCGACAGTGCCTTCAGCTGCTGCTGCAGCTCATTATTACGGCGTTCGGCCAGTGCCAGCTCAGCCTCGACAGCGTCAAGCCGCTGTCTGGCGACCGGTTCGCTGACCAGATACTGCTTTTCGATCCAGCCGCTGGTGCCTTCGGCGGTGGTCACCCGCAGATAGTCGGCTGGCCCGGCCGTAGCGAAATCGCCTTCCACAACCTGCACCCGGTCGCCGCTTTTGAGGTTGTCGAGGATGCGATGCTGTGAGGTGGGGCCGCTGCGCAGCGGCACATAAACCACATCGCGGATGTAATGCGCCGCCTGTGCCGCGTCGGCCGCGATGAGAAGCAGCGCCATCAGCGCGCAGCCCAGCAGCGAACGCAGAAAAGCCGGAGATCGGGACGGGGTCGGTAGCAGGGTCACAACAAATACCACCTGGTCGCTCGAAAAATCATTGAAGGGTTAAAAATCTGCGCTGACGTGTCAACCACTGATCCCCGCAGTTGCGGCCGGGTTGGCATCACGGTCCCGCAACATCATGAATCCGACGGCGAAATCACAGCCGTATGACGCAACCAAGAAACAAACTGCTGTCAAAGCAGCACGGATGGGATAGAGCGTGCCTGTGACAGGAAGCGGACCCCGAATGCATATTGTCGACACCACCATGTTCTACGCCAACGCCAGCGGTGGCGTAAGGACTTACCTGGAAGCGAAGCAGCAGCGCATGGCCGGTCTGGCCGACGTCCGCCACTCTGTGGTGGTGCCCGGACCACTGGCGCTGGGCGCGCGCGAGCAGCGACCGGAGCGACCACCGGCACCGCCGCTGCCGTTTTCCAAGGGATACCGCTTTCCGCTGCGGCCGGGCCCATGGGCTGAGGCGCTGGTCGCACTCAGACCCGATGTGATCGAGTTTGGCGATCCGTATGTGCCAGCCTGGGCCGCGGTGAGCGCCGGCCGCAGGCTGGGTGTGCCGGTGGTCGGCTTCTACCATTCCGACCTGCCCGCTCTGGCGGCTTCGCGGCTGGGCAGCTGGACGGAGCCGTTCGTCCGCACCTATATCAGACGGCTCTACAGCCAGTGTGATCTGGTGCTGGCGCCCAGCCGCACCGTGGCCGCCCAGCTGCTGCAGATGGGGTTGGAACAGGTCGAGCACCAGCATCTGGGGGTCGATCTGGAGCGCTTCCATCCGGCCCATGCCGACCCGACCCTGCGCCGGCGGCTGGGGATTCCCGCTGCTGCCCGCCTGCTGGTCTTTGCCGGGCGCGGCTCCCGCGAGAAACACCTGCCCGTGCTGCTGGACGCGATGCGGCTGCTGGGTCGTGGCTACCATCTGCTGCTGGTCGGCGTTGGTCCGCAGCCGCATCTGCCAGACAACGTGACGGTGATTGAATCGTTCCAGCCCGTCGACCGGCTGGCAGCCATCATGGCGGCCTGCGATGCCCTGCTGCATGGCGGCGATCAGGAGACCTTCGGGCTGGTGGTGGTGGAGGCGATGGCCTGTGGCCTGCCAGTGGTCGGCATTAATGCCGGCGCTGTTGCCGAGCTGGTGCCCGCCAGCTGTGGTGAGCTGGCACCGAGCTGTTCACCGGGGGCACTGGCGCAGGCCGTGCGGCAGCTGTTCCGCCGCGATGTGGTCGCCCTGGGCCAGCGGGCGCGGGCGCATGCCGAAATGCATTTCTCCTGGGACACCGTGGTCGCACAGCTGGTGAGCCGCTATCGCCGGCTCTGCGAACGACCCTGGCCGGCAATGGCGGAACAGGAGACCTATGGCGGTATCTGAGCGCCGTGCGCTCGCAACCCAGCCTTATTACCCCGCAACCACCGCGCTCCGCCGTCGAGAGCTGCTTTCATGAAACGCGCCAGTGCCAGCGTCACCCTCGTTATCGCCTTGCTGGCCGGCATCGCGGTGCCACTTCTGTGGAGTGGCGGCCGGCTGCTGGATGGTCTGCGGCTGCTGCCGCTGCCTGCGCTGGCCGCCGGCCTTGGGCTGATCGTGCTCTCGTGGGGCTGCAACGCCACGCGACTGGCGCTGCTGACCGGCGGCATCGGCCAGCCGCTCTCATGGTGGCGATCGCTGGGGATGGTGATGGCCACCGAGTTCGCCATCTGTGTCACACCGGGTGGCACCGGGGGGCCGGTGATTTTCACCCAGCTCGGAGCCAGTCGCGGGCTGGCGGCCACCACCGCGCTGGCCCTCTACGCGTTCGCCCAGCTGAGTGATCTGCTGGTGTTTACGGTGGCCCTGATCGGTTTCGCGGTCAGCCTGCAGGGGCTGCGCAACCCGGTGCTGGCCAGCGATCAGCTCTGGCTGGTAGGCCCGCTGCTGGCGGTGCTGCTGGTGCTGGCAGTGGCGGCGCTGCGCCACTACAGGCCGGTACTGATTCTCAGCGGACACGCGTTGCGGGGCGCCGGCATTTCGCTCCGCTGGCGCCGGCGTCTGACGCGCTGGTCGCTGCAATTTCGCAAGGGGATGACACTGCTGATCAGGCTGCCGCGCTGGCGGCTGGCGCTGGTGCTGCTGTTCTGCGTACTGCACTGGATCGCCCGTTACAGCGTGCTCTTCCTGCTGCTGTGCGCCCTCGAAGTGACCATTCCCTGGGCCTATACCTATGCGGCGCAGATGATCGCCCTCGCCGCAGGCGCCGTGATTCCGCTGCCGGGCGGCTCCGGCGGTGTGGAACTGGCAATGACACTGTTGCTGACGCCCTATCTCAAACCCGCGCTGGCTGCGGCGGTGGTGATTGGCTGGCGGTTTGCCACTTACCACTGGTACCTGATCGTGGGGGCGCCCATCTTCGCGCTGATGGCGGGCAGTGCGCTGTGGCGGCAGCTCTGGCGCGGCCCGTCGGCCGCAGCCTCGCCCGGGCGGGGCCCCGAAAATTAGCAACCGGGTAAGATGGGTGTTTTTCAACGGCTGGGGCTGCTGTGGTAACCGATGAAACCGATCACCTGATCGATGAAACCGCGCTGGAGTGGCAGGCGATCCGGGCGCAGGGCGCGGGTGGTCAGAACGTCAACAAGGTGTCGAGCGCGGTCCACCTGCGCTACGACCTGAACCGGGCGGCGCTGCCAGCGGCAGTGCGCGAGCGCCTGCTGGCCAGCCGCAGCCATCTGATCACTGCTGATGGTGTGGTGGTGATCAAGGCGCAGCGCTACCGCACGCAGGAGCAGAACCGTCTCGATGCGCTGGCGCGCCTGAGCGAACTGCTGCAGGCCGCCGCCACCCCGCCCAAATCACGAGTGCCGACCCGGCCCAGCAAAAGCGCCCGCCGCAAGCGCACCGATGCCAAAACCCAGCGTGGCGAAATCAAAAAGCTGCGCCGGCCACCCTCGATGGATTGATTCCCGCCGTGCCGGAGCCTGTCCGCAGGCGAACGACCCGGCAGAAGTGTCGGCGGTTCGCCGGCAGGGCCGGCTCCTGCGGAAGCGTTATCAGGCGACCTGGTGGGTGGGCTCTGACTGACTGGCATGCTGACGCCACAGCCGGTCCATCAGGCCATGACGCAGGGAGCGGGAGGAGAGCGTCATCTGCTCGATGCCGAGTCCGTCGAACAGGGCCATCACCACGGCGGCGCCCGCGGCAAAGATGGTGCGCCGGCTTTCGGTCAGTCCGTCAAAGGCGACCGCATCAATATGATCGAACCGCAGCAGCGCCTGATGGAGTTCGGTCAGCGCGGCCCGATCGATGCCGCCCTGACTCCAGCCCTGCCGCATCAGTACCTGCTCGAGCGCCTGCAGCGTACCGGAACAGCCAACCACGCGGCTGACACTGCTGACTATGGAGCGATGCGCCGCAAACAGCTCGCGCGCGGACTGGTAAGCGCTTTCAAATGCCGCCGCGTCCAGCCCACCGGCCGCAAAGAAGCGCCGCCAGGTCAGACAGCCTGCCGGTACGCTGACGGCTGTTGCTACCGTCTCGCCACTGCCGCTGGCCAGCTCGGTGCTGGCGCCGCCCACATCGATGACCAGCCGCCGCTGCTGGGCCGCTTCTGTCGGGTCCGCCGCCGTCGCGGCAAAGATCAGCGCCGCCTCTTCCACCCCGTCCAGCACCGTCACCGGGTGGCCGAGCAGGCGCGTGGCGAGCGCAATGAATTCGTCGCGATTGGAAGCCGCTCGCAGCGCTTCAGTGCCTGCCAGCACCACCCGCTCGCGCGGCAGCGTCCGCAGATGGGGCGCGAACCGCTGCAGGCACTCACCCGCTCGCTGCAGATTCCCGGCAGTGATGTCGCCGCCGGGGCCAAGGTCGGCCGCCAGCTGGACCTTCTCCGTCAGGTGCGCGAGCGCCTCCCAGCCGGTCGCGCGCCAGCGGGCCAGCAGCAGATGGAAGCTGTTGGAGCCGAGGTCGAGGACGGCGGCATCGGGCTGAATGGTCTGGGGCACCGGCAGTTTTCCTTGTCTGGTGGATGCCGACTCTGCCACGGCGGACAGGCTGTCGGGCGCCGCGGAGGCTGATTAGCAGCCCGGTTTCGGACAGCAGAGTCATGCAAGCGTAGTACAGAGTGCGGCCTGACGCGATTTGCCAGGTTGTCGCACGGTGTTATGATGAGGCCGTTCATCATCGCGGTCCTGCATCAACTTCCCGTTTTCAACAATCCGTCGCTGATTAATCCGGCTTCGGGGAAGCTCTGATCGGAAATCTTGGTCCAGGTTCGCAGTCGTCAGCCTCATTATTGAGGCACTGTGCGGAGACTCCTCATGAGCGACAACATCGTTCACGTTACCGACGCCACGTTTGATGCCGAGGTGCTCAAGTCCGACCTGCCGGTACTGGTCGATTTCTGGGCAGCCTGGTGCGGCCCCTGCAAGATGATCGCGCCGATCCTCGACGAAGTGGCAAAGGACTTCGCCGGCCGCCTCAAGGTGTGCAAGATGGATGTGGATGCCAACCCGGATACGCCGGCCAGGTTCGGTATTCGCGGCATTCCGACGCTCATCATTTTCAAGAACGGCAACAGTGAAGCGACTAAAGTAGGAGCGCTTTCCCGGACGCAATTGAACGAATTCATCAACAGCGCGCTCTAAGCGCTGACTGGGTGGCAGCACCACACCCCGTCCGGTTACCAGAGCTGCCCGCGACGCGCGAATTGCCTTTCAGCAATCACCTGCGGCAGAGTTTCCGCAGGTGAGCAGAGTTCTGGCGTTGTTTCTGTCGGTAGACGAGCCGCAACGCAAGTGCTAGAGTTCGGCCGTTCCCGACGCTACAGCTTCATAACAACCGACCGGTTATTCGCCTCCAATCTTTGAACGACCCTCTGGTCACTGTGTTGCCTTGCGCATGCGTCCGCATGCCGCTCGCCAATTTTCATCAACATTACCTTCTCATCTCCTATGAATCTGACCGATCTCAAGACCAAGCCCACCCCTGAGCTGCTGGCCCTCGCTGAAAACATGGGTCTCGAAAACCTGGCTCGCTCCCGCAAGCAGGACATCATCTTCGCCATCCTCAAGCGCCACGCGAAAAGTGGTGAGGACATCTATGGCGACGGGGTGCTCGAAATTCTGCAGGATGGGTTTGGCTTTCTCCGCTCCGCCGACTGCTCCTATCTCGCCGGACCGGATGACATCTATGTATCGCCGAGTCAGATTCGCCGCTTCAACCTGCGGACGGGAGACACCATCTCCGGCAAGATCCGGCCGCCGAAAGAAGGTGAGCGCTACTTCGCGCTGCTGAAAGTCAACGACATCAACTACACCAAGCCCGAGCAGAGCCGCAATAAGGTACTGTTCGAGAACCTGACTCCGCTGTTCCCTAACGAGCGGCTGCTGCTGGAAGTCGGCAACGGCTCCACGGAAGATCTCACCGGTCGCGTCATCGATCTGGTCGCGCCGATCGGCAAAGGCCAGCGTGGTCTGATCGT
>JAJUJZ010000185.1 GCA_029265075.1 Gammaproteobacteria bacterium | reverse complement strand
TGCCACCTCATGCTCGATGACGTCGGTGAAGATCACCGCATCCACATCACCGCGCTGGGCCAGTGCCGAAAGCGTTTCCACCATGACAGCGTTCCAGGTCGGGCCATCGACGCGTCCCGTCGTCGGGTCGTAGATGTCGCCGTAGGTACGAATGGCCTGATTCCAGGCGTTTTCGAAGTGGTGACCGTCCACCACCTGATAGCCGTTCTGCTCGAGATACTGCTTCACCAGCCGGTCGATGCGTGCAGCGGGCTGCTGCAGATGGTGACGTGTCGGCTCACCGGAAACGTTGGCGGAGGCAATGATGACGCGTCTGATGTTCGCTTCCTTGATGCGTTCCTCGTTGATCTCATAGGGGAACGCGGTCGGGCTGTAACTGGCGCTGCTGCAACCTGCGAGCAGTGCCGCGATCAGAACGACAAGAAAAAAGCGCGACATATTCCAAATCCAGGCTGAACAGGACTGGCCGCGCTGCGGTCAGTCCTGATGACGGGTTATGCTGTTAGCCCTGCATTGTAACCATGGGGCGCGAAACATGAACAGGCATGAGCAGTACGAGCCACTGCAGCTTCACTATCGGGAACTGGGGCAGAGCGCGAGCTCGTCGCTGCCGCCCGTCATTCTGTTGCACGGCATGTTCGGAGATGGCGACAACCTGGGGCTGGTGGCTCGCCATCTCGAGCCGACGCGGCGGGTGCTGCTGGTGGATCTGCCCAACCACGGTCAGTCACCGCACCGCGACGGCATGAAGCTGCGCTGGATGGCTGGCGACGTGGTGGCGCTGCTCGACCGGCTCGGCATCGGGCAGGCCGACATGCTGGGTCACTCCCTGGGCGGCAAGGTGGCGATGCAGGTAGCCATGCTGCATCCCGAGCGGGTCCGGCGGCTGGTGGTGGCCGATATCGCACCCGTCCGGTATCCGCCCAAACAGCGCCACGTCATGGATGCACTGCTGGCGGTCGATCTCAGTCAGGTCCAGCGTCGCGGTGACGCCGATGCCCAGCTGCAGCGGCATCTTGATGAGGCCGGCGTGCGGCAGTTTCTGCTGAAAAGCCTCTACCGCGAAGGCGACACCTTCCGCTGGCGCTTCAATTTGCCCGCGCTTGCAGCCAGCTACGAAGAGATCAGCGATGCTCCGGAGGGCACGCCGTTTGAAGGGCCGACGCTGTTCGTGAAAGGCGAGCGGTCGGATTACATCACCGCCGATCACAGTGAAGCGATGCAGGAGCTGTTTCCCGCGCTGCAGTTCAAAACCATCGCCGGTGCCGGCCACTGGCTGCATGCCGAGAAGCCGGTCGCGTTCAACAAACTGGTGGAGCGATTTCTGGCGGCGGAGTGAGCGGGATCAGCCGCCGAGATGCGCAATAACCCGGCGTCGTCCGCGATAGTGGCGATGCTCCCACAGGTAGATTCCCTGCCAGGTGCCCAGCGCCAGCTGGCCATCGGCAATGGGAATCGACAGGCTGACGGCGGTCAGTGCCGCTTTGATATGCGCCGGCATGTCATCGGGGCCTTCCAGCGTATGGGTGTAAAGCGGATCGTTTTCCGGCACCAGCCGGTTGAGCCACCGCTCCAGGTCGTGGCGCGCTGAGGGGTCGTAGTTCTCCTGGATCAGCAGGCTGGCCGATGTGTGCTGGATAAATAGTGTACAGAGCCCCTCGCCATAGCCGGCCCGATCCACCAGCGTTGCCACCTGCGGTGTAAAAGCGTGCAACCCCTGTCCCGTTACTTCGATTTCCAGCGTTGCGATCATGGGTTCCTCCCGCAGCTGCAGTTCAGACGGCGCTGTGCCGCAGGGCCTCGACCATGCCGTGGGTCAGCATCGCGAGGTCGGTATCGTCGATGATGTAGGGCGGCATGGTGTACACCAGATTGCTGAACGGCCGTACCCATATGCCCTGATCGACCAGCGCCTGTTGCAGCCGCGGCGAGGTGACGGGACGCTCCATCTCGATGACACCGATTGCGCCGAGTACCCGCACCTCGCGCACCCCGGGCAGTTCTCGCGCCGGTGCCAGGCCACTGCGGAGACCGGCTTCAATACGCTCGAGTGCGCGTTGCCACGGCTGGGAGATGAGCAGCTCGACACTGGCGATCGCGGTGGCGCACGCCAGCGGGTTGGCCATAAACGTGGGCCCGTGCATGAAGGCGCCAGCTTCACCGGCACAGATGCCAGCGGCTACACGTTCGTTACAGAGCGTCGCCGCCAGCGTGATATAGCCCCCCGTGAGGCCTTTGCCAAGGCAGAGGATGTCGGGTGCGATGCCGGCATGCTCGCAGGCAAACAGCCGGCCGGTGCGACCAAAGCCGGTGGCGATCTCGTCGGCAATGAGCAGCACGTCGAATTCATCGCAGAGCGCGCGCAGCTGGGTCAGGTAGCCCGGCGCGTAGATATTCATGCCGCCATAAGCTTGCAGAACTGGTTCAATAATCACCGCGGCGATCTCGTCGGCATGCTGCTCCAGCTGCTGGCGCATCGTGGCCAGATGCGACGCATCGCACGGCTCGTCGAAGCGGCAGGCGGGTTTGTCGGCGAACAGCTGGCGGGGGAGCAGCGGGCCGAACAGTCCGTGCATGCCGCTGACCGGGTCAGAGAGCGACATCGTCATGTAGGTGTCGCCATGGTAGCCCGACAGTGGCGCGAGAATGCGGTACTTCCCGGACTTGCCACGCCCCATCCAGTATTGCTGGGCCATCTTCACGGCCACTTCCACCGCCACCGAGCCAGAATCACTGAAGAAAACGCGCTCCAGT
>JAJUJZ010000087.1 GCA_029265075.1 Gammaproteobacteria bacterium | reverse complement strand
GTGCGCGACCGCAATCCCACCGGTCTGGTAGTGACACCGCCCGTCTGTGATGTACCGGGCGTTATCGAAGCGCTGGACGCGGAGAATATCGCCTACACCACTGTCACGCCAGCCGACGAAAGCTGTGGCTGCGCCGCGGTGACGGTTGACGGGCACCAGGCAGGTTATGAGCTGACCGAGTATCTGATCTCGCTCGGACATCGCCGCATCGCTTTTATCAAAGGCGCGCCGTCGCATCGCGATGCTGTCAAGCGTTATGAAGGCTACCTGGCCGCGCTGCGTGATCACGACATCAAGCTGGACCGCGCGCTGGTGGCGCGTGGTCAGTTCTCGTTTGATTCAGGTCAGCGGGCGGCGCAGAACCTGCTGAGCAAGAGCGAGCGGCCTACGGCAATTTTCGCCGCCAACGACGATATGGCCGCAGGCGTCCTCTACGAGGCCCACCAGATGGGCATTCGTGTTCCCGACGAATTATCCGTGGCGGGGTTCGATGATTCGCCCCTGGCTCAGCGGGTATGGCCCAGTCTCACCACCGTAAAGCAGCCGATCCGGGAAATGGCGGAGGTGGCGGTCCGTGAACTGATCACCAGTGCCAGACATGACTCGTCCAGCGTGCGGCAGCGTCGCGTCATGCAGATCGATTATGAGCTGATCGTGCGCCAGTCCACCAGCGCGCCGGGCGCGCCTTCAGACAGCTGAGCGCCCCTACACCTCGGCCTGTTTCGTCACATCTGCGCGCTGGGCTGCCAGCGCGCAGCCGATCAGGCCGGGATTTTCTGCGACCACGATCGCTACCGGCACATTGGCCAGGTAATCGCGAAACCGTCCTTTGTCATGGATGCGTTCGCAAAGGGTCCTACGATCGATGACAGTCAGCATTTTTGGCAACATACCGCCAGCCAGCATGATGCCGCCGGTGGCGCCAAAGGTGAGCGCGAGATCGCCGGCCACTGATCCCAACACCGCGACAAAGTCGTCGACAGCTCGCTGGCAGAGTGAATCTCCCGCCATGGCGCCAAGTACTACCTCAGGCGCATCCAACGTACTCTCCACCCCTTCGAGGCGGGCGTTCGCCCAATACAGATGGGCGAGACCATTGCCGGCCAGCAGCCGCTCAACAGAAATTCGGCGGTACCGGGTACGGAATAACGAAAAGATGGCCAGCTCGTGATCGGTGGTCGGCGCGAAGCCGATATGGCCGCCTTCGGACGCCAGCACGGTGCCATCTGCGAGTAACGCAGCCACACCAAATCCGGTACCCGGCCCGGCTACCAGCCGCACGCCACCGAGATTTCGTGGCGAACGCGAGGAACCTGAAGGTTCAATCAGCCACTCAACCTCATCGGCCTCCAGCACCGTCGTCGCCAGTGCCTGGGCCTGAAAATCATTGATGACGGCAGTTTCGCAGCCGAAGCGTCGGGTCAGCTCCGCGGTATCAATTTCCCAATTATGGTTGGTCATCCGGGCGCGGCCATCGACCACTGGGCCCGCTACTGCGAGGCAGATACGACCCGGCTGCGGCAGATCCTGCAGTACCAGATAAGCGCGAATGGCAGCTTCGATGTCAGGGTAATCGGCACAGAAGAAGTTGGACGCGAGCGTCGGCCGTCCATTTTCGGGGCTCACCCGGGCAAAGCGTGCGTTGGTACCGCCAATATCGCCCACCAGCCAGATGGGGTCACTCATGTTCTGCTCCTGCCGCTTACCATCAACTTCCTGGCCGGAACACACTGGCCAGTTTCGAACAGCCACTGACATACCGCCCTCAACAGACACTCGCTCACCCTTACGCTGCGGCGAATCATTGCGGCGCCGGCAGCCGGCCCCGCTGCACGCCGAGGCCGTAGAACGCGACATACAGGTAGCAAGCGGCGGGGACTAGCAGCGCTGTGGACAGTGACGAGAAATCTGCCACCGCGCCGGTAATCAGCGGCACGATGGCGCCGCCCACAATGGCCATGCAAACCAGCCCTGAGGCACGGGGCGTGTCCTCTCCACACCCTTCAATTGCGAGAGAAAATATCAGCGGAAACATGACTGAATTGAACAGCCCGATGGCAATCACCGACACCGCTGCCACCCAGCCCACGGCGAGCCAGGATGTCGTCGCAAGCAGGGCTGCGGTGAACGCGCACATGGCCAGCACCCGGCCAGCCGGTACCCGTCGCAGAACACCCGCCGCCACAAACCGACCGACCATCGCGCCACCCCAGTAGAGACTCACCAGCTGGCCGGCACGACTGGCCCTGAGCGTCAGTGTCTCCGGCTCCATCAGATAGTTGATCAGCACACTGCCGACGGACACTTCGGCGCCGACATAGAAGAAGATCCCGGCCGTGCCCAGCGCCAGCCGGCGATTGCGCAACAGTGACCACACCGAGCGCCCGCTCGCTGCCGGTGCTGTTACGGCCTGCGTTTCGACGTTCCGAAAGGCCAGAAACACGAGAGCTACCAGGCCGAGCACCACCGCGATACCGATAAACGGCACCTGGATTTCGCGCGCCTGTTCGACCCGAAACTGATGCAGTGCCGGCGCTGACATAGCCGAGAGATCCGGTGTCTCAGCCACATGCGATCCGAGAATGAGCGCGGCGCCGATCAGTGGTCCGACCGTGGTGCCGAGCGAATTGAATGCCTGTGCCAGCGTGAGGCGACTGTGGGCCTGCTGCGATGGCCCGAGCAAAGTGATGAACGGATTTGCGGCGACCTGCAGCAGGGTGATGCCACACGCCATCACGAACAGCGCCACCAGAAATGATTCGTAGAGTCCCAGCCGCACCGCCGGCATGAACAGCAGACACCCGACCGACATGACCGCCAGCCCGGTGATAATGCCTCGCACATAGCCGAGTCTCGCCACGATGGAGCTGGCCGGCAGCGAGAACAGAAAATAAGCCAGAAAAAAACAGAACTGGGTCAGCATCACCTCGGTGTAGGTGAGTGTGAACAGCGTCTTCAGCTTGGGAATGAGCGTGTCGATCAGGACAGTCGCCAGACCCCAGATAAAAAAGAGCGCAACCACCGATGCCAGCAGCAGCCGGTTCGTGCTGCCGCTTTTCTCCAGCGGCGTGACACTTCCCTCACAAACAGGCGCGGACATGAATCATCCTCTACTCATCATTACTTTTTATGTCGGAATGCGGACAACCCGGTTCGCCTGGAGGGCACCGCAGCGCGCACTTTGGCGACTTGTGACAACGTTGTCAAGCGGAACGAGTTTCAAGGTTCCTATTGCGAAAGGTGAATATCGAGCTGAGCCTGTGGATGGTGCAGAATTGCCCTGATCGGCAACGCCTCGGGCGCGCCCGGTACCATCGCTTCCTTCAAGGTCTCGGCCTTGCTGTCGCCATCGATGAGGAGCGACAGATACTGTGAATCGAGCAAGGCAGCCAGTGTCAGTGACAGCCGCGGCAGATTGTCGGCGGCGCCAATCGCTGCGACCGCTTCCGCGTCCGATTGCTCATTCAGCCCCGTCGCCAGCGCATCGGCATGCGGAAACAGCGACGCAAAATGGCCGTCGGCACCCATCCCCAGCAGCACCGCATCAAACGGTCGCGGCATGTCCCGCAGACGGCGCGACACGTCCTCAATAGCCTGAGCGGGTTCCGCGGCGTCGGTCTTTAGTGAGACAAAGCGGAGCGGTTCTGCGTAGTGCTGCTGCAAACAGGTCCTCACCAGGCGGGCGTTAGATGAAGGGTCGTCCTCCGCCACCCAGCGCTCATCGGTCAGCGTCACCCAGACGCGAGACCAGTCGAGATCGGCACGCGACAGCAGCTCCATCAGCATCCTCGGCGTGCTCCCGCCGGACATCACCAGACTGGCGACGCCACGCTCGAGCAGTGCCCGCCGTAACCGTGTTTCAATACGCCCGGCCAGACAGATCGCAGCCTCGACCGGCGAATTGTATTGTGTCAATTCGTAGCTCATCCCTTTACTCCACGTCGTACCAGGTGCGGCCATCACGCGCGAGCATGGCGACGGCCTCGGGGGGACCATAACCACCGGCTACATAGGGTGCCGGACGATAGCGGCTCGCCCGCCACCCTTCCGCGATATGGTCGATCCAGGCCCACGCCGCCTCCACTTCGTCGGCGCGGACAAACAGGGTCGGGTTACCCTTGATGGCGTCCAGCAACAAGCGCTCATAGGCATCTACCTCCGCCTTGCCGGAGAAAGCCTCTGAATAGGAGAGGTTGAGCGCCACCTCCTGCAGCGGCATATCCGCTTCCAGCCCCGGAATCTTGTTCATCAGCCGCAACTGGATGCCTTTATCGGGCTGCAGCCGGATGACCAGCCGGTTGGGCATGCCACTGTCCCCGAACAGCGGGTGGGCAACCTCACGAAATTGAATGACGATCTCTGAAAAGCGGCGCGCCAGCCGTTTGCCAGTACGCAAATAAAACGGCACCCCTGCCCACCGCCAGTTCATGATTTCCGCCTTCACCGCGACAAAGGTTTCGGTATCCGAGTCGCCACCGTCGCGCTCTTCCGTATAGCCCGGGACCACCTCACCCTGAACCGCACCACTGCGATACTGGCCACGCACCGTGCGTTCGCGGATCGCGGCGCCTGTGATCGGCTTGAGCGAATGCAGCACCTTCAGCTTCTCGTCGCGGACAAAGCCCGCTTCGAGCCGCGCCGGTGGCTCCATGGCGACCAGACAGAGCAGCTGAAGCAGATGGTTCTGCACCATATCGCGCAAGGCACCCGCCACGTCGTAGAACGCCCAGCGCCCTTCAACGCCGATCGTCTCGGCCGCCGTGATCTGCACATGGTCGATGAGGTTATGGTTCCACAAGGGCTCGAACAGCGAATTGGAGAAGCGCAGCGCCAGCAGATTCTGAACACTCTCCTTGCCGAGGTAATGGTCGATCCGAAAGATCTGGCGCTCGGAGAAAATGCGGGTCAGCTCAGCGTTGATCGCCAGAAAACCGGCACGGGAATCGCCAAGCGGCTTCTCGACCACGATGCGCACCCCATCGTGTGACAGCCCGGCGCCGGCCAGCGCCTGACAGACCGGGGCAAAAATAGCGGCGGGGGTCGATAGATAGACCACCAACTCGCGGTCGGGCTGCTGCAGAAAGTTTTCGCGCAGCGCCATCAGATCGGCAGCCGAGGTGGCATCGCCCTGAACGTAGATCAGGCGCTCAGCGAAAGCCCGCCATGCGGCCTCATCCAGCGGCTTGCTCCGGTACTGCTCGATGCGGCGCCGCGCCGTCGCCGGGAACTCATCCGTCGGCAACGGCTTGCGCGCCAGTGCAAGCACCCGCAGACCGGCCGGCAGCTGGCCGGCGCGGTCGAGCTCATACAGCGCGACATACAGTTTTCGATAGGCGAGATCACCATCGCCGCCAACGATGAGGATGTCACACATCGCACTACCCTTCTCCACAGCCATCACGACATGCAGACCTCGCTCAATGAATATCGTCCCTTGCCTCCCGGCTATTCATTCCGCCTGCCAGGCATAGCCCAGCGGATAGAGCGGATTCTCACTGTCGGCCGGCGTGTCGGGGCGCTGCTTCAGCACTGCTTCCATGGATGACGGCAGCTCGAACGGCAACCGACCCTCGGGCGGCACAGCCCCAGTCAGCGCTGCAAACAGCGCCTGATCGGACACGCCGAAATTAGCGAGTATTACCGTTGCGTGGGGTTGTACCGGCGTCAGCACCGCAGGCCGGTCGAGATAGACTGAGACCACCGTCGGCACCACTGCGCTCACCGACTGCAGCAGCGCCAGATCGGCATCGTCCTCGGGGAAGGCCAGACTGCCCTCATGTTGCATTGAGCCAAAGAAGAAGTTCGGGTGCAGCTGTTCATAGGGAGCCGCCATCCCAAACAGGGCAATATCTGCCTGCCCGGGCTGTTCCACGACCTCGAAACCAGCCGCGCGTGCTGCCTCGGTGCTGACGTTGTGCAGCCAGATACGCGGGTGCCGCTCCGCGCTCAGGGGCAGCAGCTGCTCCCCATCCTCGAGCACAACAATGGAACGCGCCTGAGCCGTTTCAGCTTCCGTCCGAAATGCTTCCTGGCCGACGATGGACGCTGCCCGCTGCTCATCAACAAACGGCGTCTCGAACAGGCCCAGCGCAAAACTGATCTCCAGAATTCGCTGCACCGCTTCGTCAACGCGCTGCTCGGTAATCAGACCCTGCTCGATCGCCGCCAGCAGACTGTCGAGGTCATCAGAGCCGCCGATCTGGTCGACACCGGCGTTGATCGCACGTGCCATGCGCTGCGGCGACGGCAGATCCTCTACCCCCCAGGCGGTCGAGATGCCTTCCAGCGTCGGCCTCACGCCTTCCGGGAAGCCTTCGCGACAGATCGATCCACAAGGGTTGGTCACCGCCCAGTCCGACAGCACCATGCCATCGAACTGATAACGCTCCCGCAGGAGATAGGAAAGCATCACTTTACTGAAGGCGACACCAGTGGGCTCGACCGGGCGACCATCGATCTCGAGCCCGGCAAATACTGAATAGGCCGGCATGACAGCGGCAACGCCCTGGTCGAACGCCGCCTCAAACGGACGCAGATGAGCATCCAGCTGGTCGGCCTGCAGCTGGCCATAGCGGCCGTAATAGTTATGGCTATCCCAGCCATCACGCGCGGCGCCGTAGCCGACCCAGTGTTTGACTACTGCCGCCAGGCCGTCATGCGTCGGGCCAGCATCGCTGCCCTGGAACCCAGTCACGTAGGCGGCAACCAGGGTAGCAGCCAGCTCAGCGTCCTCGCCGAAAGTGCCATAGATGCGCGGCCAGCGCGGTTCGGTCGCGAGATCGGCCTGTGGCGAAAGCGTCATCGAGAACCCGACGGCCCGGTGCTCCTGGCGCGCGACATCCGCGAAGCGCTGGACCAGCTCGGCATCACCTATGGCTGCAAGCCCGAGCAGCTCTGGCCATTGCGAGAAATCGCCAGCACTGGCGCTGGCTCCCACGGTCTCCTGAAAGTGACTGCGCGGATCAGTGCTGGTTACCAGCGGTATCGCCAGCCGGCGCTCTTCGGCCATTTCCTGCAGGGCATTGTGCGCAGCCGCCAGTTGCGATGGGGAGGTATTCAGCCGGCTGATCAGTGCGCCTACCTGCCTGTCGACGATCAGGTCGCGTGCCTGGTCGAGATCATAGCCGGTCGCCGGCTGGCCGAACGGCGCGTTGTTTGCGCTATTGGCGTGCAGCATCTGCCCCGCCTTCTCAACCACGGTCATGCGACTGACGAGATCCGCCGCACGCTCGGCCGGTGACAGGCGCCAGTCCTCATAGGGCTCGAGCTGGCTATTGCGATTGAGATCGCGAAAGTTGAACCCATCGACTGTAATGATGGGCACCGAGCGCGTCGTAAGAGCCGGCTGGGAATCCGCGGACTGAGCAGGCGCACTGCTGGCCGGCTCTTGCTGTTCGCCACAACCGGCCAGCCCGAGCAGCAATGGCACGGTCGCCCACAGCCGGATATTTTGACCTGCTCGCATCAGCGAACCCCCCGGCTTACGCTCTGTTTTCATCTCGACCCCATGATCCATTTTGCAAATCCAGGCGCACCGCCTTGCAACGCTCAGGCGCACCGCCGGACGCACGGCTGACGGCGAACTCTGGGCTGATGGTCCGATCCGTCATACCCGCCGTGTCGCTTATCTGCGTGTGGTTGATCAAACAAAGAACGCCCTGGCTTGCACTGGCGCTGCCAACGTCCAGTTCAGCACAGGAGCAGAGCTACAACTTTGGCCCGACTTGACAACGGTGTCAACGATTACGGAAATGTAACCAGGCCCGCCTGCACTCCAATCAATCGATTTATTTTTATGTAGTCGTATCCAATTACTTCGATATTGTTTAGGATGACACCTCTTTTGCGGGAGCCCCTGTCCCTTCATGCCTGCTCCCGGACCTGATTTTATTGTTCGCGGAGTAACTTACCTTGGGCGACCACGGCAGCTTGATCGATTCTGGTTCTTTTGTGTCACGGCATATCGGTCCGCGGCAACGCGACATCGCCGCCATACTGGAGACAGTGGGCGCAGAGTCGCTGCCGGCCTTCATCAGATCTGTCGTTCCACCGGGTATCGCAGATACCAGTGTGTTACCGGACAGACCGGGATGCAGCGAGGCCGACGCGCTGGCAACCCTGCACCGTATCGCCAGCCGCAACCAACTCTGCCGCAGCTTCATCGGACAGGGCTATTACGGTACCCACCTGCCGGCTGTCATCCAGCGCAATTTGCTGGAGAACCCTGCCTGGTACACCGCCTACACACCGTATCAGGCGGAGATTTCACAGGGACGGCTGGAAGCGCTGCTCAACTTTCAGACCATGATCAGCGACCTCACCGGCCTGCCGATCGCCAATGCTTCCCTGCTTGATGAAGCGACTGCCGCCGCCGAGGCGATGGCCTTCTGCCAGCGGGTAGCGCGTGTCTGCAGTCGCCGCTTTCTGGTATCGCAGTTCTGCCACCCACAAACCATCGATGTGGTCAGAACACGAGCTGAACCGCTTGGCATCGAGATCGTGGCCGGGGATCCGGCCAAGCTGGCTGACGACAGTTTCTTTGGCGCACTGCTGCAATATCCCGATACCGATGGCGCCATCCGCGACTACCGCGCCGTCATCCGGCGTTTGCGTGAGCAGGGCACGGTGGTGGCGATGGCAGCAGACCTGCTGGCCCTCACGTTACTGACGCCCCCCGGAGAGCTGGGCGCCGATGTCGCTATTGGCAGTGCCCAGCGGTTCGGGGTGCCACTCGGTTTCGGTGGTCCGCACGCGGCCTTTTTCGCGACCCAGGAGCGCTTCAAGCGCGATGTGCCTGGCCGGCTGGTCGGCGTGTCGGTGGACCGGCACCGTCAGCCCGCGCTGCGGCTGGCGATGCAGACCCGCGAGCAGCATATTCGCCGCGAGAAGGCGACCAGCAATATCTGTACTTCACAGGTGCTGCTGGCCAATATCGCCGGGATGTATGCGGTGTGGCACGGCCCAGAGGGGCTGGCTGCCATTGCGCGCCGCGTGCATGCCCAGACCTGCAGCCTGGCTGAGGCCATGACCGGGCTGGGCTACGCGCCGGCACAGGCACATTTCTTCGATACGCTGGTGATCGACACCCGTGGCGAAGCAGACGCCATCGTGGCACGCGCGCAAGCCGCTCGCATCAATTTCCGCCGCGTCGACAGCGACCGGCTGGGCATTGCACTGGACGAGACCGTAACGGAGGCCGACCTGCGTGCCATCGTCGCAATCTTTGCGGGTGAGCGTCCGGTTCCTGCGCTGCCGGTCGCTGCTAAAACCACCTCTCGTCTGCCGGCAGAGTTGCTGCGGCAGAGCGACTATCTCACCCATCCGGTCTTTCACCGCTACCGTTCCGAGACTGAGCTGATGCGCTACCTGCGCCGGCTCGCCGACAAAGATCTCGCGCTGGATCGCACCATGATTCCACTCGGCTCCTGCACGATGAAACTGAATGCGGCCGCCGCGATGGCGCCGATCAGCTGGCCGGCGTTCGCCGATATGCATCCGTTTGTGCCGGACGAGCAGGCCGCTGGATACCTGGAGCTGATTCGAGATCTCGAGCGTATGCTGTGCGAGGCTACCGGCTATGACGCCGTTTCACTGCAGCCTAACGCAGGCTCTCAGGGTGAATACGCCGGGCTGCTGGCCGTGCGCGCTTATCACGCCAGCCGCGGCGAAGCGCAGCGCGATGTCTGCCTGATTCCAGCTTCGGCCCATGGCACCAATCCGGCGACGGCGCAGATGGCGGGTATGCGGGTGGTGGTTGTGAGGTGTGACGGGCGTGGGAACGTCGATCTTGCCGATCTCGAGCACAAGGCGCATGAGTATCGTGACCAGCTGGCAGTGCTGATGATTACCTACCCGTCAACACACGGCGTGTTCGAAGCAGAGATCCGTGCCGCCTGCGACCTCATCCACAGCTGCGGTGGCCAGGTTTATATCGACGGCGCCAACCTCAATGCGATGGTTGGGCTGTGTGCACCGGGACAGTTCGGCGGCGATGTTTCGCACCTCAACCTGCACAAAACCTTCAGTATTCCGCACGGCGGTGGTGGCCCCGGCGTCGGTCCGATTTGCGCAAAGGCGCACCTGGCGCCGTTTCTGCCAGGCCACCGCCACCTCGGCAGCGAAGATGCGATTTCTGCGGCACCGTATGGCAGTGCCGGCATCCTGGCGATCACCTGGATGTACCTCCGGATGATGGGAGGCACCGGCCTCCGGCAGGCTTCGATGATGGCGATCCTCAACGCCAACTACATCGCGCGACGGCTGGAATCGCACTACCCGATTCTTTACACCGGCGACACCGGCTGGGTCGCACACGAGTGCATTCTCGACCTGCGCGGCATCAGCAAGAGCAGTGGCATCAATGCAGAAGATGTGGCAAAACGCCTGATCGACTACGGCTTCCATGCCCCCACCCTGTCGTTTCCGGTTGCGGGTACGCTGATGATCGAACCGACCGAGAGTGAATCGAAGGAAGAGATCGATCGCTTCTGCGATGCCATGATCGGAATTCGTGAAGAGATTCGCGCCGTCGAGTCGGGCGCCCTCGATGCAACGGACAATCCGCTGAAGAACGCACCGCATACGGCCGCAGAGCTCGCCGGCGAGTGGCGGCACCCCTATAGCCGCGAACTGGCAGTGTTTCCGGTGCCCTCGCTACGCGACGACAAATACTGGCCGCCCGTGGGCCGGGTCGACAATGTGTGGGGTGATCGCAATCTGATCTGCGCCTGCCCGCCGATGGCGAGCTACGACGAGGAGCTGATCAATGAGTGACACTTCCACTTCCGGCGAACTGCGGCGCACCGCACTGTACGATTTTCATCAGCGCCACGGCGCGCGGCTGGTTCCGTT
>JAJUJZ010000044.1 GCA_029265075.1 Gammaproteobacteria bacterium | reverse complement strand
GATCAGCGGCGAGTATCTGCTGGAGGTGTCATCGCCGGGCATGGATCGGCCACTTTACACGCTCGATCACTTCGCGCGTTTTGCTGGTGAGCTGATCAAGCTGCGGCTACGGGCGCCGGTCGAAGGGCGCCGCAACTTCAGCGGCTTGCTGAAAGGGGTAGAAGAGGACGATGTGGTGGTAGAGGTCGACGCGCACGAATATCTGTTGCCGTTCGATCTCATCGAACGCGCCAATGTGGTGCCGCGCTTCGAATAAGGATGTGTTCCGGCACGGCCGGACATTGAGGGTTTAGTTTGAATTTCAGCAAGGTTGATCTCCAGCCGCCCCAGCGCGGGCAGGAATCGATGCGAGGCGAGCGATGAACAAAGAAATTCTGCTGGTGGTTGAGGCGGTCTCCAACGAAAAGGGCGTGCCCAAAGAGATCATTTTCGAGGCTATCGAACAGGCCCTGGCGACCGCAACCAAGAAACGGTATGAGGAAGAGGCGGATATTCGGGTCGTGATCGACCGCGCCACCGGCGACTATGAGAGCTTCCGGCGCTGGCGGGTAGCCAGCGACGATGAGGTTGCGTTGCTCGGCACCGAACTCACGCTGGAAGAGGCGCACGAAAAGAACCCCGATCTGCAGCCGAATGACATCTACGAAGAGCAGATCGAAAACGTCGAGTTCGGCCGGATCGCAGCGCAGACGGCCAAGCAGGTTATCGTGCAGAAAGTGCGCGAAGCCGAGCGGGCACAGGTGGTGGATGAGTACCGCAGCCGTGTTGGTCAGCTGGTCAACGGTACTGTCAAGAAGGTAACGCGTGACAATATCATCGTCGACCTGGGCAACAATGCCGAGGCGGTGATGCCGCGTGAAGAGCTGGTCGGCCGGGAAGTATTCCGGGTCGGTGACCGGGTCCGTGCCATCCTCAAAGAGGTCAATCCCGAGGCCCGCGGGCCGCAGCTGATCCTGAGCCGCGCCTGTCCCGAAATGCTGATCGAGCTGTTCCGCATCGAAGTCCCTGAGATCGCCGAGCAGGTGATCGAGATTCGCGCGGCTGCGCGCGATCCGGGCTCGCGCGCGAAGATCGCAGTCAAAACCAACGATGGCCGTATCGATCCGGTTGGTGCCTGTGTCGGCATGCGCGGTTCGCGGGTTCAGGCAGTGAGCGGCGAACTCGGCAATGAGCGAGTCGATATCATCCTCTGGGATGACAACCCGGCACAGCTGGTCATCAATGCCATGGCGCCGGCCGAAGTCGAGTCGATCGTCGTAGATGAGGATATGCACGCCATGGATGTCGCCGTCGCTGACGATGGACTTGCGCAGGCAATTGGCCGGGGCGGCCAGAACGTGCGGCTCGCCAGCGAACTGACCGGCTGGACTATCAACGTGATGAGTGCCGAAGAAATGGCGGCCAAGCATCAGGAAGAGAGCGGCCGGCTGATCGAGATGTTCGGCGAAAGCCTGGATGTCGACGAAGAGGTGGCCGAGGTGCTGGTGGCCGAGGGCTTTACGACGCTCGAAGAAGTGGCGTATGTACCGCTTGAAGAGCTGATGGGCATCGAAGGTTTCGATCGCGAGATCGCCGAAGAGCTGCGCGCCCGGGCCAAGGATGCACTGCTGACACTGGCGATCGCCGGCGAAGAGCAACTGGGCTCGGCCGAGCCGGCGGAGGACCTGCTGAACATGGAGGGGATGGATCGCCATCTCGCCTATGTGCTGGCAAGCCGCGGCATCGTCACGATGGAAGATATGGCCGAGCAGGCCGTCGAAGATTTGCTTGATATTGAAGGCCTCGACGAAAAGCGCGCCGCTGAGCTGATCATGACAGCGCGGGCGCCCTGGTTTGCCGAAGCAGAGCAGGACGCCCAGGACGACCAATAAGCGGGTCCGGAGCGCATAACGAGGCGGGGAGAGTGATTGCATGGCGGAAGTTACTGTAAGCCAGCTGGCCGAGGTGGTGGGAGCACCTGTCGAGCGTCTGCTCAAGCAGATGCAGGAAGCAGGGCTGTCCCACAGCTCACCGGACCAGCTGGTGTCAGACGAAGATAAGCAGACGTTACTGGCGTTCCTGAAGACCGGTCATGGAGAGGCGGCCGAGCCGCGCAAGATCACGCTCAAGCGCAAGACGCTGAGCACCCTGAAAACCGGCTCAGGTGCTGCCAAGAAGACCGTCTCGGTGGAAGTACGCAAGAAACGTACGTACATCAAACGCGATCCGGTAGAAGTTGCCGATGAGCCCACGCCGGCGCCGGTCGAAGAGCCGCTGGTGCCTGTGGCAGAGCAGGCACCGGAGCCGGCGGTTGAGCAGCCGCAGGAACCGGTAGCTGAGCAGCCGGAGGTGGCGGCCGAGGTTCAGCAGCCTGAGCCTGAGCCGGAGGCCGCAGAGCCTGTTGCCGAGGAGCCTGCCGAGCAGCCGGCGGAGGAAACCAGGCCGGCGGCGGCAGCTGAGCCGGAGTGGGAAGAGGTGGTCGAGAAACCGGAGCCGGATCCCGCCACTTTCGATCCTGAGCTGCTACGTCAGCAGGCCGCCTTGCGTCGCCGTCAGCAGGAAGAAGAGGAGCGCGCTGCGCACGAGGCGTTGCTGGCAGCCAAGCGTGCCGAAGAAGAAGCGCGCCAGGCAGCGCAGGCCGCACCGGCGGCCGATCGCGATGCGCCGAAAAAGGATCTCGACAAAGCGCGGCCAGTTCGCCGCCGTGGCGGGGACGAGGCCGAAGAGGAGCGTCCGGCCAAGAAAAAGGCAGCCCGCAAGGGTGTGCCGAGCTCAAGCCCGGCATCCACGTTCACACCAAAGAACCTCGGTCGTGCCAAGCTGCATGTCGAGGATTTCATCGAGGGGGATGAAGAGGGCCGCTTGCGTCGCCGCAAGAAACGCTCGCTGAAGCTTCCCGATGAAGCGCGGCGCCACGCCTTCCAGGCGCCAACGGAGAAGATAGTGCACGAAGTTGCTATTCCCAGCACGATCACGGTGGGCGAGCTCGCCTCCCGGATGGCGGTGAAAGCCGGCGATGTCATCAAAGAGCTGATGAAAATGGGGGTCATGGCCACCATCAACCATGCGCTCGATCAGGATGTTGCTCAGCTCGTCGTCGAAGAGATGGGCCATAAGGCGCGTCTGGTCAGTGAAGATGCCATCGAAGAGGCGCTCACCGAAGCGCTGGCCCAGCACGAGGGCACTGAGCAGCCTCGCGCGCCGGTAGTCACGGTCATGGGACACGTCGACCACGGCAAGACCTCGCTGCTCGACCATATCCGCAAGACCCGCGTCGCCAGTGGCGAAGCCGGCGGTATTACGCAGCACATCGGTGCGTATCACGTGGAAACTGACAAGGGTATGGTCACGTTCCTCGATACGCCTGGCCACGCTGCGTTCACCGCCATGCGTGCCCGGGGTGCGAAGAGCACCGACATCGTCATTCTGGTGGTGGCCTCGGACGACGGCGTCATGCCGCAGACGGAAGAAGCGATTCAGCACGCGCGAGCTGCAGAAGTGCCGATCGTGGTGGCGATCACCAAGATCGACAAGCACACGGCTGACCCGGATCGGGTCAAGAACGAGCTGGTCGCCAAAGGCGTCGTGCCAGAAGAGTGGGGGGGTGACACCCAGTTCGTCGGTGTTTCAGCCCATACCGGGCAGGGCATTGATGATCTGCTCGACGCGGTACTGCTGCAGGCCGAAGTGCTTGAGCTGACCGCACCGGCCGATGTGCCGGCGCAGGGCATTGTGATCGAGTCGCGGCTCGACAAGGGGCGTGGCCCGGTGGCCTCGGTGCTGGTACAGAGCGGTACCCTGAAGCAGGGCGACATCGTGCTCGCGGGCCAGCAGTATGGCCGCGTGCGAGCCATGCTCGATGAAACCGGGGCTCAGGTCGAGCAGGCCGGGCCGTCGATTCCGGTCGAGATTCTCGGCCTTGATGGCACGCCGGACGCCGGCGATCCGTTTGTGGTGGTGGAGAGCGAGAAGAAGGCGCGCGAAGTTGCCATGTTCCGCCAGCACAAGGATCGCGATGCGAAGCTGAAGCGGCAGCAGGCTGCCAAGCTCGACAACATGTTTGCCAATATGGGCGCCGATGAGAAGAAGACCCTCAACGTCGTACTCAAGGCGGACGTGCGTGGCTCACTGGAGGCTATCCAGGCGGCGCTGCTCGAACTCGGCAACGAAGAGGTCAACGTCAATGTGGTCGGCGGTGGGGTGGGTGGTATCACCCAGGCCGACGTCAACCTGGCGATCACCTCAGGTGCCGTCATGTTCGGCTTCAATGTGCGTGCCGATACCGTGGCGCGCAAGCTGGCAGAAAACGAAGGGGTCGATCTGCGCTACTACAGCGTTATTTATGACCTCATCGATGACGTCAAACAGGCGCTCAGCGGTCTGCTTTCGCCCGAGAAGCGCGAGGAAATCCTGGGTACTGCCGAAGTGCGGGATGTCTTCCGGTCGCCCAAGTTCGGCGCGGTTGCCGGCTGCATGGTGGTCGACGGTACGGTCTACCGCAACCGTCCGATCCGGGTACTGCGCGACGACGTGGTCATCTACGAAGGGGAGCTGGAATCGCTACGCCGCTTCAAGGATGACGTCAACGAAGTGCGGGCCGGTTTCGAGTGCGGTATCGGCGTCCGCAACTACAACGACGTGCGCGTTGGCGACAAGATCGAAGTCTACGAAGTGCGGGAGGTGGCCCGGACGCTCTGACAGCGGGCGCCCGCCGGGCGCCTCTGTCTGGAACGCAGGGAGATAACCATGGCAAAAGAGTTCAGCCGTACTCAGCGTGTTGCCGACTTTCTCAAGCAGGAGCTGGCGGGGCTCATCCAGCGTGAACTGCGCGACCCCCGCCTCGGTATGGTCAGTGTCACCGATGTGGAGGTGAGCCGCGATCTGTCGCACGCCCGGGTGCTGGTCACGGTACTGGGCCGGGAGAGTGCCGAGGAGGCTCGCGAGAGCCTCGCCGTGCTCAACAATGCGAGTGGCTTTCTGCGTTCGCAGGTCGCCCGGGTCAGCAGCGCCCGCACGACACCGAAGCTGCGGTTCGAATTCGATCAGAGTATTGTTCGGGGCGCACGGATCAGCCAGCTCATCGACGACGCTGTCGCCGCTGACCGTCAGCACGCGGCCAATCGTGACGACGACCAGACGGAAGCATAGCGGCGCATCATGGCCAAACGAAAAGGAAGAGCGATCGACGGCATTCTGCTGCTCGATAAACCGAGTGGAATCACATCGAATGCCGCACTCCAGACTGTGAAGCGGTTATACTTTGCCGCCAAAGCGGGCCATACCGGCAGCCTCGATCCGCTGGCCAGCGGTGTGCTGCCGATCTGTCTCGGCGAGGCAACCAAGTTCTCGCAATACCTGCTGGATGCCGACAAGGCTTACCGCACGACCATTCGCCTGGGAATCACTACCGATAGCGGCGACGCCGACGGTACCGAGATCGCACGCAGTAGCGCTGCCCATCTCACCGAACAGGATGTGGCTGTGGCGCTGGAGCCGTTTCGTGGCGTCATTCAGCAGGTACCGTCGATGTTTTCCGCCATCAAGCGCGATGGCCAGCCGCTATACAAGCTGGCGCGGGCTGGCATCGAGGTCGAGCGGGAAGCGCGTACGGTTGAGATCAAAGAGCTGGTGCTGGAAGCGTTCCGCGCCGGTGATGTCGCCGAAGTGGATGTGAGAATCCTCTGCAGCAAGGGCACTTATGTACGCTCCATTGCAGAGGATCTTGGCGCAGCGCTGGGTGTCGGTGGGCATGTCGCGGTGCTGCGCCGTATCGGTGCCGGTCCGTTCACGGAGGCTGAATGCGTGCCGCTGTCACGGCTGGAAACGCTGCGTCAGCAGTCCGCCTTTGCGGAGCTGGATGCTTTGCTGCGGCCGACTGAGCTGGCTGTCGCCGATCTGCCGCGCGTGACTCTGGGGGAAAGCACCGGCTTCTACCTGCGGCAGGGCCAGGCTGTGCTGGTGCCCCAGGCGCCGACCAGTGGTCTGGTACAGCTGCATCTGGCCAGCGGCGGCTTTATTGGCATTGGAGAAATTCTGGACGACGGACGCGTTGCGCCTCGACGTCTGGTAAATCAGCCGCAGGCAGCAACAGTGGCTGAGTAGAGAACCACGTCGAGGTTGGCGGGGTCTCATTGAAACTCCTTGTCGGCATGGCCCGACAAGGCGAACCTGTCTGTAGATATGCGCGGGCCGGCTCGATTATTAAAGGCATATTCATAGAGGAAAATACAATGGCACTGTCAGCACAAGAGAAAGCGGAAATCATTAAGGAATACCAGATCGCCGAAGGCGATACGGGCTCTCCGGAAGTTCAGGTGGCTCTGCTCACCGTTAATATCAATAAGCTGCAAGATCACTTCGGCGAGCACGGCAAGGATCACCACTCCCGCCGCGGCTTGATCCGCATGGTCAACCAGCGTCGTAAACTGCTGGACTACCTCAAGCGCAAGAATGCCGGTCGGTACACAACGCTGATCGGGCGCCTGGGACTGCGCCGCTAATTACAGGCGCATACGCAGCGGGGAGCCTATGGCTCCCCGTTGTGTTAGGCGCTCCATTTGCTAGGGAGGAATTCATACGTGAATCCCGTTATCAAGTCGTTTCAGTGGGGCTCACACAAGGTGACCCTTGAGACCGGTCGAATCGCCCGTCAGGCGACCGGTGCTGTACTCGTTACCATGGACAACACCAGTGTGCTCTGCACCGTGGTCGGTGCCAGACAGGCCAAGGAAGGGCAGGATTTCTTTCCGCTCTCCGTCCATTATCAGGAGCGCACCTACGCTGCAGGCCGTATCCCCGGTGGCTTCTTCAAGCGTGAGGGCCGGCCCAGTGAGAAAGAGACACTGACGTCGCGTCTCATCGACCGTCCCATTCGCCCGTTGTTTCCGGAAGGGTTCCTGAACGAAGTTCAGGTAGTCTGCACGGTGATGTCGGCCGAGAAGAATGTGGATCCCGATATTGCCGCCATGATCGGCACTTCGGCTGCGCTGGCTGTTTCCGGTATCCCGTTCAATGGTCCCATTGGTGGTGCTCGCGTCGGCTACACCGAAGAGAAGGGCTACCTGCTGAACCCGACCTATGCCGAGCTGGTCGACAGCAAACTCGACATGGTGGTTGCCGGTACGAAGGAAGCCGTGCTGATGGTGGAGTCGGAAGCCGATGAGCTGACCGAAGACCAGATGCTGGGTGCGGTGCTGTTTGCCCACCAGGAAATGCAGCCCGTGATCCAGGTGATCGAAGAACTGGCCCGCGAAGCGGGCAAGCCACGCTGGGACTGGCAGCCGCCGGCCGCCAACACCGCACTGATGAAAGCGCTGGCTGATGGCTACAAGGAGAAACTGGGCGAAGCCTACCGCATCACCGAGAAGCAGGTGCGCTATGACCGCGTCGCCGAACTGCGTGATGCCGCTATCGCCGAGTTCGCAACGCCCGAGTCGGGTGTCAGCTCCGAAGACGTGAAAAAACTCTTCAAAGATCTGGAAGCCAGCACCGTACGCCAGCGTATCCTGAACGGCGAGCCTCGCATTGATGGACGCGACAACAAAACTGTCCGTCCGATCACGATCGAAGTTGGCCTGCTGCCCAAGACGCACGGCTCGGCGCTGTTCACCCGCGGAGAGACGCAGGCAATCGGCGTGGCCACGCTGGGCACAACTCGCGATGCGCAACTGATCGATGCGCTCGAAGGCGAGCGTAAAGACGCCTTCATGCTGCATTACAACTTCCCGCCCTATTCGGTGGGTGAGTGTGGCCGCATGGGCGCAACCGGTCGTCGCGAAATCGGTCACGGACGCCTGGCCCGTCGCGGTCTGGCCGCCATGCTGCCGAGCGCCGACGAGTTCCCCTATACCATTCGTGTAGTGTCGGAGATCACGGAGTCGAACGGTTCCAGCTCGATGGCCTCAGTCTGTGTCGGCAGCCTTGCGCTGATGGACGCGGGTGTTCCCCTGAAGGCGCCGGTCGCCGGTATCGCCATGGGTCTGGTGAAAGAAGGCGAGCGTTTCGCAGTCCTCACCGACATCCTCGGTGACGAGGACCACCTCGGCGACATGGACTTCAAGGTGGCTGGTAGCGCCAATGGCATTACCGCACTGCAGATGGACATCAAGATCGAGGGCATCACTGAGCAGATCATGGAAGTCGCACTGCAGGATGCGCTGCAGGCCCGCTTGCATATCCTCGGTCAGATGAACCAGGTGATCAGCACGCCGCGCGCGGAGCTCTCTGAAAACGCGCCGAGCATGACCACTGTCAAGATCGACGCAGAGAAGATCCGCGATCTGATCGGCAAGGGCGGCGCCACCATTCGCAGCATTTGCGAAGAGACGCAGGCCCAGATCGACATCGACGATGACGGCACCGTCCGCATCTACGGTATCGACAAAGCCGCTACCGATGCGGCGGTCGAGCGGGTGCTCGCCATCACTGCCGAGGCGGAAGTGGGCGCGATCTACGAAGGCACGGTCTCCAAGATCGTCGACTTCGGTGCGTTCGTCACCATCCTGCCGGGCAAGGACGGTCTGGTGCATATCAGCCAGATCAGCAACGAGCGGGTAGAGAACGTTTCCGATTACCTGACCGAGGGGCAGAAGATCCGGGTCAAGGTACTGGACGTCGACCAGCGCGGTCGCATCAAGCTGTCGATCAAGGAACTGGAAGAAGTCTCTGCCGCGGATGCGTAAGCAGCTGTCGGAAAGGTAAGAAAAGGGGCTTCGGCCCCTTTTTTATTGTTCGCAGTAGTTGCCCACTGTGCCGTACTTCGACGGGCAATACAGGTGGCGATTAGTACGAAAATAAAAAGGGGAGCATTAAGCTCCCCTTTTATTCATCGTCGCTGGTCGCGGAGACGGTGCTGTTGCCTCCGCTAAACTGCTCAGGCTGCAGCGCGACGACGGGCTACACCCAGGCCAGCCAGGCCGAGGCCGAACAGGGCGAGGGTTGCCGGCTCAGGCACGGCCGCAGTGGCGTCGCTGATCAGGCGGAAGGTCGCGAAGACTTCTGCGCCACCTTTTTTGCCCTCATGCAGGCCCCACAGGCCACCGTTGAAGTCTTCATTGGAAAGCGAGATTTCGAACTTGCCGTCACCGTTCGGACCGAAGGTGAACTCAGTGGCGTTCGATTCCCAGGTGACCTGCCCTTCCTGGTAATTGATGAACAGGAACCAGGAGCTGGTGCCCACCGTCTCCCCGTCAACGCTGCCGCCGTTGACGAAATCGGGCGAAGTGAAATTAAAGGTCACGCTGATCGGCTGCGGATCGCGGTCATCGGGACCGACGTCGGTTTCCGGCGTCCAGATTTTGAACAGGCTGAAAGTGTGCGCGGAAGCGCCCAGTTCAAAAGAGAACGGGTTAGGCGCGACATCGGTGGTTTCGATGATCAGGCCATTGTTGCCGTCCTGGTTGGCGCTAATGCTGTAGCTGGCCTCGATCGGCACAGCGTAAGCGGAAACTGCAGCGAACAGGGCTGCTGCGGCAATAGCTGTTTTAGTAATGGTCTGCATGTCACATCCTGTTGTTTAAGCGGTTAGTGGAAAATGGTACAGATGAGTTAGCATAAGCTGTGCCATATCTATAACTATCTGATTTTTATCAAATATAATTTTCGACGGTTGAGCTTATACGGATGAGCTGTAAAAGGAGTCGACAGGGCTGTCGAGGCGGGGCACAGACTAAGTGAGGAAAAGGGTCCTCGGCTTCCGCCGGGACCTTGCAGGACGGGCAAGCAGGAGCATGGCCCTCTTTGCCTGCTGATGCGGCTCATCTGAGGCAGGCACCCGTCGGAGAACGCTGGATTTCAGCTAATCAGCTAGTTAGTCCGACGGGTAAGCGGAGCAGCCGAGAGAACGAAGCGTCAGAACACCAGACGCGTGCCGACGACAGCCAGCATGGTGGCCAGCACCGGACGCAGCCAGCGATCGCCGACGCGGTGCGCCATGTGACTGCCGAAATAGATGCCGGGGAGGGAGCCCAGCAGCAGCGTGACCAGCAGCTGCCAGTCGACATTGCCGAAGCCGGCATGACCGAGACCGGCAACCAGTGTCAACGGTACGGCATGCGCGATTTCGGTGCCGATCAGACGGACTGTCGGCATCAGCGGGTAGAGCATGAACAGCGCTACTGTGCCGATGGCGCCGGCGCCGATCGACGTGATGGTTACCACCACACCCAGAACCAGACCAACAATAATCGTCGCGGCGATCTGCTGGCCGTTGCGCATGCGCGACAGCCAGCTCTCGCTACCGCTGAAGCGTTTCAGGTGGCCCTTGAAGGCGATCGCCAGAGCCGTAAACAGCAGTGCGAAGCCGAGTGAGGTCTTGATGAGTTTGTTGACGCCCTCACTGTCGAAGCCTATCGCGTGCATGGCGCCCAGCGTCAGAAAGGAGGCGGGTACACTGCCTGCAGCCAGCCAGCCCGTGATGCGCCAGTCGATATTGCGCTTTTTCTGGTGTACGTAAACGCCACCACCCTTGGTGATGGCGGCGTACAGCAGATCGGTGCCCACCGCACTGGTGGGCGGAATGCCAAAATGGAGCAGAATGGGCGTCATCAGCGATCCCCCGCCGACTCCGGTCATGCCGACGATGAACCCCACCGCTAAACCAGCAAAGACGTAGATAAGTTCAAAATCGGCGAACATGGGGTTCCTTTATCGGAAGCGGTGTGATGACTAACAGGGGAGGCAGGGTATCGAATAATTTCTATTTCTCTAAATCACCTATTGTTATTCCCTTATGAAATTAATGTATAAGCACTGCCGCTATTCTGATTTGGCCGCGCCGGTCCTTCAGCAGGCGCGCTTCTGGAGCCGGAGCTGACGATGAACGACACAAAGGGTGCGTGGCGAATGCCTGCTGAATGGGAGCCGCATGACCGCTGCTGGATGGCCTGGCCATGCAACGAAGCGCTGTGGGGGCCGATGCTGGCGCGGGGCCGTCGCAGCTTTGCCGCAGTGGTACGCGCCATCAGCGAGTTCGAACCGGTGACCCTGCTGGTACGGCCTGAACACCAGGCTGAGGCGCGGCAGCAGTGCGGTGATGCGGTGGAGTACTGGGAGTATCCGCTGGATGATTCGTGGATGCGGGACTTCGGGCCCAGCTTCGTGTGCAATGACTCCGGCGAAATTGCCGGGATTGACTGGCGCTTCAATGGCTGGGGCAAATATCCGCACGAACAGGACCGTCATGTCGCGAAGTTCGTCCTGGAACGGCTGGGGTTGCCGCGTATCGAGGTGCCGCTGGTCCTGGAGGGCGGGGCTTTTCACGTAGATGGGGAAGGTACCGTGCTGACGACCGAGCAATGCCTGCTGCACCCCAACCGTAATCCCGGCCTGACACGGGCGGAGATTGAGGAGCTCATGCTGGCGCCGCTGGGTGCGAGCAAGGTGATCTGGCTGGGCGAGGGGCTCCGGGACGACGACACCGATGGCCATATCGACGAGGTCGCCTGCTTCGTGGCTCCCGGCGTAGTGGTGACGCTGATCGGCAGCGATCCAGGCGACGCTGACTATCAGCCGCTGCAGGCCAATCTGCAGCGGCTCAGGGCAGCCACCGATGCCCGGGGACGCCGCCTGGAAGTGGTTACTGTTGAGCAGCCCGCCATAGCAACGAATGGCTCAACCCGGTTGTCCCAGTCCTACATCAACTTCTATATCGCCAACGGCGGCGTGGTCATGCCCGCCTTCGGCGACCGGCGCCGCGATGACGCCGCGCGGGCCACGCTGCAGGAGCTGTTCCCGGATCGCAGGGTCGTGCAGGTGCAGGCCCATGATCTCGCGTATGGCGGTGGCAATATCCACTGCATCACGCAACAGCAGCCATGCGCTGGCCGGTGAGGGCGTCGTGGCATCTTTGCCCCCGGGATGAGGAGGGACTATGCGGGAAGTCACCGTAGCGGCAACACAGATGGCCTGTAGCTGGGATCGCGAGCAGAACATCGCCACCGCCGAGCGGCTGGTGCGCGCAGCGCATGCCCAGGGTGCGCAGATCATCCTGATTCAGGAGCTGTTCGAGACACCTTATTTCTGTATCGATCAGCACCCTTCTCACTTCGAGCTGGCGACTACCGTGGCGGAGAATCCGGCCATCCGCCATTTCCGCCGGGTGGCGGAAGAGCTCAGGGTCGTGCTGCCGATCAGCTTCTTCGAGCGGGCCGGACAAGCGCACTACAACTCGCTGGCAGTCATCGACGACTGGGGACAGGTCATGGGGTTGTATCGCAAGACCCATATTCCCAACGGGCCGGGCTACCAGGAAAAGCAGTATTTCAATCCAGGTGATACCGGCTTCAAGGTGTGGAATACCCGGTACGGCACCATCGGCGTCGGCATCTGCTGGGATCAGTGGTTTCCGGAAACCGCCCGTGCCATGGCGCTGATGGGGGCCGAACTGCTGTTCTTTCCGACCGCTATCGGCTCCGAACCGCATGACCCCACCATCGACTCCCGTGACCACTGGCAGCGCGTGATGCAGGGGCATGCAGCAGCCAATGTCATGCCGGTGGTCGCTTCCAATCGCATCGGCACCGAGCAGAGCAGGTTCGACCCCGGTCAATCGATCACTTTCTATGGCTCTTCTTTTATAACTGACGAGACCGGGGCGCTGGTAGCAGAAGCTGACCGGGACAGCGAACAGGTGCTGGTGCACACCTTTGATCTCGATGCGATCCGTGCGCGACGTACTGCCTGGGGCCTGTTCCGGGATCGGCGGCCGGCCTGCTACCGGGGGCTGCTCTCTGCTGATGGCTTCGTGCATGGCCCCGAGCGTACGGTACAGGATGACGCACGTGAGCTCATGGCCTCGATCAATATGCCCAACAGCTGACGGCGGCAGACGCAGCGCTGCATTTCCGGCTTGCGCTGAGCGAAGTGATCACCGATGCTGAGTTGCATGCACTGACTGCTCTGGCGGCGAAGGTCAGAAGCTGACCGGACGGTCGCTCCGCGCGCCGCTTAGTTTTGCTCAGGAGGAGACGAATGCTTTTTGTGCTGGCTCTGGTGCTGTGGCTGCTGCTGGTGGCAGCGCTTGTTTACCGTGAGGTACCGCTGCTGCGTGCTTCACTGATTGCGGTTGTGGGATGGCTGATACTGTCGTTGCTCAGCCCGGTGATGCGCCATCCCGTGCTGCTGGTCCTGCTCGCCATTCCGCTGATCATTCTTAATGTGCCCCCGTTGCGGATCCGGCTCATCAGCGCCCGTGCCAAGCGTGCGCTGTCGAAGCTGCTGCCGCCGATGAGTTCTACGGAGAGAGAGGCGCTCGAAGCAGGCACCGCCTGGTGGGATCGAGAGCTGTTTGCCGGCAAACCTGACTGGCAATGGTTCGCACACACTGAGCTGCCGCGGCTGCGACCGGATGAACAGGCCTTCCTCGACAATGAGGTGGAAGAGCTGTGCGCCATGCTCGATGAGTGGCATATCCACCATGAGCGTCACGACCTGCCGCCTGAGGTCTGGCAGTTCCTGCGTGACAAGGGCTTCCTCGGACTCATCATTCCGCAAGAGTATGGCGGCAAGGGCTTCAGCCGTTATGGCCAGAGCTCGGTGATGGTAAAGCTGGCGACACGCTCGATCACTGCGGCGGTGTCAGCGATGGTGCCCAACTCGCTGGGCCCGGGCGAGCTGCTGATGGATTTCGGTACCGACGAACAGAAGCGCTACTGGCTGCCGCGCCTGGCCAGCGGTGAGGAGATCCCCTGTTTTGGACTGACCGGTGCAGAAGCGGGCAGCGATGCCGGCGCCATCCCCGATCGGGGGGTGGTCTGTTATGGCGAGCACAATGGCGAGCAGGTGCTTGGCATTCGGCTTACCTTCGCGAAACGCTGGATCACCCTGGCTCCGGTTGCGACGGTCATCGGGCTGGCCTTCAAACTCTACGATCCCGAGCGGCTGCTGGGCGGCCCGCAGGATTACGGTATCTCCTGTGCGCTGGTACCGGCGCAGCATCCGGGCGTGCAGATCGGCCTGCGGCACAACCCCGGCGCCCCCTTTATGAACGGCCCGGTGAGTGGCACAGATGTATTCATCCCGGTGGACTGGCTGATCGGCGGCATCCCCATGGCGGGCAAGGGCTGGCGCATGCTGATGCATTGTCTCGGCGCGGGCCGTGGCATCTCGCTGCCGGCGATGGCGACAGCCAGCTCCAAGGTCTGCTACCGGACGGTGGGCGCCTTTGCGCGGGTCCGCGAACAGTTCAACACGCCGGTCGGCCACTTCGAAGGTGTCCAGGAAGCAACGGCGGAGATTGCCGGTCTGGCCTATACCATGGAAGCGATGCGGCAGCTGGTCACGCGTGGGCTGGCTGACGGCACCCCGGCGGTGGTGTCCGCCATTGTTAAATACCACTCCACCGAAATGATGCGAACGGTGGTCGATCACGGTATGGATGTGCTTGGTGGCCGGGGCATTCAGATGGGTCCGCGCAATCCGCTGGTGCTCGCCTACCAGTCAGTGCCCGTAGCCATCACCGTGGAGGGTGCCAATATCCTCACGCGCTCGCTGATGATCTTCGGCCAGGGATCGATGCGCTGCCATCCCTACCTGTTCGAGGAGTTTCTGCTGCTGAGCGAACCCGATACGCCGGATAACCTGCGCCGCTTCGACCGGCTGCTGTTCAAGCACGCCGGTTACAGCATCAGCCGCTTCATGCGCACCATCGTGCTGGGCTGGTTCGGCCGCTGGCTGGCGAAGGCGCCCGCGAACGCTTCCGCTTTCGCACGGCCCTGGTATCAGCGGATCGACCGTTTCAGTGCGATTCTCGCCATCACTGCCGACCTCGGGCTGCTGATCATGGGCGGCAAGCTCAAGCAGCGCGAAATGCTGTCGGCCCGGCTGGGTGATGTGCTGAGTCAACTGTTTATCGCCTCCGCGATCCTCAAGTATCACGCCGCCCTGCCTGTGGATCGCGCCAACGACGTGCATGCGGAATATGCCCTGCGGCGGAGCTTCATCGCGGCGCAGCGGGCGCTGGTGGCGTTCTATGACAACTTCCCGGTCAGGTGGCTGGGCGGGATGCTGAAATTTCTCGCATTTCCGCTGGGCCTGCCAGTCAACCATGGTACCGACCGGCTGGTGCGCGAACTGGGCAAGCTGATCATGGAGCCAACGGTGGTGCGTGAAGCGCTGAGCGAGTGTGCTTATCGCACCACGGATCCGGATGATGCCCAGGGACGGCTGGAGGCGGCACTCCAGGCGCTGCTCGCCGTGGAGGAACCCCTCCGGACCCTGCGGCGAGCGGTGCGCAAGGGTGAGGTGGCAGGCCTCAGTTTTGCCCAGCAGCTCGACGCGGCCATCGACAAAGGCCTTATCGAGCCGAGTCAGAGGCAGGCACTGCTTGATTTTGAGACGCTGCGCGTCGACTGCCTCTATACCGATGTTTTCGACTGGAATCTGGACAAAGTAGTGGGGCAGGCCTGAATGCTGCCCCCCTTCAGCGGGCCTGCCACAGATTCTTCACCCCGACGCCAAGGTCGGGGTGGTCGATGAAGAAACCGTCGATGCCCGCTTCAAGATAACGGGCGAGTTCCGCCGCCAGGTCTCCGCGCTCCGCCTCATCCGTTCCCGACTGCAGGTTAGCGGGCAGGAACACATTTTCTGCGCGGAAGGTGTAAGGATGCACGGCAAGACCGGCGGCGTGTGCGTTCTCCACGAAGTCGTGCTGACCGTCGGCGGGCAGCCGGTTTTTGCCGTCGCGCGCCAGTACGTAGGATTTGTCGGGTCCTACCCCATTGGCATAACCGGCGATATGCAGCAGACCGGCTGGTGATGCCATGGCCGCATAGGTAAGGCTGCCGCCAGCAGCCACCTCGTCATAAGGCCGGGCGTCGGGCTCGCCCAGCAGCTGGATCAGCGGCAGCTCCGTCAACTGCCGCAGCTGCTGCAGGTTGCGCACCTCGAACGACTGAATAAAGATCGGTGCGTCGGCGCCGCGATAGCCGTGCTGGTGCAGGATCTCGACCAGCGGCTGTTCCATCGCCAGCCCCAGCTTCGCGAAGTGGGTCGGGTGCTTGAGTTCCGGATAGATGCCGATTTCCCGCCCGAGTTGCTGCTCCAGATCGCGCACCAGCGCGATGATCTCTTCCAGTGTCGGAATCCGGAACTGCCCGTCGAACCGGGTGTTGGCCGGCCGCACGCGGGGAATACGCTCCCGTGCGCGCAGCTGACGGATCTCCGCCAGGGTGAAATCCTCGGAGAACCAGCCTTCGACCGGCTCTCCGTCGATCTCGCTGGTGCGGCGGCGTGCTGCAAACTCCGGCCGGTCGGCGACGTCGGTAGTCAGGTCGAGCTGATTGTCGTGACGGGCGATCAGATGGCCGTCACCGGTCATCACGAGGTCTGGCTCAATGAAATCAGCACCCAGCAGCGCCGCCAGGCCGTAGGCCTCGAGCGTGTGCTCGGGCAGATAACCGCTGGCGCCGCGATGTGCGATGACGAAGGGTGGCACCAGCTTACCGCCGGCGCGCTCGGGGATGGAGAGTCCCAGCTGGCTGGCGAGTGTCTGCAGGGAGGCGAGATCGGTGGCAAAGAGTGGCAACGGCATGAATAACAGGGCCAGAAGGAGGGTGGTGGAGCGCAGCATGGTGGCACCTCTGATCAGCGGCGACAACGATGGGGCTGGTAATGAGACCTGTCTGCGGGCTGATGTGCGCGTCGCGAGGGGCAGAAATGACAGAATTTGCCTGCAATGTTGGCAGGCTGGGGATCGCACGCTACACTCCCGCGGTTCTGAATCAGAACGGCTGCTGTGGAGCTGTCTGGGGCGACGCTTCCCGAGTTTTCCAGTACCAGCCCGATTGAGCGAACCCTGATCCAATTTGCCGGTCCGCACTGATCGGACGCGGCGCCTAGCGCACTTCCTCATGCTGGAGAGCTGTAACGATGGTCAAGTCCTGGTTCTCGCTGGCTGCCGGTGCCCTGCTGGCAGCATCGCTCGGCGGTGGTGCAATGGCGGCAGAACAGAAGGTTCTGCACGTCTATAACTGGTCGGATTATATCGCCGCCGACACCCTGGAAAAGTTTACCCGGGAAACCGGCATCCGCGTGGTCTACGACGTTTTCGACAGCAATGACGTCGTCGAGGCCAAGCTGCTGGCGGGCAACTCAGGTTACGACGTGGTCGTCCCGTCGTCACACTTCCTCGGGCGGCAGATCCAGGCAGGCGTGTTCCGACCGCTCGATCACAGTAAGCTCCCCAATGCCGAGGGTCTCGACAAGACGCTGATGACCCGGATTGCCGGCACCTTTGACCCCGGTAATCGCCACGCCATGCCTTATATGTGGGGTACCACCGGCATCGGCTACAACGCTGAAAAGGTCAAGGCAGTGCTGGGCGAAGATGCGCCGGTCGACAGCTGGGATCTGATCTTCAAGCCTGAGAATCTCGCCAAACTGAAAAGCTGTGGCGTATCGATCCTCGATGAAGCGGCGGAGGTAATTCCCACCGTCATCAACTATCTCGGCCACGATCCCAACGATTTTGCCAGCCACAGCAAGCTGGTGCCGGGGGAGGTGCGCGATCTGCTGATGCAGCTGCGTCCGCATGTGAGTTATTTCCACAGCTCCCGCTACATCAATGATCTGGCGAACGGGGATATCTGCGTCGCGCTGGGGTGGTCCGGCGACATCTTCCAGGCAGCAGCCCGAGCCCGGGAGGCCAGCAATGGCGTCACCGTCGAGTACGTGATTCCGAAGGAGGGCGCCGGCATCTGGATTGACATGCTGGCGATTCCGGCCGACGCCAGACATCCTGACAACGCGCACACCTTTATCAACTTCCTGCTGCAGCCGGAGATCATGGCCGCCATCACCAACCACGTCTGGTACGCGAACGGCGTACCGGCTTCCAGGGCGATGACCGAGCAGGCCATTCTTGAGCACCCCGGCATTTATCCGTCCGATGCGACCATGGAGAAGATGTTCACTTTTGCGGTGGTGCCGCCCCGGCTTGACCGGCTATATACCCGTACCTGGACGGCCGTGAAGACCGGCAAATAGAATAGCGCGCCGCACGCGGCGGGTATCGGGCACTCCGGCAGCCACCGCCTCAGCACCCGGCGTTCTTTGGATTAGCTTTGCAACCCGGCGCGTCGCTGGGTTGCTTATTTTTCGGGAGAATCCCGCGCCGATGTCCGCTCCTGTCATGGCTTCCAGTCCGATCTCTGCCTCTTCGACCGACGCGAACGACGAATACGTCCGCATCAAGGGGCTGACAAAGTTGTTCGACGGCTTCCGTGCCGTCGACAATGTCGATTTTTCGATCCGCAAGGGTGAGATCTTTGCGCTGCTGGGGGCATCCGGCAGCGGCAAGTCCACGCTGCTGCGCATGCTGGCGGGCTTCGAGACGCCCACCGAAGGCGACATCATCCTTGATGGCAAGAGTCTGGCCGGCCTGCCCCCCTATCGCCGGCCGATCAACATGATGTTTCAGTCCTATGCGCTGTTCCCGCATATGACGGTGGAGCAGAACATCGCGTTCGGGCTCAGGCAGGATGGGCTGAGCACCGCCGAGCAACGTGAGCGGGTAGCGGAAATGCTGAAGCTGGTGCGCCTGGAGCGCTACGCCAGACGCAAACCACACCAGCTCTCGGGTGGTCAGCAGCAGCGCGTCGCACTGGCGCGCAGTCTGGCGAAAGGACCCAAACTGCTGCTGCTCGATGAGCCGATGGGGGCACTGGACAAGAAATTGCGCAACCAGATGCAGCTGGAAGTGGTGCGCATCATAGAGCGGCTGGGGGTGACCTGTGTGATGGTGACTCACGACCAGGAGGAGGCGATGACCATGGCGCACCGTCTTGCCATCATGGATTCGGGCCGCATCATGCAGATCGGCACGCCCGGCGATATCTACGAGCAGCCCAACTGTCGCTACACGGCGGAGTTCATCGGCTC
>JAJUJZ010000182.1 GCA_029265075.1 Gammaproteobacteria bacterium | reverse complement strand
TGCCGAATACAGCCGCTCCTTTTTTCCAGTCCTTGCGGTCGTCGTGATTCTGCGCTCGTTTGTGATCGAACCGTTCCAGATCCCGTCATCATCCATGGTGCCGACGCTGGAGGTAGGCGACTACATCGTCGTCAACAAATTTACCTACGGCCTGCGCCTGCCCGTCGTGAAAACCAAGATTCTCGATATCGGGGAGCCGCAGCGGGGCGATGTGGTGGTGTTTTTCCCGCCGGGTGACACGCGCTACTTCATCAAGCGGCTGATCGGGCTGCCGGGTGATCAGATCGAATACCGTGACAAGGTTCTCTATATCAATGGGGAGGAGGTCGAGCAGAAGCTGATGGCCCGTCTCCCGCCGCTGCGCCCCGTGGTTGAAATGAGCGCCGAGAAGCTGGGCAGCGCGGAACATCTGATCTATAAGGATCTCGGTGTCAACCGCGGCGATTTCTCTACCGTAGTGCAGCCCGGCCACTATTTCATGATGGGCGATAACCGTGACAACAGCAGCGATTCGCGCTACTGGGGTCAGGTGCCGGACCGCAACATCGTGGGTAAGGCGTTTGCAATCTGGATGCACTGGGAGTCGATCGGCAGCCTGCCGTCCTTCGACCGGGTCGGAACGATCCGCTGAGCAGATGATGTCGTCGCGAGCGTGACTGGACCGGGCCGGGTGCCCGGTTCTGGATAGACCAGTTCAGGAGAAGTCCGACATGCAATTGCGCGCGCGACAGGAGGGGCTGGGCGCCCTCGGCTGGCTGATAGTACTGGCGATCGGCTCGTTCGCTCTGACCTGCCTGCTGAAGATCGGCCCCGTCTATCTCGATTATTTCCAGATCAGGAAGGCGCTCGACGATGTGGCTGCTGATGCGAAGACGCCGTCGCTGACCAACAGTGAATTACGCACCGTCATCGGCAAGCGACTGGAAGTGAATCGCATCGAAACCATCCGCACAAGCGACATCAAGTTTGTCGACACGCGCGAAGGCCGGATGATCGACGCTACCTATGAGCAGCGCGTGCCGCTGATCGCCAACATTGATGTCGTCGTCAAGTTCGACAAACTCAAGTACACGTTGCCGTCCCGCTAATGGAGCTGAATCCCGAACGCCAGGCGTTATTGCGACGACTGGGGCATCCCTTCACCGATCTGCGCCTGGTCGAACAGGCGCTTACGCATCGCAGTGCCGGCCAGATCAATAACGAACGGCTGGAGTTTCTTGGTGATTCGCTCGTCAATTTCTTCGTCGCCGAGGCGCTCTACGCTCGCTTTCCGAATGCCACGGAGGGTGAGATGAGCCGGATGCGGGCGGCGCTGGTCAAAGGCGAAACACTGGCCGATATTGCGCGCGAGCTGAAGCTGGGCGACAGCCTGATACTGGGCCCGGGAGAGATGAAGAGCGGTGGCTTTCGGCGCGATTCGATCCTGGCCGATGCGCTGGAGGCGCTGGTGGCAGCGATCTATCTCGACGCCGGACTGGAGGCCTGTCGCCAGCGGACGCTGGCGTGGTACGGCGCCCGGCTCGAGAGCGTCGTGCCGGGCGACGTCAACAAGGACCCCAAGACGCGGTTGCAGGAGCTGCTGCAGGGGCGGCGTCAGCCATTGCCGCGTTATGAGCTGGTCGATACCAGCGGCGAGGCGCACAATCAGTCTTTTACAGTCAGTTGCGAGCTGCCTGCGCAGCAACTGAGCTTCCGCGGGGTGGGCTCCAATCGCCGCAGCGCGGAACAGGCAGCGGCAGCAGCAGCCCTTTCTCATCTTTCAACTCAGCGGTGACTGTAATGAACGATATTTCTACCCGCTGCGGTTACGTGGCGCTGGTGGGTCGTCCCAATGTCGGCAAATCGACCCTGCTCAATCATCTGCTGGGGCAGAAGATCAGCATCACCTCGCGCAAACCGCAGACTACCCGGCACCGGGTGCTCGGCATCAAGACCGAGGGTGACTCCCAGATCATCTACGTTGATACGCCCGGTATGCACCGAGAAGAGCCGCGGGCCATCAACCGCTACATGAATCGCGCGGCAGATTCGACGCTGCGCGATGTGGATGTGGTGGTCATGGTGGTCGACCGCCTGCGCTGGACCGAGGAAGACGAGTGGGTGCTCGATAAACTGCGGCGCGTGCATTGCCCGGTGGTGCTGGCGATCAACAAGGTCGACCTGCTTGAAGACAAAAGCGCGCTGCTGCCCTGGCTGCAGATGCTGGCCGAGAAGTATCCCTTTGCCGAACTGGTACCGCTGTCGGCGCTGCGCGGCCACAACCTGTCCAGCCTTGAAGAGGTACTGGCCCGCCTGCTCCCGGCAGCGCCGCATCTGTACCCGGAAGATCAGATTACCGATCGCAGCGAGCGCTTCCTCGCAGCTGAACTGGTACGTGAGAAAATCATGCGCCAGCTCGGTGAGGAAGTGCCATATGCAATGACCGTGGAGATCGAGTCGTTTCGGGCAGAAGGCAACCTGCTGCATATCGATGCGCTGATTCTGGTCGAGCGCAGCGGGCAGAAAAAAATCGTTATTGGTACGGGTGGCGAGCGCATCCGGCTGATCGGTGAGGAGGCGCGCAAGGAAATGGAACGCCTGTTCGACAGCAAGGTGATGCTGCGGCTCTGGGTCAAGGTCAAATCAGGCTGGTCCGATGACGAACGTGCGCTGCGCAGCCTCGGTTACACCGATTTCGAATAATTTCTGCCCATGAGCATGGGATCGGCAAGCGTGGGTGACTCGTTGCAGCCAGCCTGGCTGCTGCATGCGCGCCCGTGGCGCGATACCAGCCTGCTGATCGATCTGTTCGCGCCGGACCACGGCCATGTGCGGGCCATCGCGCGCGG
>JAJUJZ010000132.1 GCA_029265075.1 Gammaproteobacteria bacterium | reverse complement strand
TGCGACGCCGCCACCTTGATCCACGCCAGCTGTTCGGACGTGGTGCCGTACAGATGCATATGGCGGGCGGCACACATGCCATACATATTGGTGACGACCGGGCCGTAGGGCAGCTCGAACTGCGCCTCGGCGCTGGTCGGCTGCTGAGTAGCATGGTCCGCATCGGGCCGCCGCGCCTCGGCCCGCGGACGCCCCGCCAGCGTGATCAGCGCAACACGGCACAATCCTTGGGCAATCGCGCGCTCGGCTGCCGCTACATGGTTGATGTAGGCCGAACCCCACGTCTCGGTGGTGTCCAGGTGGCGCAGCCGCAGCCCCAGATACTCCACCATCGAGAAGGGACCGATGCCCGGCGCGTCCCAGCCCGGCAGATCGCCCGCGCAGAAATAACCATCGACATCGGCCAGCGTCAGGCCGGCATCTTCAAGCGCTCCACGGGCGACCTCGGCATGCAGCTGCGCAACCGATTTGTCATCGGCCTTGCGGGTTGGATGCTCGTAGGCACCCACGATGTAAGCCCGGGCTTTCTGACTCATGGGAAACTCCCTGCTCTGCGGCGCAAGCGCCAAACCTTAACCCAGCAGCATCGCTTGTTCGAGTGAACAGATGTTCAGGTTACGTAGCGATCAGCCATAAAAAAGCCCGCAACCGATCGGTGGCGGGCCAGCGGACCGGGGACGCCGGAGCGCCCCATGTGTCTGTTACCAGTTGTACGTGAAGGTCGCGCCAAACATACGCGGCTTCTCATAGAAGGTGCTGGTGCCACCCGTGAGGCCGGAGAAGTCAGTGTTGACGTTAATGATCTCCTCGTCGGTGAGGTTCGTCACCCACAGCTCCGCGTTCCAGCGCTCATCCGGGCTGGTATAGCCTGCAGCGGCATCCGCACGCAGATACTCATCCACCCGCAGGGCCGGCACATCGATAGCAGCCGGCGTACGCTCATCAACCCAGGTAACGGCCAGCTGGGCAAACATGCGGCCGCTGAAGGCGTCCCATTCATAGCGCGCCAGGCCGCGCAGCGTCAGCTCGGGCGTGAACGGCATCTGGAAATCGCGCACCGTGTTGCCGTATGGCACATCCTTCTGTTTGCTGTCGAGGTAGCTCGCGGCGAACTGGAATTCCCACCCTGTCAGCGGCCGTGTGGTGATCTCGATTTCGGCGCCATCCACCTCGGCGTCGATGTTGAAGACCGCCAGCGTGCCCACCGGCGAGATGCTGTAGGTCTGGTAGTCGCGGTAGTCGTAGTGGAACACCGCCGCATTGAGGCGGGTAGTGTTATTGAACAGCGTCGATTTCAGGCCCAGCTCATACGCCACCAGCGTCTCCGAATCGTAGGGCGCCTCATCCACGCTGATGAACTGCGAGCCACCGGCGTTGTACCCCCCACTCTTGATACCGCGGTTGATCGAGGCATAAATCAGGGTGTCGTAGGCGGGCTTCCAGTCGAGCTCCAGTTTGGCGCTCCAGTCACCCTTGTCGAGAGTGTCGCGCAAGCCGTCAAATGCCATCACACCGGTCGGGAAGGGCAGCGTTGCCGGCTGATTGAGCGTTCGCTCATCCTCAGTCCAGCGCAGACCGGCGATGAGGGTCCACTCGTCGGTGAGGTCGTACTCGCCCTGCGTGAAGAATGCCAGCGACTCGGTGGTCTGGCTGTACTCGGCATAGCTGTCCACGCCCGGCGCGAGATTGGCCGCGCCGAACATGTTGTAGTAGTCACCATCCACCTTCAGGTAGTAGACGCCCGCCACCCAGTTACCCCGCTCATATTCGGCGTGCAGGCGCAGCTCCTGCGAGAACTGCCAGGCATCAGCCCCCTGCCCGTATCGGAACAGCGTCAGCGGGGTTGCGTCGGAGCCCGCCAGGGTTGCCAGCGTGAACTCCTGATAATCGGTGACCGAGGCGAGACTGAAGACATCGTCGATCGACCAGTCCACGGAGACGGTGGTACCCCAATATTCATTTTCGTAGAATCCGCCCTGCTCCCAGCCGTCATGGGGGTTGCTGTCGGGATCAGTGAAGAAGCAGTTGCCGAATTTGCCCAGCCCGGCCGGCACAGGCAGCCCCAGCGCCTGACAGGCAGCGGCGTATTGCGCATAGCTCTCCGGCTTGACGGGGATCGGCAGATCGTTGCCGGCGACTCCGGCAGGCACCAGTGGAATACTCTTGTTGTTCATGTACTCGGCGGGCGCGTATTTGCTGTAGCGCGCGTTCCAGAGCACCTCAAGATCATCGCTGGGCTGGAACAGCAGTTGCGCCCGACCCGCATAGTTCTCGACTTCCTGCGCATCTTCGTTGCCGAGCTTGCTGTTGAGGTAGCCATCGTGATGATTGGTGTACAGCGACAGCCGACCCAGCACGCCGTCAATGATCTTGCCACTGACGGCGCCCTCGGCAGTACGCTGGTTGTAGTTACCAAACCCAACCCGGACATAGCCGCTGAACTCCTCCGTCGGCCGCTCGCTGAGCACATGGATCAGGCCACCCGTGGCGTTGCGCCCAAACAGAGTGCCCTGCGGGCCTTTCAGCACCTCGAGTCGCTGGATGTCATACAGTGGCTGCGTCGTAGCCCCCGTGAAGGAGACGTAAGCGTTGTCGGTGAACAGCACCACCGCTGCTTCGTTGTGGGGCGCGAGATCACGTTGACCGACGCCGCGCAGCGTATAGGTAGCGCCTACCGGGCTGGGGCTCTCGATGCGCAGCGAGGGAATCGAGTCGGCCAGGCCGGCGGCATTATTGATCTGCAGACTCTTGAGCGAATCACCGCTGAGCGCAGTGATAGCAATACCAATATTCTGGACGCTCTCCTGGCGCTTCTGAGCGGTAACGATGATTTCTTCCAGCGCCTGTGCCTGTATCTGGGTGGCACCACCGAGCGCCACGGCAAACGCGACGCCCTTTACCGCACCGGGCACTCTTTTGCTTTGCGGATGCTGATCCATATCTGCCCCTCTGAATATTTGAGTTATTGCCGTGTTGCTTCTGCTAGCGGACGGACAACGCCGAGTGCGCGACGTCTTATGCCGTCATCACTCATCGCTACCGAGCCGCAACGCTGCCGCTGGCGAAGGACGGCGAGTCAATTCAGAACCGGTCCATCGGCAGCGCTGCAAGCGGTCGCCCAGTACAGTCTGGCTGAAGCCAATAAGTCACATTTGTTATCTTTTTGAATACTGCCGGCAAGACCGACCCCTGTCAACACCAAGACGATTAGCCGGATAAAAAGCGGAAACAGGAATATACATCCCATAAGTGACACTGAAATATGTACCAAATGTTATCTAATATCATCATTTTTACTCCCAAGCCCTGACGACCGAGGCCGGCGCCGGCCCCGCAGGCGAACGCACATGCAGTAGCCAATATTCGTGGGCGCGGCGAGAATGTTGCGCTTTCCGCACCTGTACGGCCCGCGTTACGCCGCCAGTACAGCTGACACAGGCCGCACGCGCGGCCCGAACCCGCTTCAGAGTTGAGTAGTTGATGAAGTCGCCCGCCCCATCCGATGCAGCCGAACCCCGGGTGCCGCAAAAGCTCCAACCCGGCATGTCTGCTGCTGATCCCACCCAGTCCCGCTCCGCCGTCAGCCCATGGTTGTGGCTCATCCTGTTCGCCGCTGCGGCGCTTAATTTGCGCGCTCCAGTGGTGGTTCTGGGACCACTGCTGACACCCATCATGGAAGCGCTCGGTATCTCCGCGAGCCAGGCGAGCCTGCTCTCGGCAGGCATGGTGATCTGCTTCGGCCTGCTGTCGCCCTTTGCGCCTGCGGTGGCCGCCCGGCTGGGACTGGACCGTGCCGTTGCCTGGGCAGTAACCGCCATCGCGGCGGGTGGCATGCTGCGGGCGGTGCCAGAGTTCGGCCTGATGCTGGTGGGGACACTGATTGCTGGCGTCGGCATCGCTTTCGGCAACGTTTTTCTGCCGAGCCTGGTCAAGCGCGACCGCTCCGACCGCATCGGTTCCACCATGGGCCTCTATACGGTGGTGATGGGCATCGGCGCCACCCTGGCGGCGGGTGCTGCCATTCCATTGATGGAGCTGAGCGGGAGCTGGGCGGGACCGTTTCTCTGGATTGGCGCCTTCGGCCTGCTTACCAGCTTCGGCTGGTGGGTGCTGGCGCTGCGCAGCGGCAAGGTCACGGCCGGCACTGACCAGCCCGCCTTCACCCGCCTGCTGAGCAACCGTACCGCCTGGATCCTTACCACCTTCATGGGTATTCAGTCGCTCGGGTTCTACACCATTCAGGCATGGGTAGCCGCGGTCGCCGTCGACGGTGGCGTAACGCAGCGCGATGCCGGCTGGATGTTGTCGCTGATCAACCTCACCAGCATCCCGGCTTCTTACATCGTGGCGCGCTGGGCGGCCAAAAGTAACAAGCAGGGTCTGTTTGCGCTGGGTTTGACCGCGATGATCATGGTCGCGGTGGTGGGCCTGGCAGCGGCGCCAGCCGGAGCGCCGCTGACGTGGGCGATCCTGCTGGGGATCGGGCAGAGCGGCTGTTTCAGCCTGGCACTGACACTGATCGTACTGCGCAGCCGGACCCCGGCCGATGCGGCAGCGCTCTCCGCCATGACCCACTGCATCGGCTACACCTTTGCTGCAGCCGGACCCATCGTCTTTGGCGCGCTGCGATCAATGAGCGGCAGCTGGACGCTGTCGCTTATGACCATGCTTGGCTTGCTCGTGATCCAAGCCTGGACCGGGCTGGCTATCGGCAGAACGCGCCCCGTTGCGCTGACCCGGTGAAACGTGCGCAGATCGCTATCGTTTAACCTGTAATACCGAGTAACCAGATACCCACCGTCAGCGTGACAAACGACGCGGCGGTGGTTACCAGCAGCGCCGCTGCAGCGACATCGCCGTGGTCATAGCGCTGTGCCAGCAGCGGATAGATGGTGATCATCGGCAGCGCCGCCAGCACCAGTGCAGCCTGCATCAGCACTGGCTCGAACGGCAGTGCCAAGGCCAGCAGCAGCCCCACCGCCAGCGGATGGATCAGCAGCTTGCCGGCAGCGATCAGCGCCGCCGCCGATACCGCGCTGCGCAGCCGCAGACCGGCCAGCGATGCGCCGATAGTAAACAGCGCCACCCCGGCCGCGGACCCGGTCAGCAGCTCTACCGCGCTGTCCACCACTGTCGGCAGGCGAATCCCGAAGGCGGCGCAGCAGAGGCCGGCGACAATGGCCAGCAGAATCGGGTTGGTGGCCAGCTGACGAACGATGTTGCGCAGCGAGGCGAGCACACCGCCGGACGCACCTGCCCGGTGAATCTCTGCCAGCACCAGCGTAAGCGGCAGCATCAGTAACGTTTCCACCAGCATTACCAGCGGAATGGCCACCAGCGCTTCTTCTCCGAACAGCTGCAGAATCAGCGGATACCCGATCAGCGCACTGTTGGACATGGAGATACCCATGCCGAAAAAGGCGTTGTCAGCCAGCGGCCGCCGTCGCAGCCAGCTACTGACCAGCAGTCCAATCGTGAACGCAATCAGCGAGCCGCCGCCGTAAACCAGCAGAAACCGCCCATTCACGACTTCAGCCAGCGGCCGCGAGGCAACGGCATCGAAGATCAGCGCCGGGATGGCAAATGCCACCACGAAACGACCGAGCGCGCCCGCCGCTTCCCTCGGCATGCCGCCTGTCATAACAGCGCCATAGCCCAGCGCAATCAGAAGGAAGACCGGGGCGGTGATAGTAATGGTGGTAAGCAATGGTAAAACCTTAAAGCGGACCCTCGAGCGAGGCAGCCGACTATAGCTCACCGTTACGACGATTTGACAG
>JAJUJZ010000208.1 GCA_029265075.1 Gammaproteobacteria bacterium | reverse complement strand
GTGGTGACAGCGCGTACCGATGAACGTGCCTGGCAGCCGCTGCTGGATGCAGGCGCCGAGGTGGTGTCGCTGCCGGCCAGTCATGGGCGTGTCGACTTGCCCGCGCTGGCACTCTGGCTGGCCGAACGGCAGTGCAATGAAATCCTGGTCGAGTGTGGCGCGACGCTGGCGGGAGCGTTCTGGCAGGCAGGGCTGGTCGATCATCTCACCGTCTACATGGCGCCCACGCTGCTCGGCAGCACCGGTCGCCCACTGCTGCAACTGCCGTTCGAGCAGATGCGCCAGCAGCAGCGGCTGGTCGTACGCGACCTGCGTGCGGTGGGCAGCGACTGGCGTATCGATGCCGAGCCGGTACGGCGCGAGCAACCCGACCCGACAGCAGTGAACGGAGCCCAATAGCGTGTTTACAGGCATCATCGAAGCGACGGGTCGTATCGCGGCCCTGCAGCCCCGCGGCGGCGATCTGCGGGTGCGTATCAATACCGCAGCGCTGGCGCTGGATGATGTGGCCCTGGGGGACAGCATTGCCACCAACGGCGTCTGCCTCACCGTGGTTGAGCTGCCCGGCGATGGCTTCTGGGCCGATGTGTCGCGCGAGACACTGGCTCTCACCACCGTGCCGGCCTGGCGCGTGGGGGATGCCGTCAATCTGGAGAAGGCGCTGACGCCGAGCTCCCGGCTGGGCGGCCATCTGGTCAGCGGTCACGTCGACGGCATTGGCGAAGTGGTAGAGCGACGCGAGGACGCGCGTTCGATCCGGCTGAGTGTAAGGGCACCGGATGAACTGGCGCGCTACATCGCACATAAGGGCTCAATCTGCGTCGACGGCGTCAGCCTCACGGTGAATGCCGTTGATGGCGCCCTTTTTGAACTCAACATAGTGCCGCATACGGCCGCCGTCACTATCATTGACGGCTACCGCAGTGGTACCCGCGTCAACCTGGAGGTCGACGTTATCGCCCGTTATCTGGAGCGGTTGTTACAGGGTGAAGCGGCAGCCCGGTCGAGCAGGAGTGGTGGCATCAGCGCCGCTTTTCTCGCCGAGCACGGTTTTGGTTCCGCCTGAGGGCGGTCAGGAATTTTTTGCATGCAGCTCAATACCATTGAAGAGATCGTCGAGGACATCCGCCAGGGCAAGATGGTGATCCTGATGGATGACGAGGATCGCGAGAACGAAGGTGACATCGTCATGGCGGCCGAGTGCTGCCAGGCCGAGCACATCAATTTCATGGCCCGTTATGCGCGCGGCCTGATCTGCATGCCGATGAGCCGGGAGCGTAGCGAACGGCTCGGCCTGCGACTGATGGTGGAACGCAACGCCTCCGGCTTCGGGACCAAGTTCACCACTTCGATCGAGGCCGCGACCGGCGTGACCACCGGCATCTCTGCGGCCGACCGGGCCCGCACCGTGCAGGTGGCGGCGGCGCGCAATGCCACGGCGGCTGACATTGTGCAGCCGGGCCATATCTTCCCGCTGATTGCCGAGCCGGGCGGCGTGCTGGTCCGCGCCGGCCACACCGAGGCGGCCTGTGATCTGGCGCGCCTGGCCGGTTTTGGCGAAGCGGGCGTCATCTGTGAAGTGATGAATGACGACGGCTCCATGGCGCGGCGGCCGGAGCTGGAGAAGTTTGCGAAGGAGCATGGGCTCAAGATCGGCACCATTGCCGACCTGATCCACTACCGCATGCTCAACGAGAGCACGGTCGAGGAGCTGAGTGTGGAGCCGGTCGTCACCGATTACGGCCCCTTCATGCTCCATACCTACCGCGACCTC
>JAJUJZ010000066.1 GCA_029265075.1 Gammaproteobacteria bacterium | reverse complement strand
TTGTTTGTGCAAAAGTTCGCCAGCTTCCCTGCGAGTGTCCGAAAGTGTGATCCGGTTCCAGTTCTAACGGTTGCACTACATCGCCCGAAATTCTACTGTTCAGCACAGTTTTGAAGGGACTCACCGTTCGCCTGAGACGTGCCAGGGAAAGCACCACAGGCGCCTCTACGTTCTCACAATAACTTCCGGAAGAGCCCCTCTGATGAACAGTCTGACAGCGCTCTATCAGTCCCGCCTGCAGGTACTGACTGCAACCAGTAAAGTCGATCGCAAAGAAGCCTTCCGTCTCCGCCACCAGGTCTACTGCATCGAACGCGGTTTCGAGCCGCCGGCAGAGAACTCGGTCGAGACAGACGACCACGACGACACTGCCCTGCACTTCATTACACGTCACCGTTACAACCGCAGAGTTCTCGGCGTCACCCGCCTTATCATGGATGAGCATGCCAGCGGGCGGCGCTTGCCGATCGAGGCCCATGAGTTGCCGTCGGTGCGCAGCCATTTGGCCGACCTTCGCGGTCTGAGCACCGCCAAAGTCGCGGAGGTGTCCCGCCTGGCTGTGACCCGAGATGTGGCGCGTCTCGGTCTGGACTCAGGCAATGTGGCTCTGGACGATGAGCCGCGCATGCACTCCTACCACGTCTCCATGGGGCTGCTGGCGATTCTGTTTCGCAAAAGCGTTGACGCCGGGGTAACACATTGGGTCGCGCTGCTCGACTCAGCGCTGGTGCGGTGCTACAGCCGCCTGGGCGTCAACTTTGAGCCCATCGGCCCCACCATCGATCACCGGGGCCAGCGTACGCCGATTGTGACCAATCTGGCCGACATCTGGCGCGGACTCCAGGTCCACTGCCCCCAGCTGGCGAATCTGATCAGAGAATTTCCCACCTACGACCAGCCGGTGCGACCCCAGCCGGACGAGCGCCCGTCCACCGCCATGCAGCTGCTCTACGGTGACCTGATGGGGAATCTGGTTGCGGCGACCGCCTGACGCGCCTCAGTCAGACCTTGGCAGGGGTGCATAGCGGCCGGGCGACAGGATGTTAGCAGGATCGGTCGCCCGCTTGAGCTCCGCCAGCCAGCGCCAGCAGGTGGCATCTGCATCTATGAGATGCTGCATCTCATGCGCCGGATAGCGATAAGGGACGAAGCCGTGCTCCTTGCCCGCTGCGACCAGGGCGCGGTAGCAGCGCTGGCCGCGAGCCACTTCTTCTTCGTCGCTGGTGTCGAAGAGAATCGGCACGGTGCTGTCGAAACAGCGGTCGGACAGGGTCGTGAGGGTGATCAGCGGCTCGATGGCGTGTTCTCGGCATACCCGGTCGGCCAGCGCCACATAAGTCTCAACGGCAGCCGGCCGCGCCGGCACCAGAGGTGCATACCAGATCAGCCCGCGCTGGTCGCGAGCCGGGTCAAGCCCTGTTCGCCCCTCGGCTCCGCCCTGACGCCAGTAAACCAGCGGAAGCGCGATCTCTGCTGGCCGACCTTCCACCACTACCAGGCTCTTGTTCAGTGTCGCCAGATAGGCACGCAGCTGCGCGGCCCAGCCTGCCGGCAACCGGTCGAGCCAGCTTGCCGCTGACCGCGCCAGGCCTGGCCGGATAAAGATAGGACGCGACGAGATGCCTCGTAAGCGACGCCGGATAAGCGTACGTGCTGCACGGACGGCGCCGGGTGTACCGTAGAGGGCCCCGAAGCCGGTCCAGGCGGCCACCCGATACTCTTTGGCCAGCTGTGCAATGCGCTCGCTGCGCACCACGCCGTCGCGATCCAGCTCGTCAGCTGGGAATGGAATCATCATCGACAGCACGCGTCGCGCGTTCATGAGATTGATAGCCGCCGCGGTACCCGGCAAGCTCCGGATTATCTCCCGCACAGCGACCACCGCCTCCCCAAGGCGGGCATTATCGGCGATCCGGAAGACGAAGCTTTCGACGCGCTCGGGACGCGGAGCCAGCACCACGCTGGCGCGCGTGACGATGCCAAAGGCTCCCTGAGTGAACAACCCGTCCAGATAAGGTCCGGCTCCCCACTTGAACAGGGCATCTACGCCTGCACCACCGCTGGCATGCACCGCCGAGCGAAAAATCTCCCCATTGGGGAGCAGGGCCTCGATCGCCGTAACAGCAGCGAAGTGATCTGTATGGGGCGTGATGCCATAACCGCGTTCCAGCAGGTTGCCGACGATGCTGCATTTGGGTCCGCCACCGTGCACCGGCACCATAAAGTCGTAGCCTCTGGTGTCGAGAAAATCTGCCAGCTGCTGTTGTGTGACGCCCGGCTCGAGCGTAACCACGCCCAGATCCAGCTGCGAGTCGTCAATCTGGTTGAGACGATGGAGGTCCACAATCACGGCGGCGGGGTCAGGTGGCAGCGCAGCACCGTAGCCCCAGTTGTTGCCAGTGCTGACCGGATAGAGCGGTATGCGCTGCTTGGTGGCAGCAAGCAACAGCTCTCGCACCTCCTCCACCGAGCCTGGCACCACTGCCCCACCTGCTCGCAGAGGCGCACCCGTGGTGGCAGAGCCGTAACGTGCGACCACCCCATCCGCAGCGATTACATGGTCAGACCCGCAGATCTGTCCAGCTTGCATCAACAGCGTCGCAAGACGCGCCGGATACGAATCGATCATCGACCTGGCAACCTGTACCCAAAATTAAACCCATGAAAAAACCCCGCCGGATGGCGGGGTTTCGGCACTACCGTGCGCGGTGCACTGTCGTGTCCCGCTGGGGCATGCAATCAGTCAGCCTTGCGGCGACGGCTTACCAGCGCTGAGCCAAGCAGACCAAGACCAAGCAGACCGATAGTGGCCGGCTCTGGCACAGCAGTGGTGTCGCCCGCGATGTTCCCGCTACCCCGGGTGTACCCGCTGCTGGCAGTGAAGCTGGTCTGGAACTCCAGGTCAGCCCCGCCTGTCAGGGTATTGGTGTCGAAGTAAGTTGCTGCAAGACCCCCAGTCACGTTCAGCAGCCCTTTACCGTTTGCACCCTGCTGGTTAGACGTAACGGAGAGTCCATCAGCCGCTTCCAGAGAGAGCCACAGCAATCCACCAGAAGCCGAGTCCGCATCGTTGATGTTGAAGTCCATCGCGTTGTCGACATAGACGTTCACCCAGCCGCCGGTGAAGGTCGCGATACCCGGATCCGTCGGATCAAAGCCAGGCTCGCTCTCGTAGCCACCGTAGACGAACGTCAGTTCACAGCCAGCGCAGAAATCGCTCGCAAAGTTGATGAAATCGACACGACCATAGCCCGACAAAGTGGTGATATCGCCATCGATGGTGAATTCTTGGGCGATGTTCCCTGACGTAGAGGTAAAGTCGAACAGGTCATCCGTATCCCAGGTTACGCCGCCGACGTTGACGATGGCAGCCATTGAGGGGACTGCCAAACCAGTCAACAGCGCCACCCCGACAGTATTCCTTACCAAATGCTTCATCAGTTCGTCTCCGTACTGTTGTTGAGTGACCCCTGTCACATGCTGGTTGTTACCCCAGAGCACTCGCAGATCATCTGCGAAGCGCGATCAAACGGAGAGCAGGAACGATGCCAACATGAGTCGCAACTCATCTATTGCGTCATACAACCTGTTGCCGGATAACGAAAAATAAAAATCCACCTCATCCTTAGCATTCGATGACAAGATATCGCGCCTGAGCAGCACTGTTAATTTACCCGACACAAATATCTGAGCCCGTTTTCCCAGCCCAAAGCTCACCCGGATAGGGGACGTATTGATCAGCTATTTTGCCGACTGATTCAAAGTGTCAAAGATAATAGGACCACCTCTGACAATTGCACCTAGGCGCGTACACAGACAGACGAATTTAGTTCCCTACACCAGGGTGATTGTCTTCACATAATCGTGACTTGAAGCCAAACGAGATGAATAAACAAGTAGAAATTGCAGGAAGTTAATGATCAGCTTTGTTAAAAAAACTGACAGGATCAGTCCTGAGCTTTAGCCTGAGTCTCAAGACGGAAGTAAACGATCAGAGCGAAGGCAAGCGGCAGCAGATAATAAACCGCTCGATAGCAAAACAGCGCTGCCAGCAGCCTGGTTTCGGGATACTGTGACGAAAGCGCTGCCAGAAAAACGGCCTCCACTACCCCGAGGCCACCTGGCACATGGGTAGCAGCACCCACAATACCACTGATCAGCAGCACGCCGAGAACATGCAGGTACGAAAGCTCGGCTGGCATCAGCAGCATCAGCAGTGCTCCCATGAGGCACCAGTTGATGCTCGACAGCACAATCTGCAGCATGGCCACGGCACCGCCGGGAAGCTCAATATCATGCCCCCGGATACGCCAGGAACGACGCGGAGAAAAGCCGCACAGCAGCAGATATCCTGCGACCAGAGCGACCATCAAAACGCCCAGCCCGCGGGAGGCCACCTCTCCAGGCTCCCAGCCCGGCGGCATTGGCAGCGCAGCGAAAGCCAGGATCAGTCCCAGCAGCAGGCCATAGCCGAGCCAGTTGGTCGCGACGCTGAAGCCCAGCACCCGGGTGATAGTTGCGCTGTCCAGACCGTAACGGGAATACAACCGGTAACGGAATGCAAACCCACCGATCAGCGCGCCAAGGTTGAGATTGAAGGTGTAACTCACAAAGGCCACCTGCGCCACCGTCAGGCGCGGCAGATCGTGGCCGGCATACTTGCGGCCAACCAGTTCATAGCACGCGTAGGTAGCACTGCTGGCGGCAGCGATCCCTACCGCCAGCAGCAATGTGCCAGCACTGTAGCTACGGATTGCTTCCCAGACCTGGGTCCATTCAACGGTGGTCGCGTAGCGCACCAGCAGCGTGGCAACCGCTATGAGAAAGAGCCACGTCAGCCAGCGCTTTACGCGCGGCCACCACGCCCGCAGGCCTGACTGACGCTCTCCGGACAGCTCTGCTTCAGCTTCCGTCACGCCGATTCTGCCTGCGCAACCGCATCACTCCAGACCATGTTTTTCGAGCTCTCGCTCGCGCTCTGCGGAGTCCTCCGGCTCCAGTCGCTGCAGACGGGGCGTGTGTGCCGGCATCCATCCAACCCAGGCCGGGAAATGGCGCAGGAAGTGAAACATCGCGAAATTGATGGCAGCGCGACCGATCGTGCGGCGCGGCAAGGCAGATCGTTCAACGGTGATACAACGCTCGGCAATCAATGCCTGCAGCCGTTCGCGCAGCACAGCCGTAAACTGGCGATCCCTGATCATGACGTTGCATTCCAGGTTGAGCGACAGGCTCAGCGGATCCAGATTGCTGGAACCCACCGTCGCCCAGCTGTCGTCAATGACCGCCACCTTGCCATGGAGCTGCCGCTCGCCGCATTCCCGGATACAGACCCCGCCTTCCAGCAGGTAGTCATAGAGTCTCGTAGAGGCAGCTTTTACGGCTGGCATATCGGGGTCGCCCTGGAGAATCAGCGTGACCGACACCCCGCGCTCAGCCGCTGCCCGAATCTCATGCAGCAGGCGATAACCAGGTAAGAAATAGGCGTTGGCAATAATGATCTCTCGTCTGGCGGCGCGAATCGCCTGAAGATACTGGCGTTCGATATCGTTCCGATGATGTTCATTATCGCGCGTGAAAAATGCGGCACACATCGATCCTAAGCGGGGATTACGCGGCCGCAGCCGGGAGATAGCGGGTTTAGTGTCCTGGGTGATGGCGGCAAAGGCCGAACGCGCGAACTGGTGGATCCGATCGACAATCGGCCCGCGCAACTCGACCGCATAATCCTGCTTGGTGATCGGGCCGCCATCATCGATATGCTCGTCCGAGTAGTTGATGCCGCCGACAAATGCGGTATGTCCATCGACCAGCGTGATCTTGCGATGCAGGCGTCGGAACAGATTGGTTCGCATGCCCAGCAACCGCGGCCGTGGATCGTAAATCTGGAAACGGACGCCGGCCTCCGTCAGTGCGGCAATAAACGGTTCTGTCAGCGGCTCGGAGCCGAAACCATCCACGGTGACGACCACCTTCACGCCGCGCCGGACGGCGGCGAGGAGTCGCTGGTGCAGCGCGGTGCCCACCTGGTCCTCGAACCAGATAAAGGTTTCAAGCAGGACTTCCTGCTCAGCCTGCTCGATCAGCTCGAATACCCGTCCAAAAAACGCCTCACCATTTTCGATAAGGCGCACGGAGTTGCCGTCCAGCCATTCAGAAATCACAGCGCTATCTCCGCAGCGAGGGGCGCGTGGTCGGAAAGATGCGACCACGGTTTGTTAGGGAGCACAAAAGGCTCGTGCAGTGCCGCATTGCGGATGTAGATCCGGTCGAGCCTCAGCAACGGCAACCGCGCCGGAAAGGTCCGCGCCGCTTCCCCGCGCGCCTCGACGAAAACCTCCCGCAGGCCGGCGCAGCGCTCCAGCACGGCATGGGCCCGCAGCCGCCAGTCGTTGAAATCGCCGGCGATGATCAAAGGTTCATCCGGTGGCAGCGACTCGACCAGACGGCACAGCAGCTCCAGCTGATGCTGACGCTGATGCTCGCGCAGCCCCAGATGGATGCAGATCGCATGCATCCGGCGGTCGAGCGGGGGAATATCAATCACGCAATGGAGCATGCCGCGCTTCTCCGGGCCTTCTACCGAAACGTCGTGATTGCGGTGGTAGACGATCGGAAACTTTGACAGCAGTGCATTGCCGTGGTGACCCTCCGGATAAACAGCGTTCTGGCCGTACGCATATTGCGGCCACACCGTATCCGCAAGAAACTCGTACTGCGGCGCGTCGGGCCAGTTCTGGAAGCGCAGGGAGTGTTCTTCATGCAGCCCCAGTACTTCCTGCAGGAACACCACGTCCGCAGAGACCATGCGTATCGCCTCGCGCAACTCCGGCAGAATGAAGCGCCGATTGAACAGCGTGAAGCCCTTGTGCATGTTGACGGTAAGGACCCGAAACGAGAACTCGTCCTTAAACTGGGGAAACAGAGCCGACATCCATCAGCTCCGCGGCGTGTACAGCTCGTGCATGCAGCACCCTGAAATCTTCATAAGCTCGAGTTGGACGTGCAGCGGCCCCCGGCGTTCCCTCCGATTTCCGGCAGGCGGCAGCGCGTGAGCAGAAGCGTTATGATGGGCGCCTTTTTCCGAGCCCTGGTTTGAGTTCCAATGTCCAGCCTGCCCTTTGCACCTCCACGCTGCTTTCTTCCCCCCAAAGTTGTTCATGCCGATACCGACATCCTTGTCGTCGACAAGGCGAGCGGCGTGCTGTCGGTGCCGGGCCGTGACATCAATAACCGTGACAGCCTGGTGTCCCGGCTGGAACCCGACTATGGGCAGGTGCGCGTGGTACATCGCCTCGATTTCGACACCTCCGGCCTGATCGTGTTCGCGCGCCATGCCGCGGCGCTGAGCAACCTCAGCAAGCAGTTCCAGGCACGCACGGTCGACAAGGAATACGAAGCGGTGGTCTGGGGCTTGATCGAGCAGGACGAAGGTTCTGTCGACCTGCCGCTGGCGCTCGACTGGGAAAACCGACCCCGGCATCGGGTCGACCACGACCAGGGCAAACCTTCGCTGACCCATTACGTCGTAAAGGAGCGCATGGACAATCCGGCGCGCACACGGGTGACATTGCTGCCCGTAACCGGGCGCTCGCACCAGCTGCGCCTCCACATGGAAGCGCTGGGGCACTCCATTCTGGGCTGCCCCTTCTATGCTCCGCCGGCCGCACAGGCCGCTGCCGACCGCCTGCTGCTCCATGCGGCCGGCCTCGGTTTTGACCATCCCGCCAGTGGCGAACGGATGAACTTTTACTCCCCGGCACCGTTCTGATCAGGGAATGGAGCACTGCCGCTGCCGGGCTCGCGATCGCCTACAATCAGGGCAGACCTACGAACGGTAAGCGAGCCCAGCCATTGTGGTTACACTCCGCGCCGCTGGCGAAGAAACCTGGATTTTGATCGAGCCCAACCGGTCGGCGTCATGGCGCGCCAATCGCTGGGTAATCGCGCTGCTCTCGATCTGGTGCAGCGCCATTGCCTTCTTCTTCTGGTCACTGGGGCTGTGGCCGGTAATTCCGTTTCTGGGACTGGAGGTGGTGGCCGTCGCCGCCGGGCTTTACTACGTGTGCTGGAAGCTGCGCTATCGGCACGTTCTGCGGTTCGCTGCCAGCGAAATCGTGGTTGAAAAAGGCACGTACTACCCGCGCTTCCGCTGGCGGCTGCCTCGAGACAAGGCATCGCTGTCGGTGGCGGTACCTGCGCACCCCTGGGATCCGCTTACCATCGAGCTCTGCAGTCCGCGCGAGCGGATTACTCTCGGCGATTTTCTCAACAAAGCCGAGAGCCAGCGCCTGCTCGTACTGCTCCGGCAGCAGGGCCTGCCGGTGCGCAACCACAGCAGTCTGACCGGCTTCCGCCCCTGATCACTCCACCCAGACTTCCAGACGTCCCAGCTCCCCGAAATCGGCAACATGCAGCCCCGCCCGCAGCGGCTGCGGGGCAGCTAACGGGCCGGTGAGCAGCAACTGCTCAGGTGTGATCTCCCAGCCAACGCCCACCATCCGGTTGATGAGATCGAGCAAGGTCTGCCATTGCCCGTTATCGACAGCGGCACCGGAGCCCGTCACCAGCTCCTCGCCTTCGCGATAGAGAATAACGGCTACCCCATCCGGTTCATGCCACGCCGGCGCACGTCCCGGCCCGACAATCAACTGGTGCAGGAACAGGTTATTGACGATGCGATCTGCCGGTGCCGGCATGCCCGCCTCGGCCCGTCCGTGGTCGCGCAAATCGAGCACGGGTACTACCTCGACCACCAGCTCTTTCAGCGCTGCGACATCGGCTACCGGCCGGTTCACCACGCTGCCCAGCCGAAAGCCCAGCTCCAGCTCCATGACCCCACGCGCAAACCGCTCCAGCTTTACATGGTGGCCATCCTCCTGCGCTGCAAGTTCGCTGCGGGGCAACAGCACGCCCGCTATGGCTGCTGTGCCGCCATAGGCTTCCCGACTGGCAGGGCTCGACAGGCAGGCAGCAAAACCGCGCGGCTGCTCTGCCCCGAGCTGCCGCAGAACCACATTGCGCTGCACCTGATACGCCTGATCGCTGCTCAATGGCAGACGGCTGCTCAGCAACGGTGCCGGGCGCTCATAAAGCTGTGCGCGATATACCTCATCGCTGGCGCGCGCCACAGGATCAGCAGGCGGAGCCGGCACCTGACAGCCCGCCAGCAGGGCGGCAAGAACGACAGCAACAGGCAGAAATGGACGCACGGCAAGACTCCGGTCTCTCGGCTGAGATTGGCGCGCAGCATAACGCAGGCTGAGCCGTTATTCAGCGGTCTGCACAGCGATGAAATCACGACTGACGACCGAATCTTCCGTCAGGTAGAATGCGCGGTTTTTGATCACCCTCATGGGCCACTCAGCCCGGCTCGCAATCACTTTTACCCTGTCCCGGCCGGTACTACAGATGAGCAAATCGCCAACGCAAACGCCCCTCACTTCCACCCGAGCGGAGACCAGCCCGCCGAAGGTGGGCTTCGTCTCACTGGGCTGTCCGAAGAATCTGGTCGACTCGGAGCGGATCCTCACCCAGCTGCGACTCGAGGGTTACCAGATCGTGCCGAACTACGACGATGCCGACGTGGTAGTGGTCAACACCTGCGGCTTCATCGATTCCGCCAAACAGGAGTCGCTGAACGCCATCGGCGAAGCACTCAACGAGAACGGTCGCGTCATTGTCACCGGCTGCATGGGTATCGAGGCGCAGCAGATCCGCGAGGCCCATCCGGGCGTGCTGAGCGTTACCGGGCCCCATGCCTACGAAGAGGTGGTTGGTGCCGTTCATGAGTATGTGCCCATCGCGCCGCGCCACGACCCTTTCATTGACCTGGTGCCGCCGCAGGGTATCAAGCTGACGCCCCGCCACTACGCCTACCTGAAGATTTCCGAGGGCTGCAACCACCGCTGTACTTTCTGCATCATCCCGTCGATGCGCGGCGACCTGGTGAGCCGGCCCATCGGCAGCGTCATGGATGAGGCGGAACAGCTGGTAAAGGCAGGCGTGCGCGAACTGCTGGTCATCTCGCAGGACACCAGCGCTTACGGTGTCGACGTCAAGTATCGAACGGGCTTCTGGAACGGTCGTCCGGTCAAGACGCGGATGCTGGATCTCTGCGAGGCGCTCGGCGAACTGGGCGTCTGGGTCCGTCTCCACTACGTCTATCCCTACCCCCACGTCGACAACGTCATTCCGCTGATGGCAGAAGGGAAGATCCTTCCCTATCTGGACATCCCGCTCCAGCACGCCAGCCCGCGCATCCTGCAGCTGATGAAGCGTCCCGCCCATCAGGAGAAGACGCTTGAGCGGATCCGCCGCTGGCGCGAAATCTGCTCCGATCTGACGCTGCGCTCTACCTTCGTGGTCGGCTTCCCGGGTGAGACCGAGGAAGACTTCCAGCTGCTGCTCGACTGGCTCGACGAAGCTCAGCTCGACCGCGTCGGCTGCTTCAAGTACTCGCCGGTCGAGGGTGCCGCCGCCAACGCGCTGCCCGATCATGTGCCGGAAGAGGTGAAGGAGGAGCGCTGGCAGCGCTTCATGGAGCGCCAGCAGGCGATCTCCGCCGCGCGCCTGCAGCAGAAGATCGGTACGCAGATCGAAGTGCTTATCGACGAAGTTGACGAAGAAGGCGCCATCGGCCGCTCCTGGGCCGACGCCCCCGAGATTGACGGCCGTGTCTACCTCGACGGCATTACCGGCCTGAAGCCTGGCGACGCGCTGGTGGCCACCGTCACCGACGCTGACGAATACGACCTGTGGGCTGAGCCCAGCGGCGGCTGACGAGGCACAACGCATGAATCTGTTGCTGGTGGAAGCACACCAGTTTGTCGACGCCGACCACGTGGTGGTGACCGGGCCCGCGCTGTACCATCTGCGCGAGGTACTGGATGTGCGCTCCGGCAATTTGGTACGGGTCGGCCAGCTCGGCGGCCTGATGGGACACGGCAGGGTGAAGAAAATCACAGCCGCCGAAGCCATGCTGCGCGTGGAGTTCGACCAGCCGCCGCCCGCCAAGCTGCCGCTGCGCCTGCTGCTGGCGCTGCCGCGCCCGAAAGCAGCGCGGCGGCTACTGCGCACCATCGCAGAAATTGGCGTGAGCGAGCTGGTGCTGCTGAACTGCTGGAAGGTGGAGAAGAGCTACTGGAGCAGCCCATTGCTGACACCCGACGCGGTGCGCGCGGCGCTGCTGGATGGGCTGCAACAGGCGCGCGACACGGTGTTGCCGACCGTGCGCTGCGAACGTCGCTTCAAACCGTTCGTCGAAGATGAACTGCCCGGACTCATCGCAGGCACGACGGCACTGGTAGCACACCCGGGCGACCACGCGCCCTGCCCGGTAGCACTGAATGCACCGGCAACGCTCGCCATTGGGCCGGAGGGCGGTTTCACTCCCTATGAGATCGGCAAACTGACCGAAGCAGGCTTCACGCCCGTGCAGCTGGGCGAGCGCATCCTGCGCACCGAGTCTGCGCTGCCAGCTCTGATCAGCCGTCTTTTTGCGCTCTAACAGCTGCGCATCAACGCTTCACATCATGGCGCCACAACATAACGCTGCAGTAAGACCGCTCATCCAGCCATGCTGCCGGTGGCCGGCATCATGACGCCGGTGCCCGCCAGTCCGCAGTAACCATTGGGGTTTTTCGCCAGATACTGCTGGTGATACGGCTCGGCGTAGTAGAACGCCGGTGCATCGGCAAGCTCGGTGGTGATCGTACCGCGGCCGTGCGACGTCAGCGCCTGCTGATAGCGCTCCCGGCTCGCCTCGGCCAGCTGCCGCTGGTCGGCGGTGAAGGTATAGATAGCAGAGCGATACTGGGTGCCCACATCATTGCCCTGCCGCATCCCCTGAGTCGGATCATGACTTTCCCAGAACAGCCTGAGCAGCTTTTCATAGCTGACTTCGGCGGGATCGAATACCACCAGTACCACTTCGGTATGGCCGGTCCAGCCGCTGCATACCTCTTCATAGGTCGGATTCGGGGTAAAGCCGCCGGCGTAGCCCACGGCCGTGGTCCACACACCGGGCTGCTGCCAGAAACGGCGCTCGACACCCCAGAAGCACCCCATGGCAAACAGCGCCTGTTCGCAATGGTCAGGAAACGGTGGTGTCAGCGGATTGCCGAGCACCACATGGTGTTCGGGCACCGGCATGGTTTCCGAGCGCCCCGGCAGCGCCTCGTCGGCCGTTGGCATCGCCGGCACTCTGCGGGAAAAGATATCGCTCAGCATGATGAGACTCCTTGCATCACCAGACCGAACAAGTATACCGGGCGCCTCTGGCCCACGTCGCCCACAGGCGCCGGCGGCCGGCCGCTGAGATAAGCAGTCAGAGACTGAAGAAGCGACGCAGCCAGCCTGAGCCGGAGCGCTCCTCGTTGCGCCTGATCACTTTCAGCATATTCTCCTTCACCGCGCCGACATAGTCCTGATCGTCACGGCGAATATGGTTGAGCAGCCAGGTAACCAGTACCTGGTGCAGCTCCTCGGCGATGTCCTGGCCCAGATCGAAGCGATCACAGTATTCATTAATACGCCGGATGAAAAGCTGATGCACACGCTGATGCGGCTTGGCGTAACGATAGCCCGCCTCTTCCTGCAGACTCTCCTCGAACGTGAAATGCGACTGGGTATAGTCCACGAGGTCGAGCAGCACACCTTTGATGGCGTCACGATCGCCGCCATGCATATGTTTTTCCAGCTGGTTGATGTAATCGACGATGCGCTGATGCTGACTGTCAATCACATCGATACCGGTATTGAGATCCTCACTCCAGACAACAGGCATGGCAAACCACTACTTCTACAACCAGACATGACTGGATACTAAACCCTGCGCGGCATTCGCCAAGTGCAACTCCAGTCTTCCATGACAAAGATCAAGGGGAAGCGTGTTTGCCGGCGCCCGCCGCCTGACGTTGACGCCTTATGGTCCGACCCGGACAATGGAGACCCTCGCCTGCCGACGAGCTGTCCATGCACCGTTCAATGAAAATCGCGTCGTCTTCGTCCGACTCGCAGCCGCGGCGCTGCTGGTCGCCGACCTGGATGCAGCTCGCCGCGCTCTTGCTCGCCGCCGTCGCACTGCCTGCTGCCGCCCATGGCGTCGAAGAAAGCGACGCTGCGTTTATTCAGGCGCTGCAGGGGGTTCATCTCGTGCCATGGCTCTACCTGGGCGCGAAGCATATGTTCACCGGCTACGATCATCTGCTCTTTCTCGCCGGCGTTATTTTCTTTCTCTACCGCCTGCGTGATGTAGCGCTCTACGTCACACTGTTTGCAATCGGCCACAGCCTGACATTGCTGCTCGGCGTGCTCGGCGGTATTCATGCCAACCCATGGCTGATCGATACGCTGATCGGATTCTCGGTGGTCTACAAAGCGTTCGACAATATTGGCGGGCTGGAACGGTTGCGGCTGCGTATCGATACACGCGCGGCCGTTTTCGTGTTCGGTCTTGCCCACGGCTTCGGACTGTCGACCAAACTGCAGGATCTCAGCCTCGCTCGTGACGGACTGATCCCCAACATGGTTGCCTTCAACGTCGGCGTAGAGCTAGGGCAGCTGGCCGCACTGGCGCTGATGGTACTGCTGTTCCAGTACTGGCGACGGACTGCCAGCTTCGAGCGCGTTGCGTTCACGGGCAATGCCGCCATCATGTGCGCCGGCTTCATGCTGATGGGCTACCAGCTCACCGGTTATTTCGTGGCGTAATCAGACGCGCCCCCACCGCCAGGAGTTTTTCATGATCTCGCCGGCTTCCCCACCGTCTCCCGCCCGCCTGCTGAAGACCACGCTCGTCAGCCTGCTGGTCGCTGTCATATTGCTCGTGCTGGTGGTGCTGCCGGCTGAATTCGGCATCGACCCCACCGGGTTCGGGAGGCTCACTGGCCTCACCGCCATGCATCAGTCACCGGCGCGGACAATTGCCATACGTGATGTAACAGGTGGCAATGAGAACCTTCGCGAGGTGGCCATCCCCGATGCAGGCGAGCCCACGCCGCTGCCCAACCCGGCTGTGTTTCAGGACAGCGCCACGGCGCCAGCCACTCGCACGCTCACCATCGAGCTGCCAGCCGAAAGCCAGACTGAAGTGAAGCTGGTGATGCAGGAGGCGAAGGTGGCGCTGTTTTCCTGGAGCGTGGACCGGGGGCCGGTCTATGTCGACATGCACGGTCATGATCCCGCTTTCGGACCCGACTTTTTCGTACGTTACAAGGAAGAGGACGAGAGCAGCGGCGGCCACGGCTCGCTGACCGCACCGTTCAGGGGCGAACATGGCTGGTTCTGGCTCAACTACAACGAATTCCCTGTCACCATCACGCTGACGGTGTCAGGTTATTTCGACGATCTGGTCGACTACGGACTGTTCGCGCACGACTGAAGTTGCCGCCGGACCAGGGCAAGGCGCAGCTCAGCAGACGTTGACCTGAGCCGGACGCTCACTCAAAATGGAGCGACTCAGCGGGTGTAGTTTAATGGTAGAACTTCAGCTTCCCAAGCTGATAGCGTGGGTTCGATTCCCATCACCCGCTCCA
>JAJUJZ010000020.1 GCA_029265075.1 Gammaproteobacteria bacterium | reverse complement strand
TTCAGCGAAGTGACCAGCATGCGAGAAGTAGAACGCCAGCCCCAGCCCCCGGCCTTTCGGCAGGGGCTTGCCCCAGCCGGCCTTTTCCGCAGCCGCCTTGATTACCGCCGCTGCACGGCCAGTGTTCAGCGCGTAGTCCACACCCTCCGCCAGCCACTGCGGGTCACCCATCAGTTCTAGCAGGAAATCCAGATGATCGCGGCCGGCCGCCGTCGAAACCTCATGCAGGAATGACTGCGTACTCCACGCCAGCGTATTCGAGAACGGTGCACGCCACGGGCCGCACGGTGTCTTCAGCGGCAGCATGGTCTGGCCAAACTGATAGTGGTCCACGCTATGCGCGGGAAACTCCCATTTGGCCATTTCGGGACGGAAATAACCCGCGCCGGCGGCCGGCTTTTCGCCGTCGTTGGTAAAGGTGATGTGATGATTGCGCAGCGCCGTCATTTTTTTGCGGTTGTCGAGCGCTGCAGTCAGCTGCTGGAAGCCACCAGGACGGAAGCAGTCGTGGCGCATGTCGTCTTCGCGCGTCCACTGCAATTTCACGGGCGCCTTCACCTCACGAGCGATCGCCGCCGCTTCACACATGAAGTCGTTGATCAGCCGGCGACCGAAGCCGCCGCCACTGCGTGTGACATGAATCTTCACCTTGTCAGGCGATGTGCCCAGCGCCTGCGCAACGACGCCGGCTCCCCAGGCAGGCGCCTGCGTGGGCGCCCAGAATTCGTAACCGCCGTCGCGGTACCAGGCGGTGCAGTTCTGCGGTTCAAGCTGGGCGTGGGTGATGAAGTTGAAGGTGTAGAAACCTTCGACCGTTGTGGCCGCCTGCTCGAATGCCTTGCCCACGTCGCCCTTGTCGTACACCAGCTCTGCAGGCTGCTGCTTGCGCAGCTCCTCGGCCTGAGCGCTGTACGTGTCCCAGTCGTCCTCGGCAGCGTTGCTTTCATCCCACTCCACCTTCAGCTGCTCGCGCGCTTTGAGCACATTCCAGGTGGAATCACCGACGATGGCGACGCCGGCACGCAGAAACGCGGGATCAGGACCTTCATCAATCACAAATGCGGTGTCGATGCCTGGCAGCTGCCTGATCGCGTCGAGATTGGCGCTCCGGACGCGACCACCCTGCCGCGGGCAGCGGACATAGGTGGCGAATCGCATGCCGGGTAGCGTCTGGTCGATACCGAACAGCGGCTGACCGGTGACGATGGCGCGGTTGTCGACACCCGTCACACGCTTGCCAAGCAGGCGCCATTCGGACCGATTCTTCAACCTGACCGCATCCGCAGTGGGCACCGGCTGGCGCGCAGCAGCGGCAGCCAGTTCACCGTAGGAGAGCGAGCGACCGCTCTTCTCGTGCAGCACGCGGCTGTCGCTGGTGCGGCACTCGCTCACCGGCACCTCCCACTGCGCCGCCGCAGCCGCGACCAGCATGGTGCGGGCCGTGGCGCCAGCCTGGCGCATCGCATCCCAGCCGTCGGGAACAGAGCGCGAGCCCCCGGAAATCTGCGGACCGTAGCGCGGCGTATCGAACGGCGACTGGTAGACCTCGACGTCCTCCCAGCGCGCATCCAGCTCCTCTGCGATGATCATCGGCAGCGTCGTTTTTACGCCCTGCCCCATCTCTGGATTCTTCGCAGCAATCAGAATGGTGCCGTCGTCGCGCACCTGCACGAAGGCATTGAGTTCATCTTTTGCATCTGCCGCAGTGTCAGTGGCCGCCGCCAGCGCCTTGCGCGGCGACCCCAGTGCGAACGCCAGTGCGAAACCGCCGCCCACCAGCCCGGTCAGCTTCAGGAAGCGGCGGCGATCCAGTGCCGGGCCTGCTGCAATCACGGCGGTGACGCCTGCCGTCTGAGCAGCGGCAGCCTGCGGACGGGCGCCATTGATCTCTGCGAGCAGTGCGTGAATGTCGAACGCGGGCATCAGGTCAGACTGTTTCACGATCACCTCCCTGCTTCTGCAGCGTTTCAGCGGCAGTGTGAACAGCGGCGCGGATGCGGTTATAGGTGGCACAGCGGCAGTAGTTACCTGCCATCGCGGCATCGATATCGGCATCCGATGGCTGCGGATTTTTAGCCAGCAGTGCCGCTGCCGACATCAGCTGACCGGCCTGGCAATAGCCGCACTGCGGCACGTCAAGATCGATCCATGCCTGCTGCAGGGGGTGCAGAGAGACCTCAGAGGCCAGCCCTTCGATGGTTGTAATGGCCTTGTCACCCACGGCCGAGACCGGGTAAACGCAGGAGCGCATCGGCTCGCCATCGATCTGCACAGTGCAGGCGCCGCACTGAGCCAAACCGCAACCGAATTTGGTACCCACCAGCCCCAGGGTATCGCGCAGCACCCAGAGCAATGGTGTGTCGGGCGCAACGTTGCGCGCGACCACCCGCTCTCCGTTTACGCTCAGGTTGAAGTCAGGCATGCTCGCTCCTCTCTTTTACGCTTTTAACAGCTCTTGTTGTTTTGCTCATGTTCGCGGGTAGCGCGGCACACGCCCCAGCCATCGGCCGAATCGCAACCCTTGATACTAAAACAACCGTTACAACGTTTGACGACGATATGGCGTTTTCTGTCCATTGTTTAATGTTCGCCGCCGGCCAGGGACGCCGTTTCGGCAGCGACAAGCGCTTCGCCGAGCTGTCCTCGGGACTGCCGCTCTGGCGCCAGAGCCTGTCGGTGCTGCTGGCTGCCGGACTGCCGGTCACGCTGGTGGTGCGCCCCGGGGAACAGATCCGCTTCATCGCAGAGCTCCCTGCCAGCGCCGCTGCCCGCGTGACGGTGTTCGGAGCGCCACGTGCCCACGAAGGGCTGGGCGGTGCCATTGCTTCCACTATCACCACCGTTACGGCTGATGCCGTTCTCATCGCCCTCGGCGATATGCCGTGGCTCGAGCCCGCCACTGTTCGCGCAGTCGCCGCCCAGCTGGTACACCACCCCATCGTGGTTCCTCAGCTGGGCGATCAGCCTGGCCACCCGGTGGGTTTCCAGCGACAGCTGTACCCCGAACTGGCCGCGCTGACCGGTGACCGCGGCGGCCGCGCCATCGTTGAGCGCCATGCAGACCTTGTTCGCCGGCTGCCGCTGAGCGATCGCGGTATTATCCGCGACATCGATCGCCCCGGCGACCTCAACCGCGAACGTTAATGACCCAGGCTGGCGCCTGCGCAGCGGCTTCAGGCGCCCACCAGCCCTGCACGCGCCAGCGTCTGATGGCACTCCGCTACCACCGACAGCGCCACGGCCTCCGGCGTGTCACCGCCCAGATCCAGTCCCATCGGTCCTCGCACTCGCAGAGCAAACGGCGAGTCGGGCGCAATATCAGCGCGCTCCAGCACCTCCCGCTTGCGACTGGCCGGCCCCAGCAGGCCCACATAGGTCGGTTGTCGCGGCATGGCATGCACCCGCTGCAGCCAGGCTGCATCCATCTCGACGTTGTGGCTCATCAGAATCACGGCATCGGCTGCGAGCGCATACGCGTCGGTGTCGGGTGGCAGACGGACGACCTCCACCTCTGTAAATGCCGCGCTGCGGGCGTACGCTGCCCGGTGATCGATCACCGTCACTCGCCAGCCCTGTAGTCGCGCCAGCGTAACCACCGGGCCGGCGTCGACGCCACCGCCAACAATGCAGAGGCGGGGTGCTGGCTGATAGCGGCATACAGCCCAGCGCCGGTTGTGTTCCGGCTCGCGCCAGTCGACACAGCGCTCCCCGCGTCCAGGCAGCGGCGGCGAAGCAGGCAGCGCAATGCCGGCCAGATAACTGCCATCTTCGGCGAGCAGGGCCCAGCTGCCGAGATCGCGGTCACTCGCTGCCTTATAGCAGCGCAACAGGAATGCGCTGCGGCCGCCATCCAGCTCATCCTTCAGTTGCAGCAGGATGGCGCGCTCGGTGGCTCCGAGCTCCTGCACCAGCACGCCGATGCGCCCGTTGCAGCCAAGCCCCAGCTCGGCGGCGATGTTTTCTTCGTCACTGCTGTCATAGATGACATGACGCGCCACGCCATCAGCCTGCGCTTTGCAGGCCTGCAGCACAATATCGGCTTCGAGGCAGCCACCGCTGACCAGGCCGAGGGTGCGGCCGCCGGGGGTGACCAGCATGGTAGCGCCGGGCCGGCGATAGCTCGAACCTTCCTTGGAAACGACTGCAGCCGCGAACCACGTTTCGTCGGCGCCCGCTTCGGCATATTGCTGAAGCAGCGAAACCAGACCGGTATGGCGGGAGGAGGTGGCGCAGGCACTCATCGACGTGCAGATAACCTTCAGATTCTTGTCGGACAATCGTATCAGCTTATCCGGTTCATAGCTCAGCCGGCGCGCGCCTGCCGGAATGCCAGCGGCGTAAGGCCGGTGTGCCGTTTGAAAAAGCGCGAGAAATAGGCCGGATCCTGAAAGCCAAGCTCGGCGGCGATCTGTACCGCGCTGGCAGAGGTGTAGATCAGCAGGCGCTGTGCTTCCAGCAGCAACCGGTGCTGCTGCATCTCATGGGCCGTCTTGCCACCATGTCGCTGCACCAGCCGATTGAGCGCAGCCGGGCTGAGCGACATTGCCTGAGCAAACTGCTCGACCGTCCAATGATCCCGAAAGCGCTCTTCCAGCAGCTCCCGGAAGCGCTGGAACTCCTCACGTTCCGCCTGTGCTGTGGCCGGCGGCTCGACCCGCGTCCTGCTGTGTGCCATCAGGTCAGTCAGCAACAGCAGCAACAGGCTCTGCACCACCAGCTCGTGCGGTGCCTGCGGCTGCTGGACGGTGCGTTCGAGCTGCCGCAACAACCAGCCAAAATTGGCCTCAGGTTCGCTGCCAGCCGGAAACATGGCGATGGCCGGCTCCGCCAGGGAACCCGGCAACACATTACTACTGAGGATTGGCAACAGCCAGTCCTCCGCTGCGGTCACCACCCAGCCAGCGGTAACGGCATCGTCAAAAGTGATGCTGTGTACGGCGCCGCCCGGGATGTAGACCGCGCACGGCGCCGTCAGCGAGTGCGTGCGGCCGTCCACCTCGAGCACACAGTTGCCGGCAGCCGAGAACATCAGCTGAAACAGATTGCGGTGTGCATGCGGAACTGCACGGCCCTGCAGCAGCCGCGCGCGATCGCGCATTCGCTCGATATGGAGAAAGCCGGGGTCTTCGTCACCACCCCGCTCCCCGTAGATTCCAAACCATGCGATATCGCTCATGTCAGGCCTCGGCTGCCGCAGCTAGTCGTACGACCAATAAAAAGTGCAATGAATAGGCCATATAATCCATTGTTGGCGTAATTTTTAACGAGAATAATGCAATACAGCCCTGTGTCACAGCTGAACAGATAAGGAGAGGCACTGTCATGGCACATTTTCCCGATACGCCCGGCTTCACCGGCGTGCTGCGTCCACTGCGCATCGAGTGCGACATTCACGACCTCGAGGTGGAGGGTGAAGTCCCGGCAGAGCTCGACGGCACTTTCCACCGCGTGCACCCGGATGCACAGTTCCCGCCCAAATTTGAAAATGACCAGTTCTTCAATGGCGACGGCATGATCAGCCTGTTCCACTTCCGCAAGGGCAAGGTGGACTTCAGGCAACGGTATGCGCAGACCGACAAGTGGAAGATCGAACGCGAAGCCGGTGAATCGCTGTTCGGCGCCTACCGCAATCCGCTGACCGACGACCCCAGAGTCGAGGGGATGATTCGCGGCACAGCCAACACCAACGTCATGGTGCACGGCGGCAAGCTCTACGCCACCAAGGAGGACAGCCCGCCTCTGCTGATGGATCCGCTGACGCTGGAGACCTTCGGCTACACCGACTTCAACGGCAAGATGAAGAGCCAGACCTTCGGCGCTCACCACAAGATCGATCCGAAGAGCGGCAACCTCTGCAACATCAGCTACGCCTCGACCGGACTGCTGACCCGCGACTGCACCTACCTGGAAGTCAACCCACAGGGCGAGCTGGTACTGGAGACCTTCTTCGAGGTCCCCTACTACGCCATGCTTCATGACTTCGGCCTCACCGAAGACTACGTGGTCGTGCACGTGGTGCCGATCGTCTCAAGCTGGGATCGCCTGCGCGCGGGACTGCCGCACTTCGGCTTCGATACCAAGCTGCCGGTCTGGCTGGGCGTGATGCCGCGCCGCGGTGAAGGACGCGACATGCGCTGGTTCAAGGCGCCGAAGACGGTCTTCGCCAGCCACGTGATGAACGCCTTCAACGACGGCAGCAAGGTTTACTTCGATATTCCGCAGGCCGAAGGCAACAGCTTCCCCTTCTTCCCGGATGTCGACGGCAAGCCGTTCGATCCGATCGCCAGCCGCCCTTACCTGCATCGCTGGTGTGTCGACATGAACTCGAAGAAAGACGAGTTCGAGAGCGTCGAGCAGCTCAGCCCGATGATCGACGAGTTCCCGCGCATCGATGAGCGTTACGTGTCGCAGCCGTACCGCCACGGCTGGATGCTGGTGATGGATCCCGATATGCCGATGGAAACTGCTGGCAGCCGCGCTTCCGGCTTCCGCATGAACAAGCTCGGCCATATCGATCACGCTACCGGCGAACAGAAGAGCTGGTGGGCGGGCCCCTCGTCGATGATCCAGGAGCCCTGCTTCGTACCGCGCAGCGCCACCTCGCCCGAAGGCGATGGCTATCTGATCGCGCTGGTGGACGACCTCAACACCAACTACAGCGATCTGGTCATCCTGGAGGCATTGCGGATCGAGGAAGGGCCAATCGCCCGCCTCAAGCTCCCCTTCCGGATGCGGTCGGGCCTGCACGGCAACTGGGCGGATCGCTCGAAGCTGCGTGGCTGATCGCTCGCTGAAGACCACGCCAGCCGCCGCGGAACCCGATCCAACGTTACGTTCGGAGCGCCGTGGCGGCGCCTTCCCTTTCCTTGGCATCACCATCCGGCTGGGCTATGCACTGACGCCCGGCCTCTCTTTTCAGCTAATCCGCTGATTCACGAAACTGGAAAATGCCGCCTGTTGCGCATTTTCGCTGCGCTCTTGCCCCTGCATTCGAGGCTCCTCCCGCATGATGAGGAGAAGCATTTCGTGGATCCCGTTGAGCGCCGCCTCATCGTCGATTCCGCGTAGGAGTATGGTCTCTATGTGACCGAGCCAATGCGCGCGGACGTCACGGGAACGTTGCACTAAAAAAACGCGCCGCAGTGTCGATTGCTGCCAGCGCCAGCCGACCAACTCTCGAAGCCACACCGAATCGACTCAGCAAGGAGAACTGTAATGAGCTATGTGGATGGATTCGTGCTGCCGGTCCCAACCGACAAGCTGGAGGCCTACTGGGAGATCGCCCGCAAAGCGGGTGAGATCTGGATGGAGTACGGCGCGCTCGAATATGTGGAGTGCGTGGCGGACGACGTGCCCGAGGGCAAGGTCACCTCTTTTCCGCTCAGCGTGAAGGCAGAGCCCGGCGAAACCGTGGTCTTTTCCTGGATCCGCTACGCGTCCAGAGAGGATCGCGACCGCATCATGCAGCAGGTCATGAGCGATTCCCGCCTGAAAGATATGTCGCCGGAGACCATGCCTTTCGATGGCAAACGGATGTTCTGGGGTGGCTTCAACGAAGCTGTGCGCTTCTGATCTGCCCATCGGCGACGGAGCCGGCGGGCCTGACAGCAGCGCGGCTGACTGCTAGAGTTCGCGCTTTCCACCGCCGTTGCTGTCGCCGTGCCCACTCCACCCGCTTGTCCTGTCTGTCGCTCGCCTGCTGCTGCGCTGCTCGTTGAGGTCGACGGGCGCGACTACTGGCACTGTCATCGCTGCGAGGCCCGGTTTCTCGCGCCGTGTCACTACCTGTCGGCGGCGGATGAGCTGGCGCATTATCGTCACCATCGCAATGAGGAAAACGACCCCGGTTACCGCGCATTTCTCAGCCGTCTTGCCGAGCCTCTGCTGCAGCGATTGAAAGCCCCCGCGCGCGGCCTCGATTACGGCTGTGGACCAGGCCCGGCGCTGGCCGCAATGCTGCGCGAGGCAGGCCACAGCATCGCACTCTATGACCCCTTCTTTGCGCCGGATCCGGCACCGCTGCAGGAGCGCTACGATTTCATCACCTGCACCGAAGCGGCCGAACATTTTCACGACCCCGCGCGGGAGTTCGAGCGCTTCGACGCGCTGCTCAGACCTGGCGGCTGGCTCGGGCTGATGACCTGCTTCCAGACCGACGACGCTCAGTTCGCCCGCTGGCACTACCGGCTCGACCCGACCCACGTGGTTTTCTACCGTGAATCGACTGTACGATGGCTGACACGGCACTTCGGCTGGGAGTGCGAAATCCCGGCCCCGGATGTGGCGCTGATACACAAGCCGCTCAGCTGAACCCATACCAGAGATTTGCATTCAGGAGACACAATATGGCGAATTCGCTGCAGGACCAGCTGATGAAGGCCGGACTGATCGATCGCAACAAGGCGAAGGCGATTACCAAAGAGAAGCGCAAGCAGGAGAATTATCAGCGCAAGCACCGCATCGAGACGGTGGACGAAGCGAAGGAGAACGCGCGCCGTGCCCTTGAGGAGAAGGCGGAGCGCGACCGCCAGCTCAATGCGGAACGCGATCGACAGGCGCAGGAACGCGCCATCGTCGCGCAGATCAGACAGCTGATCGAGAACAGCCGAATCGACCGCTCCCGCGGCGAGGTCGCTTACAATTTCACCGACGGCACCCGGATCAAGAAGATCTATGTCACCGCCGCCATGCTGGACCAGCTCGGCAGCGGTAAGCTTGCCATCGTCAGGCTGGATGAAAAATACGAAGTGGTGCCTAAGGTCGTGGCCGAAAAAATTCAGCAGCGCGACCCGGACTATGTGATCGTCAGCCGCGACCGGACGGCGCCGGCCGATGCGATGGATGAAGACGATCCATACGCCGCTTACCAGATTCCCGACGATCTCATGTGGTGAGGCGAGGGGACCGTTACCGGGCCGCGATGCGCTCGATCCCGCGCAACCCCGCCTCATAGCCGTCGAGATAGCTGTTGCCGAACAGGTTGTAGTGGTTGAGGTAGTGGCAGAGGTTGTAGATCGGGCGTTTGCCGCAGCGCCGCCAGCCCCTGTGCTTCTGCCAGCAGTGCATCGGCATAGCGACTGCTGTTCCGTTGGATAAACCGCTCTGGCATCGCTTCTCCCCGACCGATCAGATCCGATTGCGGTCACAGCCTCCGTTGCCGGTTCACGCCGACCAGCAAGGAGTGATCGTGAAGCCCATCTTACCCGGCCCCGTTATCGAGACTGATATCCCCGCACGGCTCGACCGGCTGCCATGGTGTCGCTTTCATACCCTGGTCATCGCCGCCCTCGGCATTACCTGGATTCTCGACGGGCTGGAGGTGACACTGGCCGGCGCGGTCGCCAGCGCGCTGCAGCAGAGCCCGGTGCTACGGCTCACCGAATTGCAGATCGGCACTGCCGCCAGCGCCTATCTGGCGGGCGCTGTCATAGGCGCGTTCGTTTTTGGCTGGCTGACGGACCTGCTTGGCCGCAAAAAAATGTTCTGGGTCACGCTGGCCCTGTACTTGCTCGCGACTGCCGCCTGCGCCTTCGCACCCAAATTCTACTGGTTTGCCTTCTTTCGTTTTCTGACCGGCGCCGGCATCGGCGGCGAATACACGGCCATCAACTCGGCCATCCAGGAGCTGATTCCCGCGCGTTACCGTGGCCGCATCGATCTGCTGGTCAACGGTAGTTTCTGGATCGGTGCTGCGTTCGGCGCCCTTGGTTCAGTTGTCCTGCTGGCACCCGGTGTGCTGCCACCGGACTGGGGCTGGCGCGCCTGCTTTCTGATCGGTGCCATGCTGGGCGTTATCATCCTGCTGCTGCGGCGCTGGATTCCGGAGAGTCCGCGCTGGCTGATGATGCATGGCCGGCTGATCGAGGCAGAAGCCATCATGCGGGCCATCGAATCACGCGCCCATTCAGCACCAGCGGCAGAGCTGCCCACAGTGCGGCTGCATGTGCGCCGCGATGTTATCGGCCCGGTCAGTCTGATGCAGGCGCTGTTCAGGCTCTATCCGCGCCGGGCTGTACTCGGTGTTGTGCTGATGTCTTCACAGGCGTTTTTCTACAACGCCATTTTCTTTACGTATGCGCTGGTACTGAGCCACTTTTTCGGCATCGCGGCTGATCGCGTCGGTCTGTTTCTGCTGCCGTTTGCGCTTGGCAATTTTCTCGGACCACTGTTGCTGGGGCCGCTGTTCGATACCATCGGGCGCCGCCCGATGATCGCCTCGACCTATGCGACTTCTGGCCTGTTGCTGCTGATTACTGCACTGCTGTTCAACTATGGCGTGCTCGATGTCGTCGGCCAGACCCTTGCGTGGAGCGTGGTTTTTTTCTTCGCCTCGGCAGCGGCCAGCTCCGCCTATCTGGTGGTGGCAGAGAGCTTCCCGCTGGAGGTGCGCGCGCTCGCCATCGCGCTGTTCTACGCACTGGGGACTGGCCTCGGCGGCGTTGCCGGACCACTGGTATTCGGAGCGCTGATCGGCACGGGCGAGCGCAGCGCGATCAGCGGGGGCTATGTATTCGGCGCGGTGCTGATGCTGGTTGCTGCAATCGTCGAGCTGTGGCTTGGTTACGCTGCGGAACGCAAGCCACTGGAACAGGTTGCACGGCCACTTTCGGCGGCAGATCCGAAATAGTTTCTTTCACGCTCACGAAGTATCGATGGTTCGGCGCGTGGATGCCGCTAACTGTCTGGCGAGTCTGCAGATATCTGCGCGCTGTAATACAATCCGGCGAGTCAAGCAGAGGAGCAGCCAATATGTGGAAGTACGACCCGCCGCTACGAGATATGCAGTTTGTCATTGCCGATGTGCTGAACGCCGCCGAAAGCTGGGGCGCGATTCCGGCCTTTGAGGAAATGGATCTCGACACTGCGGTGGCCGTACTCGAAGAGGCAGGGCGCTTTGCCTCTGACGTGCTCGCTCCAACCAATGCCGAAGGCGATCTCGAAGGATGTCACTGGGCGGATGGCGAGGTGACCGTACCGGAAGGCTGCCGTACCGCCTATCGCCAGTTTGTTGAAAATGGCTGGGCCGCGCTCGCCTGCCCGCCTGAACATGGTGGCCAGGGTTTGCCGCAGCTGCTGAATGCCGCTTTCTATGAAATGCTGCCAGCTGCTAACCACAGCTGGACCATGTATCCCGGCATTCTGCATGGCGCGGTCGAGTGCCTCAGCGCCCATGGCAGTGACACCCTGAAAGAGCGCTACCTCGCTGACATTATCAGTGGCGAGACGCTGGCCACCATGTGCATCACCGAAGCGCACGCCGGCAGCGATGTGAGTCTGCTGCGCACGCAGGCAGTTCCAGTAGCCGACGGGGCTGATGAAGTGAAAGTGACCGGCAGCAAGATTTTTATCTCCGGCGGCGAGCACAACCTCACCGCGAACATCGTTCACCTGGTGCTGGCACGGCTGCCCGGTGCACCGGCGGGCAACCGCGGTTTGTCGCTGGTGCTGGTACCCAAAATTCTGCCCGATGGCACCCGCAATAATGTGCGCTGCGATGGCATCGAAAAGAAAATGGGACTGAAAGCGAGCGCCACGTGCGTGATGAGCTTCGACGGTGCCACCGGCTGGCTGATCGGTAAACCCAACCGTGGTCTCAGTGCCATGTTCGTGATGATGAACTCAGCGCGTCTGCATGTCGCCTTGCAGGGCCTCGGCCATCTCGAAGCTGCCACGCAGAATGCCATCCGTTACGCCGCCGAACGCCAGCAGATGCGCGCCGTCGCTCACCCGGATGGGGTTGCACCTGCGCCGGTCGATCCGATTGCCCTGCATCCCGCCATGCGACGCAAGCTGTTGCGACTGGAGGCGCTCACCCAGGGCGGTCGAGTCCTCGCCTACTGGGCCGGGCTGCTGCTGGATGAACATGACCATCATCCCGACGCCGACCGCCGCGAACGGGGTGGAGCCCTCGCCAGTCTGCTGACGCCGATCCTCAAATCTTTCCTGACTGAAAGCGGCCATTATGGCGCGGACGATGCGCTGCAGGTCTGGGGTGGTTACGGTTACATCCATGAGTACGGTATCGAACAGGCGGTGCGTGACAGCCGGGTCGCCATGATCTACGAGGGCACGAATGAAATTCAGGCCATCGATCTGCTGCTGCGCAAGGTACTGGCCGATGATGGCGCTCGCCTGACGCAACTGGAAGCTGAGCTCCGGCAGGAGATCGAAGCGTGTCGCAGCACTGGTGACAGCCAGCTGGAGCCATTTGCCGTCGCGCTCGCGCAACAGCTTGATCAGCTGCGAGCCATCAGCGACGCCCTGCTCGCCAACCACGCGGCTGGTGACAGCGCCGATCGCGAATGGCCGCTGCGGGTGGCTGATGACTACCTCAAGGTGGCTGCCTACGCCCTGCTCTGCTGGGCGTGGGCGCGCAGCGCCCGTCTGGCCCTGCCACAGGCCGGGAGTGATACCTGGTATCGGCGCAAATTCGAACTGATGCGCTTCGCTCTCGACTGGGTACTGCCGGAGGTCACGCCGTTCGCCACCCGCGCTCGCGCTCGTGATCCGCTGCCCTGGCTGCCACTGGAGTACTGACCTGCCACTGCCGGACCCGGAACTGCTGGGCCCGGCGCCTGTCCCCGTGTGAGCTTCCCCTGGTTCGGAGTGCTCACCATGCTGATCACCCTGCTTCCCCCGCAACTGCCGCCGGCTGATGGCTGATGCGGCAGCGCCTGGCCGTGGCCGTCATCTGCAGCACTGCTGTGGTGCTGTTCAGTCTTCCTATTATCGCCGCTGCGCTGCCGCAATCGACGCTGCACCCGGCCGGCCGTGGCGCCGAGCTGATTGCCGGGCTGTTCTGGTGGATGGCTGGCGGCGCGCTGCTGATCTGGGCGCTGGTGATAGGTATCGCCTGGTACGCTCAGCGCACAGACCGCCAGCCCTGGAGCACCACCGCACTGCGCCGCTTCATTATCATCGGCGGCGCAGTTTTTCCGACCCTGGTACTGACCACGCTGCTGGTGTGGGGACTCTGGCTGCTGGCCCCACTGCGCGCCGAGCCGGGCACCGACGCGCTTCGCATTACTGTGATCGGCGAACAGTTCTGGTGGCGCGTACGCTATCCCGACGGCACCGATAACCAGATTGAACTGGCTAACGAACTCTGGCTGCCGGTCAACGAGCCGGTTGAGTTGCTGTTACAGAGTCGCGACGTCATCCATTCTTTCTGGGTGCCGGCACTGGCCGGAAAAATGGACATGATTCCCGGCCGCACCACACGCCTGCTGCTGGAACCGAACCGTACCGGCAGCTTTCGCGGTGCCTGCGCCGAATACTGCGGCGCCTCACACACCTTTATGGCGCTGCAGGTGCGCGTCGTCGAGCGCCTGCAATACGAAGCGTGGCTGGCTGCGCAGCGCGCCCCGGCGATGATGCCGACAGACGCACTGGCGCTCGCCGGGGCCAATGCCTTCCTCCGCAACGGTTGCGGTGCCTGCCACACCATCCGCGGCACAGCCGCAGGCGGGCGTGTCGGACCAGATCTCACACATGTGGGGAGTCGGCTCTCACTGGCCGCCGGCACGCTGACGACTGACAGCGATACGCTGGCTCGCTGGATCAGCCATGCGCCCACGATCAAGCCCGATGCCCGTATGCCAGCGTTCGAGGTGCTGCCTGCAGCCGAGATCACCGCGATGGCCGCTTATCTGGAGGCCCTGCAATGAAACCCGTCGCCGCTGTGCTGCCGGCGCCGGGCCCGCCACCGAGCCGTGCGGAACAGGCTGCCCAGGCGGAGCAACTGGCGCGCGTGTGGCTATCGCCGCGCGGCTGGCGCTACTGGTCAGCAGTGAACAACTCCGAAGTCGGCCTCTGGTACATCGCGGTCTCTTTTCTCTTTTTTCTGTTTGCCGGCGTGCTGGCACTGCTGATGCGCACCCAGCTCGCGGTGCCAGACAACGATTTTGTCTCCGCAGAAACCTACAACCAGCTTTTTCACGCTGCACGGCTCGGCCATGATGTTTCTGTTCGGGGTGCCGATTTTCGAGGCGTTTTCCATCCTGATTCTGCCGCAGCTGCTGGGCGCGCGTGATCTCCCCTTTCCGCGCCTGTCGGCCTATGGCTTCTGGTGCTTTCTGATCGGCGGCGTATTTGTGTGTGGTTCAATTTTTTTCAACGTCGCGCCAGCCGGAGGCTGGTTCATGTATCCGCCACTCACGACGCAATACCAGGACGGTCTGGGCCCGGATATCTGGCTGCTGGGATTGTCCTTTATCGAGGTGGCATCACTGGCTGCAGCGGTCGAGCTCATTGTCGGTGTACTCAAGACGCGCCCGCCCGGCATGCGCATCAACCTGATGCCGCTTTACGCCTGGTACATCCTGGTCGTCGGCGTGATGATCCTGTTCGCATTTCCGCCACTCATTGCCGGTGATCTGCTGTTCGAGCTGGAACGCGCCTTTGACTGGCCCTTCTTCGACCCCGCGCGCGGCGGCGACCCGCTGCTGTGGCAACACCTGTTCTGGATTTTCGGCCACCCTGAGGTCTACATCATTTTCCTGCCTTCGATTGCGCTGGTAGCGATGATTGTCCCCACCTTCGCCCAGCGGCCCATCGTTGGCTACAGCTGGATAGTGCTGGCTGCTGTCGGCACTGGCTTTCTCAGTTTCGGCCTGTGGGTGCATCACATGTACACCACCGGCATGCCCAACATCTCTATCGGCTTTTTTTCGGCCGCATCGGAGGCCGTCGCCATCTCGACGGGGGTGCAGATTTTCTGTTTTCTGGCGACCCTGCTAGCCGGACGCCTCACGCGCTCGGTGCCGATGCTGTTCGTGGCTGGTGCGCTGGCGATTTTCGTGCTGGGCGGACTGACCGGCGTGATGGTGGCGCTCGCGCCGTTCGATTTTCAGGCCCATGACACCTATTTCATCGTGGCTCATCTGCACTATGTGCTGATCGGCGGCATGCTGTTTCCGGTGGCAGCCGGTGTGCACTATTTCTTCCCGCTGGCTACCGGCAAACTGCTGTCACCCAGACTGGGGCGGTGGGCATTCTGGCTGATGTTCATCGGCTTCAACGTTGCCTTCATGCCGATGCATCTCACCGGCCTGCTGGGCATGCCACGGCGTGTCTACACCTACGCTCCCAACCTGGGTTTTGACACCCTCAACCTGATCTCCACCGTCGGCGCGTACGTGCTGGCGGCAGGTGTTGCCGTACTGCTGTTCGATGTGGTGCGGCCGCGCAAAAAACAGCCATTCGCACCACGCAACCCCTGGCAGGCCGGCACGCTTGAGTGGCTGGCCGAGATGCCACCCCAAAGCTGGGGGGTACGCTCGATTCCTGTGGTTCGCAGCCGCTATCCGCTATGGGATCAGCCGGGACTGATGCGGGAGGTCGATACCGGCCGTTACTTTCTCCCCGGTGCTGCCGACGGTCACCGCGAAACGCTGATTACCACGACACTCGACGCCATGCCCGTGCAATGCCAGCGAGTGCCCGGCCCCACCTTCAAGGCGCTGTGGGCAGCGCTCTTTACCGGCGGCGCCTTTATCTTTGCCACGTTTGCCTGGTACTCAGCGGCTCTGATCAGTGCCGTGCTGGCGCTGGCGGTGATCCTGCTCTGGCTCTGGACCGGGACGAGCATCATCCCGGAGCAAGAGCAAAAGGATGTCGGCCTCGGGCTCAGGCTGCCACTGTATGAATCGGGACGGCATTCGGTCGGCTGGTGGGCGATGCTGATCACCATGATCGGTGACATGAGTGCGTTTTTCAGCCTGGTGTTCGGCTATCTCTTCTACTGGACAATCAGCGCCGACTTTCCGCCCGCCGCACTGCCGGGTCCGGGTATCGGATGGCCCGTTGCTGCACTGCTTCTGCTGCTGGCCAGCTGGCTGCTGACGCTCAGGGCGCGGCACGACAATCGTGAGGATCGCAACGTCCGGTACCAGCTGGATCTGGCTGCCAGTGTGCTCTGCGGCGTGGCAGGAGCAGCGGCGCTGATGGCGGGTCCGTGGTTCAACGGTATGCGCCCAACTGAACATGTCTATCCGGCGATCACCTGGGCGCTGGTGGTGTGGCTGACCCTGCATATTGGTGCCGGTGTGATCATGCAGGCCTATTGCATGGCGCGGCGCTGGCGGCGACGCCTGACGCCACAGCATGATATGGATATTCAGAACATCGGCCTCTATTGGCATTTTATGGCGCTGACCGCTGCGGTCACAGTGTTTACGATTGCCGTATTTCCGCTGCTCACCAGTGCGAGGTGAAGGCATGAAACGCGGTACACGCATCCTGTCAGATGCAGATCACCGGCCAGAACAACGGCAACCGCGACAGACACTGTGGCAGCTGGTAGTCGCACCCACCACCTGGGCAGTGCATTTCATGCTCTGCTACATCACCGCCGCAGTCTGGTGCGCCAGGTTCGCCGGCCGCGATGGCCCGCTCGCGGGGCCTGGCCGGCTGATCGCGGTCTACACCGTCGTCGCGGTCGCGATCATCCTTGTCGCCACCTGGCGTGCGTGGCGGCAACATCGATGGGGGCAGCAGGCGCCGCCGCATGACGAAGCCACCGCCGGCGATCGCCGGCGTTTCCTCGGCCTGGCAACCCTGCTGTTGTGTGAGCTAAGTCTGGTGGCAACGCTGTTCACCGCAATGGTGCCGGCGCTGATCGGAGACTGTCGCTGATGAGCCGGCGCCGGGCAACGCTGTGGCGGCTCCTGACCGCCAGCTCATGGCGCACGCTCGGGCTGCAGCTGACAGCGCTGGCGCTGGCGGCCGCCGCCGGTGCGCTGCTGTTTGCGTGGCTGGGGTTCGCCCCAATTGCCGCCAGTAGCGGCCACTGGCCGGTCACCTCGTGGCTCCTCCACTTCGCCATGCGCAACAGCGTCGAGCTGCGTGCGCACGCGGTATCAGACCCGCCCGATCTGCAAGACCCGGCACTGGTAAAACGCGGCGCTGGCCATTACGCGACCGCCTGCGTCAGCTGCCATGGGGCGCCGGGTCAGACACCCGCGGTGACTACCCGACGCATGACGCCACCGCCGCCACTGCTGCTATCCAGAATCCCGGCCTGGCGCGACCGCGAACTGTTCTGGATTGTGCGGCATGGCGTGAAGTTCACCGCCATGCCGGCCTGGCCCACCAGTCAGCGCGACGATGAGGTGTGGGCAATGGTGGCTTTCCTGCGCCGCTTGCCGGCCCTTCCGGCCAGCGAGTGGCGCGCGCTGACCCAGCCTCCCGACGCCCGGCCGCCGGCACTCCAGCAGCTGAAAGAGCCCGTGCGGACAGCACTGACTCGCTGTGCCAGCTGCCACGGCTACGATGGAATCGGTCGTTATGATGAGTTTCCGCGGCTGGCGGGCCAGCGTGAAGCGTACCTGCTCGCCACTCTGCACGCCTATCGGGAAGGGCGCCGGCACAGCGGCTTCATGCAGGTGGCGGCCGCCGAGCCTGACTCAGCCATTCTGGGCGAACTGGTCGCGTGGTATGCCTCGCGCACCGGCCCTGTGCGTAACGAGCATGCTGCAGCCCGAGACCCGTCGGCCGTTGCACGGGGCCGGGAGCTGGCACTGGCAGGCGCGGAGCTGGACGGGATTCCCGCCTGCGCCGACTGCCACGGACCAGCCGGCCACCAGCGTAACGAGCGTTATCCACTGCTCGCCGGTCAGCCGGCAGGTTATCTCGAGCGCCAGCTGGAACTGCTGGCAACGGGACGGCGCGGCGGTACCAGTTATGCTCACATCATGCAGACCATCGCCCGGCGTCTGTCACCGGCGCAGCGCAGCGACGTGGCCGCGTTTTATGCCAGTCTGGAATTCGATGCGCCGGGATGATGCCAGTGGTTACGACTGCCAGATGCGATACTGACCGTTCCAGTCGCGATGATTGAACACCTGGCCTGTCTCCCGCACCTGGCGCAGGGCCGCAAGATCGACGTCGGCGTAAATCCATTGCGGCTGGTTCAGCTCGCCCATCGCCAGGATGCCATCATCGGGGAAGCCATAATCGACCGGCGTATAGATGGCGGCAGCACCATTGTTGATATCGACCGCTTCTGACCATTCCGCAGTGCCGATCAGAGCCGACTGCACCACATAGCACTGGTTTTCCAGCGCTCGTGCACGGCTGCCGATCTGCACCCGGTGAAAGCCAGCCAGCGTATCGGTACAGCTCGGTACCAGAATCAGATCAGCGCCCTGCTCCACCTGACGGCGTGCAATCAGGGGAAACTCGCTGTCGTAGCAGATGCTCACGCCAACTTTGCCAAACGGTGTTTCAAACAGATTGATCGTGTCACCTGCACTGATCAGCCACTGTTCAGTCTCGAAGCGTGTCATCTGCAGTTTGTCCTGAAACTGCAGACGCCCATCGGGGTAGAACCAGTAGCAGCGGTTGCGATAACTGTCATCAGGCTGCCGCACCGGGAAGGTCCCACCGACGATATGGATGCGGTGCTGACTCGCCAGGCTGCCAAGCAGTGCCTGAAATCCCTTGAGCAGTGACTGCATCGCTTCGAGCTGCAGTGAGAGCGACCGATAAATCCGCTCCTCAAAGAGCGAGGCGAGTTCCATGCTGAAATATTCGGGGAACAGCAGCAGTGCTGCGCGCTCTTCGACAGCACGCTCGACCCATTCGGTGATCTTGTACTGATAGGCCGACCAGTCGCTGAGATAGTCGACCGGATACTGAGCCGCCGCAATCCGCAGCCTGGTATCACTCACGGCGTTGACTCCAGATGCTTGAGCCAGAAAATCATCGGCTTTTCGGTTTCTCGATCGGCACCGACATCCTTCCAGCTGTAAAAGGTACGCAACTTCCGCTGCTCGCGATAGCCGCGCCGCTGCCAGAAGGCATCAAGCGGCGCATAATTCGCCGGTCGCAGCGGGTGATCGTCCGGTCGTTCAACGCGACAGAACGCGCTGTAACGAAAACCACCCAGCCCCCGCGCATGCTGCTCGCGCAGCGCAAAGAACTCATGGCCCACACCGCGCCCGCGCCACGGCGCACGCAGCACCGACTCTGCACAGTAGAACACCTCTGCCGGGGCATAACCGTGGTCGATGAAGGGCTGCTGGAACTCCGGCGTCTCATCCGCCAGCGGCAGACCGGTGGCGGCACCGACCACCTGATCGCCCGCCAGCGCCAGCACCACCACTGCGCGTGGCGAGTCGACATAGGTCTGCAGGTAGTTGCGTTCGTAGTCCATATCTCCTTCATAGAGATAAGGCCACTCGCGGAACACTTCGATCCGCAGCGCCGCCAGCGCAGGCACATAGTCACGCAGTGCGCTGCCGGACCGGGCTACGATTTGCAGCGGTTGCTGCTGCGCAGCGCCACGTGCTGGAGCATTGTCGCTGCTCACTGACTTACCTGGGCAATCCAGTTCTGCAGGTTGTAGTAATTGCTGATGCGCGCCACCTTGCCGTCGCGCAGTTCGAAAAACGCACCAGCCGGCAACCGATACTGCTGACCGCGCGCAGGCGGCAGACCGGCATCCGCTTTGAGATAGGTACCGAGCACAGTGAACTCTGCCGCCGCCCGGGTGCCGTCCGCGCTGGTCATAATCGTCATATCCACCAGCTCCTCCTGGTAGCTGCCATTCATACGATTCATGAAGGCCCGAAACGCCTCTTTGCCAATTTCGCGCGGTCCCTCGTTGATGTCGTGAATCACATCGTCGGTCAGCAGCGCCAGAAAGGCATCCATATCTCCCGCATTGAAAGCGGCGTAGTAGTTTTCAACGATCTTTTTGGCAGCCTGATTCATTTCAGATCTCTCATCACGGAACAGCTGGCGCGCGTGGCGCGCCTCGAGAAGCGGCATTCTAGGAGAAACCGCCAGGCGAAGCGATCAGCTGGCGCGAGCGGCCTGACGCACCCCGGCACGCAGTCGCTGCAGCAGCAGACGCCGCTGCACCGGCGTCAACGGGCGGTACTGCAACGCCTCAAAACTGTCGATAACCGGCCTGACGAACTGCCACTCCGGCCGCTGCTGCTGCAGCCACTCGCCATAGTTTCGCGCCGCCAGCGCAGCCGGTCGCGGATAACCGCGCCGCGCCATCTGCCGGCAGAAGCGCTCGAACAGGCGCCGTTCGGGGGGCTGACGCTGGTGCCAGTGACGCCCGAACAGCATTGCGGCACACAGCAGCAACGAGACGCCGCCGGCGGCGATCGCGAACAGCAACAGGCGCCAGGTGTCGATTTCCCCGAGCAGCCGGCGCAGCACCGCCTCCTGAGTCTGGCCACGGTAATCGACCACCCAGCGCATCCACTGGTAATTGATCGAGTCGAGCTGCATGCGGGCCCGGTTGAGCCACGGAATGTGCCGGTAGCGGTTTGGCGACAGCGGCTGCTCAGCCAGAAACTCGCCGCCCGGAAGCGCCCCTTCCAGTCCCATCTCCACCCGCTCCGGCGCAACCGCCGCGGTCGGGTCAAGCCGCACCCAGCCATACTCCGGCAGCCAGGCCTCGACCCAGGCATGCGCATCATACTGACGCACAACCAGGGTGCCATTGAGTGGATTGGGCTCGCCGCCCTGATAACCGGCGACGACACGGGCGGGAATGCCAGCGGCTCGCAGCACGAACGCAAAGCTGCTGGCGTAATGCTCGCAAAAGCCGCGCCGCGTCTGGAACAGGAATTCGTCGATGCTGTGTTCGCCCAGGGTCGGCGGCTGCAGTGTGTAGACAAACGGCTCGTGTCGCAGATGGCCCAGTACAGCAGCAATCAGCTGTGCGTCGTCCGGATGGCTGTCACGGAGCGCAGCCGCCCACTGCCGGGTCCGCGGATTGCTGTCAGCCGGCAGCCGCAGCGCGCTGCGCCGCTGTGGCGGCGGCAGCGTACCGCTGTCCCGGACCACAGTCGCCGCGCTGTCGCTCAACAGACGGACCTGATAGCGAAATTTGTCGTGCACCGGCTGCACCGATACCAGGCGGCCATCCGCGGTTTCGACAATGCCCGACTGGCGGCTCATCGAAGGCCAGAGCGCGTAGAGCCAGCGCGTGCCGGTGGGCTCGAGGAAGATCTCATAGTCGATACCCGGAGGTGCCGGACTGGCCGTACTTCTGCGGAGCCATTCCGCGGCCGGGCCAGGCCGCCAGGCGCGGCCGTCAAAGTGATCGAGTACCAGACCACGCCAGTAGAGATCCGCTGGCGGAGGCGCCGGCTGATCGAAGCGTGCGCGGAACACCAGCTCGGCTGAACGGGCCAGCTTCGCGACATCACCGGGCGCAATCACCTCGCTCATGCCGGTGCGCGCATGTTCGCCGGGAATCGGCACCCGCCACATCGGTGCCAGCCGCGGTGTCACCAGAAACAGCAGTAATGCAAGCGGCAGTGCCTGCAACAGCAGCATCGTTGCCAGCCGCAGCGCCTGCCGGCTGAACGCGGCATGATCGGTCTGGTGCAGAGCGACCTGCGCTGTCAGCAGCAGCCCGACGGCGAGCGCCACATGCAGCACCGCCAGCAGCTCCTGACCAAACAGAAACGCCGACAGCGCGACAAAATAGCCAAGAAAAATCAGTACATAGGCGTCGCGCCGGGTCGCCGCCTCCATCAGCTTGAAACAGAAGCCGCTGACCAGCAGCGCAGCCATCGGCTCCAGCCCTTGCCAGCTGCCGTAACTGCTCCAGATTCCCGCCACTGCACCGGCGATGGCGATCAGCTTCACCCAGCGTGGCGGGAAGCCGACGCGCCCCTGAAATACCAGCACGCGCCAGCCGGCGACGAACAGCCACAGCGCCAGCACCCAGACCGGCAGATGGCCCAGATGGGTGCTGACCAGCGCGAACTGAGCCGCCAGCAGCCAGCCGAGACTGCCACGTGACAGCCAGTCACGCGCAATCACGGACGCGTCTCCGGTAAGCCGAAGCGCGCCAGCGCCGCCAGGGCCTGGGCGGTATGCTCGGGGCCGCTGACCGGAGCCAGGGTCCGGCCCGGCAGGTCCAGCCCGAACGGCTGCTGGCGCCGACTCGCTTCCAGCACCCAGTGGCAGAGCAGTCGCAGGCGCTGCTCGGTATCTCCCTCGGCTGCGTCGAAGCTCAGCAGCTCGGTGGGCAAACGCGTCTCGGCAAACTGCCTGGTCTGCAGCGGCAGCCCCTTGGCCGCCGTGCGCCACAACACCTGCCGCGGTGCATCGCCGGGCCGGTAGGGACGAAAGCCCGCGTAGTCGTCACTGCCCGGCTGGGTATGGATAGTGCCGGGCTGCTCGCTGGCAGCCAGCATTGCCATTGGGCGCGGCCCGGGCAGCGGCTGCGGATAGACCAGCGCCGTCAGCTCCACGTCGAGCCAGGTCCAGGCTCGCAGCAGGCCCAGCGGATAGACCGACTGCAGCCGCAGCCGGCCGGGCCGCAGCACCCCGCGCTGGAGAGCGGCGTGGAACAGCCGGACCGACACGGCGGTACCGCTGTCCACCGACACCGTAACCGGTGCTTCACCGGGCCAGCCGAGGGTAAGGTGATGGCGCGGTCGCGCGCTGTGATGCTGGAGCAGAATCTCAAATTCGGCACGCTCCCCGGCAAAGGTAGGCTGTCCCGGCCGGCCCTCGAGCGTCAGGCCAGCCAGGTTGGCATAGGTGTGGAGAATGGCGACCGTAAACAGACTCAGCAGCAGAAAAACCAGCGCCAGTGCCATGTTGTTCTGATAGTTCACCCCCACCAGAAACATGAGCAGCAGCATGAGCAGAAACCACGCTCCGGTGACGCTCGGTGCGATGAAAATGCGGCGCTGATCGAGCGTGACCCGACGTCCGCGTGGAATACGCCGCTCCAGCATGCTGGGCAACCAGCGTCCGAGCCGGCTGCTCTGCTGACGCCGATCACCAGCGCGCTGTACCGAAGTTCCGGACATTGTCAGATCACAGGCACCTGACGTAACAGACGTTCGACCAGGGCGCCGCCACCGCCGCTGTAATCGACCGGTGCATGCAGACGGTGCTCGACCACCGCTGGCAGCACCTGCTGAATATCTTCCGGCACCACATGACCGCGCCTGGCCATCAGCGCCCAGGCACGCGCCGCCCGTAGCAGGGCCAGCGCGCCGCGCGGCGACAGGCCAAAAGCAAAACCGGGCTCGCTGCGGGTATAGGCGATCAGCCGCTGCAGATAGTCGAGCAGGGCGTCGGCAACATGAACCTCTTCGACCGCGGCCTGTAGCCTGACCAGCTGTTCAGGCGCCAGACACTGCCGCAGCTGCGGCAGGCGCTTTGCCGTCCTCTCCCCTTTCAGCAGCTGGCGCTCAGCAGCCGGGTCCGGATAACCGAGCGACAGTCGCATCAGAAAGCGATCGAGCTGCGACTCCGGCAGCGGGTAGGTGCCCGACTGGGTGATGGGGTTCTGCGTGGCAATGACAAAAAAGGGACGCGGCAACGGCCGTGTTTCACCTTCCACGGTCACCTGTCGCTCCTCCATCGCTTCCAGCAGCGCCGACTGGGTCTTTGGCGTCGAGCGGTTGATCTCGTCCGCCAGCAGCACCTGCGTAAAGATGGGTCCGGGCAGAAACTGGAAGGCGTTACTGTCTCGGTCAAAAATGCTCGCCCCGAGAATATCGGCCGGCAGCAGATCGCTGGTGAACTGGACCCGCCGGTACTGAAGCCCCAGCACCTGCGCCAGCGCGTGGCTGAGTGTGGTCTTGCCCATGCCCGGCAGGTCCTCCAGCAGCAGGTGACCATCCGCCAGCAGGCAGCAGAGCGAAAGCTGGATCTGCCGCTCCTTGCCCAGTACGACCGTGGCAATTTCCTGCGCGGCCTGCGCCAGCACTTTCTCCATGATTACTGCTCCGCTTGAACAACTGTCAGGAGTCTAGCAGTCCGGTTGCGCCAACTTTGTCACAGAATCGGTAACCGATGCGTCAGCGCCTGCATGGCTCGTCCTGGGGCACTCGTGTACCCTGCAGCGCTTTGCATCCGCACTGTCCTGATCGAGGAGCCGAGATGACCCGTGCTACCGCCTTCCTCCGGCCGCTGCTGCCCCTGCTCGGGCCACTGCTGCTGGCAGCCGCAGTGCCAGTTACAGCACAGACTGCCGGCACGATCACGCCCTCGGCCGGCGCGGTGGCACCCTATGTCGAGAGTGACCAGCGACTGATCCAGGAGCTGCTGGCGCTGGCCCGGCTGGCGCCCGGCGACTATCTGATCGATCTCGGTGCGGGCAACGGCCCCATCGTTATTGAAGCCGCCCGCCGTGGTGTGCTGGCGCATGGCGTCGAACTGGAACCAGAGCTGGTTGCAGCCGCGCGCACCCGCGCCGCGGCGGCCGGCGTCAGCGATCGCACGCTGTTCCTGGAAGGAGATCTCTACCAGGCCGATCTGGCCCACGCTTCGGTCGTCGCGCTCTACCTGATGCCTGAAGCCAACCTGCGCCTGCGACCGCTGCTGCTCAAGCAGCTGGCGCCGGGGACGCGGGTCGTCTCCAGCGCGTTCGATATGGGCGAGTGGCTGCCCGATGAGCAGATCACATCCGTGGCTGGCCCTGAGCTTTATCTCTGGATCGTACCGGCAGACGTGGCCGGCAACTGGGAACTCGTGGTCGGCGAAGAGCGCTTCACGCTGGAGCTCAGTCAGCGCTTCCAGCGCGTGAATGGCCGTCTGACACCGGACGACAAGCTGCTGCGTGTGGAGCGTGTCCTGCTGCGCGGCGAACGCCTGGAGCTGCAGATGGATGCCGGCGACGCCCGCTACATCCTCAACGGCAGGGTAACGGGCGACCGGATGGAAGGATACGCCCAGTCGAGCGAAAGCGCCGGGCGCCGGCTGGTCACGTGGCACGCGGTGCGGCAGGCGCGCTGACTACGGACCAGCCCCGATTCATCTGAATCATCGGCGCTCTATCGCAGGAGCCTGCCTGCAGGCGATCTGTCCAGCGCTCAGAGTGCACTCAGGCCGCGTGCCATATCAGCCTTCAGATCGTCGATATCTTCCAGACCCACTGCGACCCGGATCAGGTTGTCGGTAATCCCGGCGCGGGCCCTCACCTCATCCGACACCCGCCCGTGCGTGGTCGTGGCGGGATGCACGATGGTGGTTTTCACATCGCCCAGATTGGCGGTGATGGAGCAGATACGCGTGGCATCGATGAAGCGCCAGGCAGCGGCGCGATCGCCGCGCACCGAAAATGCCAGCACTCCGCCAAAACCGCGCTGCTGCCGTGCTGCCAGCGCATGCTGCGGATGCTCTTCGAGGCCGGCATAGTGGACGCGCTCGACGCCGTCCTGTTCCCGCAGCCAGCGTGCCAGCGCCAGCGCATTGCTGCTGTGTGCGTCCATGCGCAGCCGCAGCGTCTCCAGCCCTTTCAGAAAGACCCAGGCATTGAACGGGCTCATGCTCGGTCCGCAGGAGCGGATAAACGCCAGCACTTCATTCATCTCTGCGCTGCGCCCTACCGCGGCACCACCCAGACAGCGTCCCTGGCCATCGAGATACTTGGTTGCGGAGTGGATAACGATATCGGCGCCGAGCGCCAGCGGCTTCTGCAGTGCCGGCGTGCAGAAACAGTTATCGACCACCAGCAGCACACCGCGCTCGCGGGCGAGCATCGCCAGCGCCGCAATGTCCGCGACCTCATTCATCGGGTTGGAAGGAGTTTCGAGAAACAACAGGCGGGTTTTCGGCGTGATGGCAGCAGCCCAGGCGTCGATATCGGTCAGCGGCACGAACGTGGTGTCGACGCCGAACTTGGCAAGGTAACGCCCGAACACCACATTGGTGGTGCCGAATACACTCTGCGAACAGACCGCATGATCGCCCGAGCTCAGCAACGCCATGCAGGTGCTGAGAATGGCCGCCATGCCCGACGCCGTCGCCACTGCCTGTTCGCCACCTTCAAGCGCCGCCAGCCGCTCCTCGAAGGCACGCACTGTCGGGTTGGTGTAGCGTGAATAGACGTTGCCGTCCTCCTCACCACCGAACCGCGCAGCCGCATGTGCGGCACTGTCAAATACGAAGCTGGAGGTGAGAAACAGCGGCTCGCTGTGCTCGCCTTCCGGCGTCCGCTGGTGCCCGGTTCTGATCGCCAGTGTATCGAGCTGCGCCTCCGCCAGTGCCGCCGCACGCTCCGCTTGTTCACTCATGAGCCGCCAACCCTTCAGGTCTGAAAAAGAGGCTCAGTATAAAGGGTCGGCGACCAAACTAGGCATCCTGATCGCGGGCCGGGATCGGGGTGGCAGTGATGTGCTCCACTTCTCCCACAGCCCCGGCAGCACCCTCTGCGACCAGCGGCAGACCCGGCTCCGCCAGCGTCCCGACCACCCCGCCGCCCTGATCGGCAGGCAGTGCGTGATGCCGGAAGATGCTGAACAGCTCGCGTCCCATGCCGTGGTCGGCAGGCTCGCGACTACCGACTACATTGAGGCGCGTGTTGAGGTGCGTGAGCTCCTCCAGCAACATCAGCTCACCGCGCTCCGCATCGATTCGAATGCGGTCGCCGTTCTGCACCCTGGCCAGCAATCCGCCATCGATTGCTTCCGGCGTCACATGGATCGCTGCCAGCACTTTGCCGGATGCACCTGACATGCGGCCGTCGGTAACCAGCGCCACCCGATGGCCGCGATCCTGCAGGACGCCCAGCGGCGGAGTCAGCTGATGCAGCTCCGGCATGCCATTGGCCTTCGGTCCCTGGAACCGCACCACAGCGACAAAATCGCGATCGAGTGCACCAGCCTGAAATGCTTCGATCAGCTCATGCTGGTCATTGAACACCACCGCGGGCGCCTCGATCACGCGATGTTCGGGCTTTACTGCCGAGACCTTCACTACCGCCCTTCCCAGGTTGCCTTCGAGCAGCCGCAGTCCGCCTTCCGGACTGAACGGGTCGCTGCCGGGACGCAGCACGCTGCTGTCGAGCGACTGGCCGTCAGCTGCCTTGAACGGACGCCAGGTCAGCCGCTCGCCATCGAGGAAGGGCTCACAGGCGTATCCGCGCAGCCCACGCTGGTCAGCGACGGTAATGATGTCTTCGTGCAGCAGGCCGCCGTCGAGCAACGTACCGATCAGGAACGCCATGCCGCCAGCAGCGTGGAAGTGATTCACGTCGGCCGAACCACTCGGATAGACGCGGGTAAGCAGCGGCGTAACGCGCGACAGCTCGTCGAAATCGCGCCAGTCGAGCAGGATGCCGGCGGCACGAGCCATCGCCACGATGTGCAGCGTGTGATTGGTCGAGCCGCCGGTGGCCAGCAGCCCGATAACGCCGTTGACAATGGCTCGTTCGTCGACCAGCTCGCCGAGCGGCCGGTAGTCGTTGCCACCGTAAGTGAACTTGAGCACCTGCTGCGCCGCGGCTTTGGTCAGTGCATCGCGCAGCGGAGTATTGGGGTTGATGAAGGAGGTGCCGGGCAGGTGCAGCCCCATCATTTCCATCAGCATCTGGTTGCTGTTGGCGGTGCCATAAAAGGTGCAGGTGCCGGGGCTGTGGTACGACTCAGATTCGACCCGCAACAGCTCCTCCCGGCCCACCTTACCCTCGGCGAAAAGCTGGCGCACCCGCGCTTTCTCGTCATTACTGATGCCAGATGGCATCGGCCCGGCCGGCACGAAGAGCGCCGGCAGGTGGCCGAACGACAGCGCGCCGATCAGCAGACCCGGCACGATCTTGTCGCAGACACCGAGGTAGAGCGCAGCGTCGAACATGTTGTGGCTGAGGGCAATGGCAGTAGCCATGGCAATGGTGTCACGGCTGAACAGCGACAGCTCCATGCCCGGCTGGCCCTGGGTGACGCCGTCGCACATGGCCGGCACCCCGCCGGCGAACTGCGCCACAGCGCCCCGCTCCGCCACTGCTTCCCTGATCAGGGCCGGAAACCGCTCGAAGGGCTGATGTGCCGACAGCATGTCGTTGTAAGCGGAGACAATGGCAACGTTAGTGACATCGCCCGCCAGCGCCTGCTTTTCGGCCGCGCCGCAGGCGGCGTAGCCGTGGGCGAGATTGCCGCACGACAGCATGCGGCGCGATGGGCCAGCCGCCTCTGCAGCGCGGATGCGATCGAGATAGCAACGTCGTGTTTCACGACTGCGCTCGCGGATACGGTCGGTAACGGCAACAACGGTAGGATGCATGTCTTCCTCTCTGACAATCTCTGGCGTCGCTCACAAACGATCGCTCAAGTGAATCCGGTGGCGCGGCTGGCGACCGCCCCAGCAAGGTTTACCAGTTTGCGCCCTGAGCACAAGCTGGACATTGGCAGCGCTGTCTTTTGGGGACCAGGCTGCGCACTGTTTAGCAAAAGCCGGCGGTGCCGGCGATCTGGCAAACCCCACAGGCTACCCTGCGCTGGCCTGCTGATGCGGTCCGCCACAATCGCCGCTCATTTTCAGCAGGAGCCGGGGAGCGGGTAGCAGGAGTCGGCCAGCCGGCGAATGTTCGCAGCTCTGCTGCGGCAATTGGCAAGGAGCCTGCACAACAGCCAGAATGGCCGGGTTTGCCAGCTGACGGCTGTACCGCGAATCGGTGTGCCAACAGCGACAACCGACGTTTCACCCCGAGAAGTGAACGCCAATGCCTGAATCCTTCGACTGGCAGGCGGTAACGCTGACACTGCAGCTTGCCAGCATAACCACCTGTCTGCTGTTGCTGATCGCCACCCCCATCGCGTGGTGGCTGGCGCATACCGCCTCGCCGTGGCGCAAACCGCTGGGCGCGCTGCTGGCGCTGCCGCTGATCCTGCCGCCTACGGTGCTTGGCTTTTACCTGCTGATGCTGCTGGGTCCCGCCGGCCCGGTGGGCGCACTGACCACGCGCCTCGGCCTGGGCACGCTGCCTTTCACCTTTGCGGGGCTGGTGGTGGCGTCCATCATCTATTCAATGCCGTTCGCCGTCCAGCCTCTGCAAAACGCCTTTGCCGCAGTGGGACGCGGGCCGCTGGAGGCCGCTGCCACGCTGCGAGCCGGACCGCTCGACCGTTTTTTCAACGTCACACTGCCGCTGGCCAGACCTGGCTTTGCCACCGCGGCAATACTCACCTTCGCCCACACTATTGGTGAGTTCGGTGTGGTGCTGATGGTGGGCGGCAACATTCCCGGCGAAACCCGCGTGTTGTCGGTCGCAGTCTATAACCATGTCGAAGCGCTGGAGTATACCCAGGCTCACTGGCTGTCGGCCGGCATGGTGGTGTTTTCTTTCGTGGCGCTGCTCATCCTGCAATACGCCGCGTCGCGGCGGATCGCCCTGCTCGGTCAGGTGGCGCGCGCATGAGCCGTATTCATGGACATTTGCAGGGCGCTTACGAGGATTTCGCGTTCGACTTCGACTTCGACCTGCCGACGCTGGGGGTCACAGCCCTGTTCGGACCGTCGGGCGGTGGCAAGACGACGCTGCTGCGCTGTCTGGCCGGCCTGCAACGCGTCAGCGGCAAACTCCACTGCGACGGTGAAGTATGGCAGGACGGGCGACACTTTCTGCCGGCCCACCGACGCGCGGTCGGTTACGTCTTTCAGGACGCCAACCTGTTCCCCCACCTGAGCGTCGCGGCCAACCTCCGGTTCGGGCTGCGCCGCGTCCCGCGTGACGACCGTCGTATCGATTTTGACGAAGCGGTGGCGCTGCTCGGGCTCGAGCCGCTGCTGCCACGCATGCCTCAGCAGCTGTCGGGCGGCCAGAAACAGCGTGTCGCCATCGCCCGCGCACTGCTTACCAGTCCGCGCCTGCTTTTACTGGATGAGCCACTGGCCAGTCTCGATCTGCCAAGCCGGGCCGAAATTCTGCCGTGGCTGCAGCGACTGCGGGACCATTGGGCGATTCCGATGATCTATGTCAGCCATGCACCCGCCGAAGTCGCACAGCTGGCCGACCACCTGGTGCTGATCGACAACGGGCGCATCCTCGCGCATGGCGACGTCAACGCGCTGCTGACACGCGCCGATCTGCCGCTGGCCCATCTCGATGAAGCAAGCGCGGTGGTCGAAGGCGTGATCGCGGGGCATGATGATCACTATCACCTGACCCGCGTCGCCCTGTCCGGCGCCGAGCTGGTGGTCGGCCACCGTGATTTGCCAGTGGGACAGCGGGTGCGGGTGCGCATCCTGGCACGCGACGTCAGCCTTACGCTGGTGCCCCCTCACCAGACCAGCATCATCAACGTGCTGCCGGTGCAGGTGCAGCAAGTCACCGCTACGCATGATCGTGCGCAGGCGCTGATACGGCTTGATCTCGGCGGCAGCTCCATACTCGCGAGGGTCACGCGACGGTCGGTCGACCAGCTCGGTCTGCGACCGGGCAGCGCTGCGTTTGCACAGGTAAAGGGCGTCGCGCTGATGGAGGGAGCCGGCAGCCCATGAACCCGTCGATCAGTCTGCTCTGCCGGTTATTTCTCTGCTGCCTGTTACTGACAGGGCTGACTTATCCGCTGGCCGCGGCTGAAGTGCGCGTGGCTGCGGCCGCCAATTTTGCCACCGCGCTGCGCGAACTGACGCCGCTGTTCGAGGTTCAGACCGGTCATCGGGTTGTTCTCAGCCTCGGTGCAACGGGGTTGCTCTATGCGCAGATCAGCCACGGTGCGCCTTATGATGTTTTCCTCGCTGCCGACGCCACCACGCCCCGGCAGCTGATCGATGCTGGTCGCGCGGTACCAGAGAGCTATTTCATATATGCGCGCGGGCGGCTGGTGCTGTGGAGCCGGCAAGCGGACTATGTCGACGGGGACGGACAGGTGCTGTCACACGGGACCTTCTCGCGGCTGGCAGTTGCCAATCCCCAAACGGCCCCGTACGGCGCCGCTGCATACGAGACGATGACCGCATTGGGAGTGCTGAACAAGCTCAGGGGCAAATTGATAACGGGCGAGAACATCGCACAGACATTGCAGTTTGTGCACAGCGGTAATGTGCCACTCGGCTTTGTGGGGCTGGCACAGGTGCGGGCACTGCCACCCGCCGAGCGCGGCAGCCACTGGCTGGTACCAGCCAGTTATCATCAGCCGATCCGGCAGGCCGCGGTATTACTGAACACAGCGCGCGAGCGGACAGCCGCGGAATCCTTCCTGGCCTTCCTGCGTTCACCGGAGGCTGCGCAAATGCTGGAACGGCTCGGCTACGAGCCTGAACCGGGACACTGACGTCAGCATCTCGGTTTACGCGCTGACACCCCATCGCGCACCGAGCCCCAGGCACGCGATTGATCAGGGAGAGCACGCCGCTCGACAAAGCTGTCAGAACGACAGCGGGCACCGGCCAACCAAAGGACACCAGCACTGAAGAACGCAAATCAGAGACATAAAAAAACCCGCACGTGGCGGGTTTTTCATTGAGCGATTCAGCTTCCAGCATTTTGCCCCAGCCTCTGGAGCGGATACTTCTGAGCCGTCGCTCGTCGATGTGACCAGACTGGTCAGATCGTTACATTGGTGCCCAAGACTGGACTTGAACCAGCACGGCTTGCGCCACTACCCCCTCAAGATAGCGTGTCTACCAATTCCACCACTTGGGCATAACTCTGCGCTGTCGCGCCTGGCTTGTAACGCTCTGCTCGTGGCAACGTCGTTACACGCCTCAAATCACTGCAGCTACTGGCCAGGCCAGTCTTACTCAGCGGGATCAACGTTGGGAATATCCTCCGTCGAAGGCGCAGCATTGTCCTCGACTGTGGGGATCTCGTCAACTGTCCGCAGCGAATTTTGATCGATTTCTTCGAGCACGGGAATATCGACATCATCGACTGCCCGCGCCTTGTCCTTGGCCACATAAGCCAGCGCAAAACTGGTAGCAAAGAAGAGCGTGGCAAGGATTGCGGTAGCGCGCGTCAGGGCGTTGCCGCTGCCACGACCACCAAAAAAGGTCTGCGATGCGCCGCCGCCGAAGGACGCCCCTGCATCAGCCCCCTTACCCTGCTGAATCAGGATAAGGCCAGTGATGGCCACGGCCCCCAGAATGTGCACGATGATGATCAGCTGTTCCATTGTTTACTCTGCCGCCCTGCAAATAGCGGTAAATTCGTCTGCGTTGAGCGATGCGCCGCCGATCAGGCCGCCATCGATATCCGGCTCGGCAAACAGCTCCGCCGCATTGTCTGCTTTCACACTGCCGCCGTACAGGATACGAACGTCGGCTGCCCCCTGCTCCGCACAACGACCGCGAATGAAGGCGTGAACTTCCTGGGCCTGGCCGGGTGTGGCCGTCAGGCCCGTGCCGATTGCCCATACGGGCTCGTACGCGATGACGCAGCGCAGCAGCTCGGCACTGCTCAGCGCGCCCAGCAGTGCGCCGATCTGCGATCCCACCACTGCCAGTGTCGCGCCGGCCTCACGCTGTGCCAGGGTTTCCCCAACACAGAAAACGGGGGTCATGCCGCAGCGCAGCACCTGAACCGCCTTGCGGACCACCAGTGCGTCATCTTCACCGAACAGCGCGCGGCGCTCGGAGTGGCCAACAATAACGTAGCGACAGGCCAGCTCGCGCAACATATCAGCAGCGATCTCACCGGTGAAGGCACCGGACGCTTCGGCACTGACATTCTGTGCCCCGAGCGCGATGGCGCTGCCCTGCAGTGCCCGGCCTGCCGCTTCCAGATAAACGAAAGGAGGAGAGATCGCCACGTCGGCTGACACCCCGCCAACACCTTCAATAATGGCAGGTATCAGTTCTTCGATGACGGCCCTGCTGCCGTGCATTTTCCAGTTCGCAGCGACGAGCTTGCGGCGCATCATTCGGTCCCGTCAGCAAAATGGCGGGCCATGTTAACCAAAAGGGTCCGCCTTCACAACTGAACCGCTCACCGCGGCAGCCCCGCCCGATTATGCCGGTACCGCGCCTTCGACCACTTCGGCAAGCTCGTGGCACAGCGTACTGACCAGCGTCGCGTCTTCGCCTTCCACCATCACCCGCACCACTGGCTCGGTCCCCGATGCACGTAGCAGCACGCGGCCGCGACCCGCCAGTTTCGCCTCGGCGTCTGCCACGGCCGACTTCACTTCCGGCAGCTCGACCGGATCGACACGCCGGGGCACGCG
>JAJUJZ010000069.1 GCA_029265075.1 Gammaproteobacteria bacterium | reverse complement strand
GCAGCGCGTGCCCCTGGTGGCCGTGCAGCACGAGGTGTCTGGCGGACTGGAGACGCTGGCACTGCCACCGGCGCTGCTGCGGTCCCTGCGGCAGTACTGCGGCAGCGCCGCGGTGGATGCGTCCGGGCGCCTGCTGGCAGTGTCGAGCCCGGTCGGGGGCGTGACGTTTATCTGGGACCTGGCGGCGCAGCAGCTGGTTGACGAGGTGCGCCTGCCCGACGGCTGCGGCGTGGCCGCGGCTGCGCAGGGCTTCTTCCTCAGTAGTGGTCGCGGTCAGTTGTGTCGCTGGGCCGTGGACAGGGTGGTGCAACTGGAGGCAATCAGTGGTCTGCAATGGGACAATCACCTGCTTGCGCTGCCCGGCTGAGCGGTCTTGCGCCGAGCGCCTCCCCGATATCTGGAGATTACTATGACGGAACAGGATCGCGACATAGTCCGCGCCAAACTTAACGGCGAAACCGCCCGCATTGCCTGGCATGAGCTGGAGCGATTCCACGCTCAGGGCTCGGTCCTTGCCGTGGTGCCGGATCTTGATCTGGTGGAGGTGGCCACCGTGCTGGCGCAGGACGAGGCGGGGCAGCTCAGGCAGTGGCTGGATGGCGGTCAGGTGGCGCACGTTTCGGATGAGCAGGCGCGGCGCTGGCATGCCGAGGCGGCGGAGCTGTGGGCGGTGGTGGTTGCGCCCTGGGTCGTAGTGCAGGCCGAAGAGCAGGGGCAGGGCTACGCTTCTTGAGTGAACACGAAACGCCCAATCCGCTGGCGGGTCCCATTCTCGACGCGCTGCAGCGTTACCCGCTGGGGGTGAGCGAATACCAGCTGCTGCAGGAGATCGCTGAGGCGCTGCCGCCGCTAGCTGAGGATCCCACGCTGGCGCTGTTCCAGAAGCATTTTCTGGTGATGAACGCGCTCTACCGCCTGCAGCTGTCGCTGTGGGAGGAGGGGTTCCATCTGACAATTACCCCGTTGCTGATCCGGCTCGAGCCGGCCAGCGAGGCGACCGGCGGTACCAGCTCACCGGCCATCGCGGCCGATCAGGCGCTGCGCGACTACTATCTCGACTGGAACCAGTTCCGCCACGCTGACCGGCAGACGGTCGATGCGCTGCTGGCCAGTTTCTGGCACCGTTTCCACGCCACCGATGCGGTGGCTGCGGCGCTGCAGACGCTGGCGCTGGACGCGGCAGCGGACTGGCAGAGCGTGCAACAGCGCTACCGTCAGCTGGCGGGTGCCAGCCATCCTGACCGCGGCGGCGACCCGGCGCGGTTTCTCGAAGTGCGGGCGGCGTACGAGCAGCTCCGGGCTCACTTCGCGCGCTGATCATCTGCCGCTGTGCAGCTGCAACGCAGGCTGCTGCGGGCAGCCGCTCCGGAACCCCATGCCGCGCCTGCCGGTCGTACCGGGCAGCAGTGGCGGGGCAGCTGGCGGGCTCTTAGACTGGCGCGACCGTAACAGCGTGGAGTTGTCGTCGTGTTCCCAGCCCTTCCTCCGATGGCCATCACCATTGGCCTGCTGATCCTGTCGAATATCTTCATGACGTTTGCGTGGTACGCTCACTTGCGTAACCTCGCCGACAAACCATGGTGGATAGCGGCGCTGGTGAGCTGGGGAATCGCGCTGGCGGAATATCTGCTGCAGGTGCCGGCCAACCGGGTCGGCTACACAGTGCTCACACTGCCCCAGCTGAAGATTCTGCAGGAGGTAATAACACTCAGCGTATTTGTGCCGTTCGCGCTGATTTACATGAAAGAGCCTCTGCGTCTCGATTTCCTGTGGGCGGGACTCTGCCTGGTGGGAGCGGTCTACTTCATGTTCCGCCAGCCCGGTATCGGCTGAGTCAGCCGCGCCACCGCACAGCAAGGAGAAGATCATGCCCAACGATTCGCTGCGGACGGCATCCACCCTGACGGTGGACGGTCGCGAGTACCGCTACTTCAGTCTCGACAAACTGGCGGCGCAGGTGGGCGATGCGCGGCGCCTGCCAGTGTCGCTTAAAGTCCTGCTGGAAAACCTGCTGCGCTGGGAAGACGGCGCCACGGTCACTACCGAGGATGTACGCGCGCTGGTGGAGTGGCAGCGCGAGCGCCGCGCCGACCGGGAGATCCAGTACCGCCCGGCACGGGTGCTGATGCAGGATTTCACCGGCGTGCCCGCGGTGGTCGATCTGGCCGCCATGCGCGATGCCATGGTCCGGGCGGGCGGTGATCCGCAGCGCATCAATCCGCTGTCACCGGTCGATCTGGTGATCGACCACTCGGTGATGGTGGACCGCTTCGGTGATGACAGCGCCTTCAACGACAACGTCGCCATCGAGATCGAACGCAACCGCGAGCGCTATGCCTTTCTGCGCTGGGGCCAGAGCGCATTCAGTAATTTCCGCGTGGTGCCGCCGGGTACCGGTATCTGCCACCAGGTCAACCTGGAATATCTCGCCCAGGTAGCCTGGACCAGCGAGCAGGATGGCGTGACCACGGTCTACCCCGACACCCTGGTGGGTACCGACTCTCACACCACGATGGTCAATGGCCTCGGCGTGCTGGGGTGGGGAGTGGGCGGCATCGAGGCTGAGGCCGCGATGCTGGGGCAGCCGGTATCGATGCTGATTCCGGAGGTGATTGGCGTGCGTTTTACTGGCTCCCTGCGCGAAGGCGTCACCGCCACCGACCTGGTGCTCACCGTCACCGAACGGCTGCGCGCCAGAGGCGTAGTCGGCAAGTTCGTGGAGTTCTTCGGCCCCGGGCTGGCACAGCTGTCGCTCGCGGATCGCGCTACCATCGGCAACATGTCACCGGAGTACGGCGCGACCTGCGGTTTCTTCCCGGTGGATGACGAGACCCTCCGGTATCTGCGGCTGACTGGTCGCGAAGAACACCGGGTGGCGCTGGTGGAGGCTTACTGCAAGGCTCAGGGACTGTGGCATGACCCTGACAATGAGCCGGTATTCACCGATGTGCTGGAACTCGATCTGGCCGAAGTGAAGCCGTCGCTGGCGGGGCCACGCCGCCCGCAGGACCGGGTCGACCTCGGCGGTCTGAAGACGCGCATGGAAGAGGAGCTCGGCAGCAGTCCGATGGTTCGTCCGGAGGCCACGGTGCCGGTGGACGGTGCCGACTACGAGCTGCGCCACGGCGATGTCGTCATTGCCGCGATCACTTCCTGTACCAATACCTCCAACCCCAACGTGCTGATGGCGGCCGGCCTGCTCGCGCGCAAGGCGCTGGAGCGTGGCCTGCAGCGCAAGCCGTGGGTGAAAAGTTCGCTGGCGCCGGGGTCGCAGGTGGTGACGGACTATCTGGAAAAAGCCGGACTTACCAGCGCACTGGACCAGCTCGGTTTCAATCTCGTGGGCTATGGCTGCACTACCTGTATCGGCAACTCCGGGCCGCTGCTGGAACCGGTGGCGAAGGCTGTCGATGAAGGGCAGCTGGTGGTCTCCGCGGTGCTCTCCGGCAACCGCAACTTCGAAGGACGTATCCACCCGCAGGTGAAGGCCAACTTCCTGGCATCGCCACCACTGGTGGTGGCGTTCGCGCTGGCCGGCACCACACGCATTGATCTCACTGCCGAGCCGCTGGGTACCGGCAGCGATGGTCAGCCGGTCTATCTGCGCGACATCTGGCCGAGCAATGCCGAAATCAATGAGGCGGTGGCGCTGGTGGACGGTGCCATGTTCCGCAGCCGTTATGCCAATGTGTTCAAAGGCGACACGCACTGGCAGCAGATCGAAGTGACGGGCGGCGATACCTACAGCTGGGATGCGCAGTCGACCTACGTGCGCAATCCGCCTTATTTCGAGCAGATCGATCAGCCTCTGACTCAGCTGGCCGACATTGCGCAGGCACGGGCGCTGGCGGTGTTCGGTGACTCGATCACCACTGACCATATCTCGCCGGCGGGCTCTATCAAGGCCGATTCGCCTGCGGGACGCTACCTGCAGTCGCTCGGCGTCAGGCCGGCAGACTTCAACTCCTACGGCTCGCGGCGCGGTAATCACGAAGTGATGATGCGTGGCACTTTCGCCAACATCCGTATCCGGAACCGGCTGCTGGGCGGCGAGGAGGGAGGCAACACCATCCACATCCCGTCGGGTGAAAAGCTGTCGATCTACGATGCCGCGATGCGCTATCAGCAGGAGGGCACCCCACTGATCGTGCTGGCCGGGGAGGAGTACGGAACCGGCTCGAGCCGCGACTGGGCGGCCAAAGGCACGCAGTTGCTGGGTGTGAAGGCGGTGCTGGCGCAGACGTTCGAGCGGATTCACCGCTCCAACCTGGTGGGCTTCGGCGTGCTGCCGCTGCAGTTTGTGCCCGGTGAGAGTGTTGATTCACATGGGCTCACGGGGCGGGAGCTGTTTGCTGTCCGGGGTCTGGCGGGTGGTCTCAGGCCGGGGCAGCGCCTGACGGTCGAGGCACAGGCCGAGAGCGGCGAAGTGAAACAGTTCGAAGTGATCTGCCGTATCGACACCGCCAACGAAATCGCTTACTTCCTCAATGGCGGCATCCTGCATTACGTCCTGCGCCAGCTGATCGGGCAGTCGTAATACGAACGGCGAGGAGTCGTGGACTCCGCGCCGTGCTTTCAATGCTGTTCATTCAGCACTGTTCAGGTGCGGGTGCGATCACCGTGGCGCAGATGATGTCCGTGCATCCCCTTGCCGCGCTTGCCGTGCATGGCTTTGAGAGCGGTCTTCTGCGGCTCGGTCAGTACCGCGTCGATCGCGGTGCGTGTTTCCTTATGTACGCCCCGCATCTCCTCATGGAACGCCTTGCGTTCGGCAATCGTGTATTTGCTCGCTGCGGCAGCCCGCTTTTCGCCGGCCTGCGCCAGGATGGCCGCAATTTGCTCTCGCTGCTGGTCATCCAGCTGCAGCACCTTCTGCATATGCCCGGCCCGGTCCTCCGGCGTGATCTGCCGCGGTTTCTCGGCCAGTGCCGGTCCGGCCAGCAGGGCGGTGATACCACAGGCGATGATTAAACGGCTTGCTTTCATGATGGCGACTCCTCGTCTGGTTGCGCATGGGTAGCTTAGGAAACGGCTGTGCAAGCAATGCGCAAGCAAAACGAAGCGAAATGGGAAGCGGAACAGCGGGCAAAAAAAAAGCGGCCTCGAAGGCCGCGCAACATGGAGAACCACCAGAACCCGAGAAATGCGAGGATGTGTACACTGCAGCCCGCACTGCGCTTCACCGGGCTACACCATGAACACTACGCCTGCTTCCTGCAAAAAATGTGGAAGCAAATTGCAGTGAATGGTCAATCCGTCAGGACGTGGACGGATTGCGCTGCAGGCACTGGACCCAGATCCGGAGCCGGGCCGGTGCGGCGCAGCCACTCCTCGAACTGCTCCAGTGGGGACGGGCGCAGGAACAGGTAACCCTGCATCTGGTGACAGCCGGCGCGCTGCAGGAACTGCAGCTGTTCGATGGTCTCGACGCCTTCCGCCACCACCGTCAGCTCCAGCCCGGCAGCCAGCGACAGAATGCCCTCGATCAGGCGCTGGTCCACGGCATTGCTGAGTACGCTCTGAACGAATGAGCGATCCAGTTTGATGGTGTCGATCGGCAGCGTCCGCAGATAATGCAGCGACGAGTAACCCATGCCGAAATCGTCGAGCGCGATGCTGACGCCCAGCTCGCGGATTGCGGTCAGTACTTCGAAGGCGACACTGGGATCGGCAATCAGCACTGCCTCGGTCAGCTCCACCTCAAGCAGCGACGCCGGCAGCGCGGTGGCGGTCAGCGCCTCCTGCAGCACCTCGACAATGGCGTGATCACGGAAATGGATGCCGGAGAGATTCACTGCCACCGGCATGGGCTGCTCCAGAGTGCGGTGCCAGATGCTGGCCTGGGCGCAGGCGTGACGCAGGATGTGGTAGTCCAGCTCACGCATCAGGCCGGTCTCTTCCGCGTAGGGGATAAAGTGGTCTGGTGTCAGCAGTCCTTTGGTGGGGTGGTTCCAGCGTGCCAGCACCTCGCTGCCAACCACCAGCGGCGGGGCATGGGCCGACGCTGCGACCTTGGGCTGGAACCAGAGCTCGATGGCGCCATTGTGCAGGCTGTCGCGCAGTTCGTTCTGCACCATCATGCGATAGAGCGTGGGCTGCTCCATCGACTTCTCGAACAGCGTGAACTGGTTCTTGCCCCGGCCCTTGGAGGCGTACATGGCGATATCGGCGCTGCGCTTGAGGCTGGAGATATCGGTGCCGTGGTCAGGATAGATGGCCCCGCCGATGCTGCCGGTGATCTCGATCCGGTGCCCCGCTACCGCCGTATCACGCCACAGCGCCTGCTGGATCGATCCGGCCACTCGGTCCAGCGCGGCCGGGTCGCGGATATCTTCGAGCAGAATCAGGAATTCATCGCCCCCCATCCGGCAGATCAGGTCCTGGCCGCGCAGGGCTGTGGTCAGCCGGTCCGCCACAGTCTTAAGAAGCTCATCGCCGAAATCGTGTCCCAGGGAATCGTTGACGTTCTTGAAGTTGTCGAGGTCGAGCAGCAGTACCGCGAAATGGCAGCTGTTGCGGTTGGCACGGGCAATGGCGCTCGGCAGCCGTTCGGAGAGCAAGGCCCGGTTGGGAAGACCGGTGAGGGCGTCGTGGAAGGCGCGATGGCGGAACTGATCGGCCAGCCGCTCCAGTTCGGCAGTGCGCAGCCGCACATCACGTTCCAGAATCGCGTCGCGCTGTTCAATGGTCTCCAGCATGGCGTTGAAGTTGCGCGCCAGCATCGCCAGCTCCGGCGGCCGCGGAATCTCGGCGCGCAGTCGGTAATTGCCTGTGGTCCGGACCCGGTCGGAGATGCGACTCAGAGCGAGCAGCGGCCGGCCCACCGCGCGCTGGATGAGCCAGGCGCCGCCGGCCATGATCAGACTCATCAGAATCATTACGATCAGGGCGCCGCGCCAGAGCGCGCGGGTGGCCTTGTTGACGCCGGCGTTGCTGACTACGGCTTCGACGTAGCCAACGACTTCGCCATCGACCAGTACCGGTCGGCGGAACTGCTCTACGTCTGCTGGCGGGAGCGTTTCGCGCTGCCACTCGGCCAGCGGCTCGCCCGCCTGATCGAGTGCCTGAGCGGCCACGACATGATGGTGCTCGGTCAGTGCTTCGAGCAGCTCATCCGCTGCAGCGGGATCCCGGAACAGCACGGCTGCGGAGATATTGCGCGCCAGGATATTCAGCTGGATATCGACATTGTTGCGGTGGGCCCGCTTGAGCAGAGCGCTCTGCTGCTGCATCAGCACCAGGCTCGACAGCAGCCCGGCGAGGATCATGGCGATGCCGGTGGCAACTATACGGCCGCGTATGGTTCGCAGCATGACAGCGCCTATAGCCCTTCGCCGAGCGCGATCAGCTTGGCGCTCAGAGTCAGGCCGGCTGCGCGTGCCCGTCTCCGGTCGATACTGAACGAGAGCTGATCGTGACGCGCGATAAAACGGATGGCACCGACAGTGATGGCTGCGTCGTCGTCGGCCACGACCAGCAGGCCCTTCTGGGGCCGGACCAGCAGAGGCTGCCAGCGGGGCGAGATGTCACTGCCGGCGTAGAACACATGACAGGTTGGTATCGCCGCCTGATCTGCCTGGTCAGGATCGAGCGCCATCAGCGCCACCTGCTGGCTGCCCAGCGGCTGCGCGGCGACCCGGCGGAATGCCTGCAGCAGATCGGAGCGTGCGGTCGCCACACAGAGGCGCAGCTGCTGTGAGTGTGGTGTTGGCCAGTCGATGAATTTGGTGAAGTAATAGGTGTAAGCGGCTTTGCGGGCTGGCAGTGTCAGGGGTTCAGCCGCCATGAACCCGCTGGCAGAGGTCAGCAGCAGCGCCAGCAGCCACTGCAACGCGCGCTGGTTCCGGGAGGGGCGGCACCCGATGGAGCCAGCTCGATGGCAGCCGGTACAGCGATGACTGGTCAGGATCGGGCTGCTCACGACAGCGCCCGGATTTGCTGCAGCAGGGCTTGCAGTGACGCCAGCGAGATGTTGTCAGGCGAGATCAGAATCATGCGGTTACGGTCAGCCCATCAGTGTGTGTGAAGCGCCCTCCGTTACGCCTGCGTTACAACCTTTCTCGAGTAAAGTAGAGCTCCCGCTGACGGTCAAGCGCGAGGCCCCGCCAGACCCCGCGGATTACGATGATGTCATTCAACCGGCGGCAGGGGGGCGTCTGTTGCGGTGGACTCCGCACGCGGCGCTGGTTCGCCCCGCAACGCTGCACCCTCAGTTTCGATCACGCGGTTGCTGCCTAGTCCGATCCGTCCGGCCAGTGCCTCGGCCACCGACTGCTTGAGAACGATGATGGCGATGCGCCGGTTCATCGGGTCCTCAGGCTCTTCCGGCTTGAGCGGTGCGGCCGAGCCCATGCCCTGGACCGTGAGCACCTTCCTTTCGGGGTAGCCGCCGTCCAGCAGTGCCCGGCGGGCGGTATTGGCACGATCCGAGGAGAGCTCCCAGTTGGTATAGAAGACGCTGGAGCCGAACGGCACGGCATCGGTGTGGCCGGTGATGCTGACCGGGTTGGGTACGGTGTCGATTAGTGGGCCCAGTGCATGCAGCACCTGTTCCGAATAAATCTTGAGATGCGAGCTGCCGAGATCAAACATCGGCCGGCTCTCTTTATCGACGATGGTGATACGCAGGCCCAGCTCGGTCTGTTCAATGATGATCTGATCGCGCAGCTGGCGCAGAGCGGAGTTTGCCCGCTCCAGTTCGTCTTCGAGCTTGCGACGCAGCTCCTCCAGTGCCGCCTGTTCCTGGCGGAGGTACGCTTCAGCCAGGCGGGCATCGCTGATGTAGGGCTCCGGTTGCGGTGCCAGGCTTTCGGCTGCCGCGCCGGTTGACTGCTGTGCCTGAGCCGGCGTCGGCGGCGAGGAAATGACCGGTTCGGACTGGGTCATGGGCACGCCGAGGTCGATCAGGCCGGGGTTGGCGCCGCCGGAACCGAGCCGGGAGCCGCCCGGATCCTGAAAATAACCGGAGATCGCTCGCTTCTGCTCATCGGTGGTATTGCCGAGCAGCCACATCAGCAGAAAGAAGGCCATCATCGCGGTCATGAAGTCGGCAAAAGCGACCTTCCACGCAGTGCTGTGCGCCTGATGACGCGCGGCCTTCTTCTTTTTGATGATGATGGGTTGGTTGGAGTTGGCCATGGCGTCAGCTCGTCATCAGCGCTGGCGCATCCGTTCATCGACTTCCGCCCACGTCGGCCGGGTCTCCGGGTAGAGCACCTTGCGGCCGAATTCGACCGCAATCTGCGGTGCGGCTCCGTTGAGTGTGGCAATCAGCGCCGCCTTGATGCATTCGAAGAACTTCGCTTCATCACGGTTCTTGTGCTCCAGCAGCGAGGCGGTCGGGCCGGCAAAGCCATAGGCCGCCAGGATGCCCAGAAATGAGCCGACCAGAGCTGCGCCGACATGTTTGCCCAGTTCTTCTGGCGGACCGCCGATATGACTCATGGTGATGACGATACCGAGTACCGCGGCGACGATCCCGAACCCCGGCAGGGCATCAGCTACCCGGCTGATGGCGCCGGGCACCTGGCTGGCCTCGTTGTGCAGCGCTTCCAGTTCGGCATCGATCAGGGCTTCCAGTTCGTGACCGGCGATCGAGCCGATCATCATCACGCGCAGATAATCAGTGATGAACTCCACGGCACCCGGAATCCGCGTCACCATCTCATATTTGGCAAAAACCGGGCTCGAGGCCGGGTCGTCGATATCGCTTTCGATGGCCAGCATCCCTTCGCGCCGCATCTTGGTGAAGAGGTCAAACAGCAGGGCCAGCAGCTCGAGGTGGAGCTGCTTGTTGTAGGGCGAACGCCTGAGCAGCGCGCCCGTCGATTTCAGCACGCCAAGGGTGATCTTCATCGGGTTGCTGATCATCAGCGCGCCGAAGGCGGCACCCCCGATGATGAGCAGCTCGTATGGCTGCCACAGGGCCAGCAGGTTGCCGCCCGAGGCGAGGAAACCAATGGCGAGACACGCCAGGATGATGGCGGCGCCAAGAATGACGTTCATTTAAAGCTCCAGCGAATACTGCAACTCACCGCGCGAACTGACGCGCGCAGCGTCGGGAGGGCCATGCAAGGATAGCGGAAGCGCTCTGGAGCGCCAGTGCCCACAGTCCCTCCGGGAAGTTGTCGGCCGTGTGGCGCAGATCTGAAGGCGGACTGCTGAAACCCACGCGACGCATCCCGCAGGAGCCGGCGTTGCAGGTAAATCGGGCGATACAATGGCGCCTCAGCCCTCCAGACTCAGCGAAGCCTGAGGCGCATCAGCGCTGGCGGCCGCCCGGTCGGCGCTGGCGTCGATCAGTACCCGGTCGGGTGGCAGGCCGGTATCGATCAGGTGCTGTTTTACCTCCTGGGCGCGGCGGCTGGCCAGTCCGCGCAGCCAGCCGGGGTTGATGTCGATGGTGTCGAGCAGACGCTGCCACTGCTGCCCGGCACTGAGCTCCTCCGCTTCTTCATCAGCCCTGCCTGCCGCCAGCCGCTCTTCATACAGGCGCGTCACCGCCCGCTCCCAGTCACGGTCGCGGGCGACCAGCGACGCTTCGGAAAGCCCCTGTTCAACCAGCTGCCGGCCCAGCACCTGTGCGCGCAATGCCTGAACGTCGCTGTCCTGATCGGTGTGGCCGGCCACACTCAGCAGCAATTTGGGGCGCTGCTCCAGTCCCCGTTTGACCGCGGCCAGTTTCTCCACGGCGGCGCTCTCCAGCGCCGCCGAGCCGGGTGCAAACGGGATGCTGTCGAGATCTTCCGCGCGACTGCCGCCGAGCTGGGCGAGCAGGCGGAAGGGGGACGTCACCACCTTCCGGATGGCGTTGAAGAACGCGCGACGGATGACATCTCCCAGGCCGAACTGCGGGTCGCCGATATCGCCGGTGACGTCGACGTTGAGGTCGATCACGCCGTTGGCGTCGGTCAGCAGCGCCAGTGCCAGGCGGATCGGCAGGTCCACGGCTCTGGGGCTTTCGACGCGCTCACCGAGCTGCAGCTGCCGCACCAGTACCCGGTTGCTGCCGCGAATGCGTTCATCTTCCAGCGCGTACTGCAGATTGACGCTGATCAGTCCGCGATCGATCGCGTAGCCCGCATAGGTGGAGGAGTAGGGACTGAGCAGCGCCATATCGACATTATCGAATGACAGCTTCACATCCAGTTCAGGGGTGGGCGCGAGCGGGGCAGCCTCGCCAGTGACGATAACCGGCGCATAGCCGCCTACATTGCCGCGGAAGTCGACCTGAGCGCGCCGGCCGGCGTCGCTGGACAGCTCCGTCACGGCTCCGGTGAATGCTTCGATATTGGCGCGAAACGGATAGGGCAGCGACAGATCCGCGAAGCGCAGCACGCCCTGCTCGCTGCTGATGCGCTGGATGGCGATCTGCCAGGGCGGCGTTTGCCCGGTGTCCTCGGTTGCTGGTCCGGCACTCTCTGCCGGAGCAGATTTGCCGTCACCCGCCTTCATCAGTTCGCCGAAGTTGGTGGTGCCGTCGCGATTGATGCGGAATCGAATGTCGGGCTGCCTCAGCGCGATCTCCTCGATGGCGAGCCGCTGTTCCGGCAATGCCATGGTCAGGCCGCGCCAGGTAAGCTGTTCCCAGACAGCCAGTGGCGTCTCGCGCTCGCTGCCGGTGCGGCGCAGGTCGAACTGGTGCAGAGCACCGCTGCTGGCGATGTCGCCCGGTGCACCCTCGGTCAGCGTCAGCCGCCACTGCGTGTCCAGCGTCCCGGTGTCGAGCCGGAGATACGCAAACTCGGCCAGCAGCGGATTGAATTGTGGCAGCGACAGTTGTTTTAACTCGCCTTCGAACTCCCCATTGAGGGTACCGGGATGCAGATTGCCCGCGACCCGCAGCTCGGTATCACCGCCCAGGCGCAGCGACAGCTCCAGGCCGGCCTGCTGTTGTGCGGGCCACGTGATGCCATCGGCGCTCACGCTGAGCTCGCGTACTTCGAGCGGCTGCTCCAGTTGTGTCGCGCGCCAGTCGACGCTGCCCTGGCGCAGCTCGGCGTGCTGCAGTACCAGTTGCCAGGACTCATCGGTTGCCTCAGCTGGCTCGTCCGCCGGAAAGTCGAACAGCCTGAGCAGGCTGATTTCCTCGCCGCGGTTCCAGCCAGTAACCGCCGGTGCGTTCAGCAGCAGCCGCGCGATGCTGAGCTGGCGCTGTTCGCTGTCCGCCGTTACGCCGGCCACTTCAAGTTGTCCAAGCGCGACCCGCGTATCAGCAACACTGGGGCTGGTGAGCGCGATATCGCCAAGCCGCACGCCGCCATCACGGAGCTCCCAGCGCGGCGTATCTGCCCACTGCACCCGGTAATCGAGGCCGAGATCCGCGGTGCCGCTTGCGATCCGGAAGGGCAGCTGCGGACGCAGGAACTCCCAGACGGGTCGCAGGCTGAGGCCTTCGATGTCGACGCGGCCCTCACTGGTCGCCTGCTCGAGTGAAAAGGTGCCGTGCCAGAACAGGCGGCCGCCGCTTTCGTCGGCCAGGGTCAGCGCAAAAGGCACGCCCTCGGTGCCAGCGACCGCGAAGTGCTCCACTTCGAGGCGGATATCGCGCACCTCAGTGGCCACCGGCTCTTCGCGCAGGGATTCCAGCGCTATCCGATCGATACCCAGGCGGACATCGTGCGCGGCGAAGGTGGCCCAGCTGCGCCGGGCGGTGGCGGCCAGCTCGCCGGCGGTGGTGATGGCGCGGGCGGCGAAACCGAACTGACTGACGCTGGCGGCAAACGGCTCCGCGAGATAAGGCGCACGCACGTCGGCCCGGGCTATCCCGAGCTGCAGCGCGTTCACTTCCAGCAACGGCCACTCACCGGGTTCGCTGGCTGCTTGCTCCCGCGGGGAGGTGGCTTCGGCCCGGGCCTGCTGGTGCTCGAGAATGTCGCTGAAGTTCCAGCGTTCCGGCGTGATCTGCTCGATATCGACACGCAGTCCGGCGACGGTCATTTCGTCGAGTACGACCGCGCGCCGCCACAGGGTGCTGGCGGACACGTTGAGCAGCACACGATCAATTGCCCACAACCCCTCGTGATCAGCCAGCTGCCCGGCATGGAGCGCCAGTGTGAAGGGGTTATAGCGGACCTCGTTGAAGTGGAGGGTGCGACCGGTCTGTGTCTGGTAGAGACGCGGCGTCAGCCACTCCAGCAAGGGATTGAGAACCAGCACGGTCAGCCCCAGATAAGCGAGGTAAATGCCAGCAGCTATCTGGACCGTTCGTTTGACAATACGAGCGGCCGCCCCTGGTGCGCGGCGCTTGTTTCGCGGCGATGGTGATGGCACGGTTACACTCCAGGCCGAAAACGGAAGCGCTGGCGCGCTGCCCTGAACAGTTCGCAACTTAGTTTGGACGCGGGCGTCTGACAAGCGGCTATGTCCGGTTGTCCGAACTATGACGCTTCCCGGTCCCGGTTCGATCCCGGTTGTGATATGGATGGAGAAAAACTCATGCGTCGTTTCTGGTTGCTTGTCCTGATGCTGCCGTTGCTGACCGCCTGCGGCATCAACAACATTCCGACGCTCGATGAGCAGGTCAAGTCGGCGTGGTCGCAGGTCGAAAATCAGTATCAGCGGCGTGCCGATCTGGTGCCCAATTTGGTGGAAACTGTTAAAGGCTACGCCGCCCAGGAGCGGGAAACGCTCACCGCTGTCACCGAGGCGCGGGCGCGCGTAGGCTCCATGCAGGTTGATGCTGACGTCATCAACAACCCCGAACAGCTGCGGCAGTTCGAGGCGGCGCAGGCCCAGCTCACCAGCGCCCTGCAACGGTTGATGGTGGTGGTCGAGCGCTATCCGGACCTCAAGTCGAACCAGAACTTTCTGGCTCTGCAATCGCAGCTGGAAGGCACAGAAAATCGCATCGCGGTGGCGCGGCGCGATTTCATCCTGGCCGTTGAACGCTACAACACCGAAATTCGCACCTTCCCGGGTCGGATCTGGCACATGATTCTCTACAGTGATCTGCCCATCCGCGAAAACTTCAGCGCGACCACCCCCAATGCGCAGCAGGCCCCCAGTGTGAGCTTCGACTGAGGTGAACATGTCGCGCCTGCACCTGAGCTGGCTGATTGCCGGG
>JAJUJZ010000115.1 GCA_029265075.1 Gammaproteobacteria bacterium | reverse complement strand
GTGGACTACGCGCTGAACACTGGCCGTGCAGCGGCGGTAATCAAGGCGGCTGCGGAAAAGGCCGGCTGGGGCAAGCCCCTGCCGAAAGGCCGGGGGCTGGGGCTGGCGTTCTACTTCTCGCATGCTGGTCACTTCGCTGAAGTCGCTGATGTCAGTGTTGATGCCGACAAGCGCATCACCATCCATCGCATCGTCTGCGTGGGCGATATCGGACCGGTGATCAACCTGAGCGGCGCCGAGTCGCAATGTGAGGGGTCGATCCTCGATGGTCTCAGCGCCATGCTGGGGCAGGAGATTACCCTGCAAAACGGTGAAGTGCAGCAGACCAACTTCCACCAGTATCCGGTACTGCGCATGAACCAGGCGGTGCCGGTCGAGATTCACTTCATTGAGAGTGACTTCCGGCCCACCGGGGCAGGCGAGCCGGCGTTGCCGCCCCTCGCACCGGCGGTGACTAACGCGGTCTACGCGGCGACCGGCCATCGCATTCGCACGTTGCCGATCGCCAGGGAGGGGTTCAGCATCGTCACCCGCACCTGAGCTGGAAGCTGAACGGCTAACGATAATGATAAGGAGCTGCAGATGACAGAACTGAAGGATGAGGTAGCGATTGTCACTGGCGCCGGGCGCGGTCTGGGCCGCGCCATCGCCATGGATCTGGCGGCGGCTGGCGCCACTGTTGGCCTAGTGGCGCGATCAGCCGGCCAGCTGGAAGAGGTCGCCGAGGCCATCAGAGCGGCCGGTGGTCAGGCGCTGGCGTTGCCGCTGGATGTCACCGACCGCACTGCGGTGGAAGCGGCTGTTGCACAGATGGCGGAGGCCTTCGGGCCGGTGACGCTGCTGGTGAACAATGCCGGCGTCGACCGGCCCTATGGTCCCGTGCATGTGGCCGATCCGGACGAATGGTGGCGTGCGCAGGAGATCCACGTGCGCGGCGCGCTGCTGTTCATGCACGCGGTGCTGCCGGCGATGCGCGAGCGGCGGCATGGCCGCATTATCAACATGGCGTCGGCGGCCGCGGTCGTGGTGGGCCCTAATACCTCGGCTTATTGCGTCGCCAAGGCAACTCTGCTGCGTCTTACCGAACATGTTGACCAGGAAAACAAGGACGCGGGCCTGTCCGCCTTCTGTATCCACCCCGGTACCATCATGACCGACATGGCGGCGGCTTCGCTGAGTGATCCGGCAGCGCTGCAGTATGCCGGTCATATCATCGGCTTCCTGTCGCAATTCAAGGATGTGGACCCCGAACCGGAGCTGGCGCGTCTTGGCGCTCAGTGCGTCGCGCTCGCCAGTGGCGCGTATGACTCTCTGTCGGGGCGGTATCTCGATCTGGAGAAGTCGCTGGATGAGCTGGTGGCGGAACTGCCCGGGGAGGAGGCGGAGGCCGCAATGACCCGTTGAGGCGCGACACGTCCTTTCGAATCCCCGCTGGCCTCCTGAGCCATTGGAATTCGAATTTAACGAATAAAAAAACCCCGGCACAAAGCCGGGGTTTTTTGTCCGTGCCAGCCAGTGACGTGGCTGGCGCGGGGCGAATCAGCCAGCCGTGCGCATCTGGCCGAGGAAATCACCTTTACCGAGCTGCACACCCTGCCAGCGAAGGATGTCGTAGGCAGTGGTGGCGTGGAAGAAGAAGTTGGGCAGCGAGAACGAAGTCAGGAAGTTCTCAGCGGTGAAGTCGAGCCGGTACTCGCCCACCTCAAACCGCATCGGCTTGCCGATGAAGCTGTTTACCTGCTCTTCCGATACGCCTTCCAGGTACTGGCGTGCCTCAGCCAGCAGCGCTTTGAAGCCGGCAAAGTCGCTGGGCAGCGGGGCACGGCTGGGGGTGAACAGACCAGCGCTCAGTGCTTCGATAGCGCCCCGGGAGTGGTGTGCGACCAGGCCCAGCTGCAGCGACAGCGGGAACATATCGTCAGCCAGCTTTTTGCCGAGCAGATCCGCCTCACTGATCCCTTTGTCAGCACAGAATTGTGCAGCCTTGTCTGCCAGACCCTCAGCGGCGCCCAGAATCTGCAGATAGGTCGGGATCGTTGCGCTGTACAGTGAAAAACTCATGTTCTTTCCTCGTCGTTTTAAAAATTCTCCGGTGGCGTAGCACACCGCGCAGAGAGTTTACGCAGGCCATGTGGCCGGACTCAACAGTCAGGCGTGAAGTCTGAAGCGAAGCCGGTAGTTCGCTGGTGAGAGGTATCTTCGATGAGCGGTTTCCCGCGGCCCACAACGTTCTCGAAAATCAGAATCCTTCTGCGTCATTTGCCATCTAGGGCGATGTCACCTGGCTGGATGTTTTTCGAGATAAGGTCTGGTCCGGGGCGACGGTGGTTTACGGCGTCAGTACCGAGACTGCTTATTTCTGTCTGACGACGCTCATGCCGGATCGTCAGGATGCGGACCCTTTGGGGGCGTCTGCCGGCTTTTCTGATTCAGGTTCCACAGAAGGTCTGTTTTACGACTTGCTCGGGGCGGGGCGGCTGCAGGTAGTGCCGGGCCGCCGGATCGAAGTCGAAGGGCGCAGTCACGCGTTCGACCAGCTGGTGGAAGAGGCTGAAATCATGGTGGTCAGTGGCGGCCGCGATCGCTTCCTCGACCAGATGGTTGCGGGGGATGTAGAGCGGGTTGGCGCGGCGCATCAGCTGGTGGCGCGCAGACGCGTCCTGACCTGCCTGCTGGAGTCGTGCCTGCCAGCCCGGCAGCCAGTTCGCAAGTGATGGTGGTGGCGTCCAGAAGCTCTCGATATCTGCCTGCAATATGGTGTCGCCGCCTGCCAGCGCCGTGAGATAGCTGAAAGTGAGGGTGAAGTCGGCGCGCTCCCGGGTCATCAGCTCCAGCAGGGCCTCCAGCAGCGTATCGCTGCTTGCGTCGGGCTGTGCAATGCCCAGCTTGTGGTGCATCAGTTCGCGCCACGCCGCTTCATACTGCTCGATAAATCCTTCGATGGCCTGCTGCGCTCGGTGTACCGCCGGGTCCTCTTCGCCCGGCACGATCGGCAGCAGCACCCGGGCCAGCCAGGCGAGATTCCATTGGGCGATAGCGGGCTGGTTGCCGTAAGCGTAACGCCCGAATGAATCGATCGAGCTGAACACGGTGGCGGGGCTGTACTCATCCAGAAAGGCGCAGGGGCCGTAATCAATGGTTTCACCGGAGACCAGCATGTTGTCGGTGTTCATTACGCCGTGAATGAAGCCGAGTTGCTGCCACTGAGCGATCAGCCTTGCCTGGCGGGCGATGACGCCTTCCAGCAGCGCCAGATAGGGCTGCTCAGACCGGGCCGCCTCCGGATAGTGGCGGGCGATCACATGGTCGGCCAGCAGGCGTTGCGCGTCATAATCCTGCTTGCCGGCGAAATATTCGAACGTACCGACCCGAATATGGCTGCTCGCCACGCGGGTCAGGATGGCACCGGGCAGAGGCCGCTCCCGCAGCACGCTCTCCCCGGTTGCAACCGCTGCCAGACTGCGGGTGGTGGGCACGCCCAGAGCCGCCATCGCTTCACTGACGATGTACTCCCGCAGGACCGGGCCCAGCGGCGAACGGCCATCACCGCCGCGCGACCAGACTGTGCGGCCGGCACCCTTGAGCTGGATGTCGTAGCGCTGGCCCTGCGGGGTGACAATCTCTCCTAACAGTACTGCCCGGCCATCACCAAGTTGCGGATTCCAGCCGCCGAACTGATGTCCGGCGTAGGCCTGCGCAATGGGCTCTGATCCTTCCGGCACGCGGTTGCCCGCCAGCACCTCCAGCCCTTCGGGAGACTCCAGCCATTCGGCTGAGATGCCCAGCATCGACGCCAGGCCATGGTTGATGCGGATCAGCGCTGGCTGGGCCACGGGTACCGGCTCCTGGGCGGACCAGAAGCGCTCGGGCAGGCGTGCATAGCTGTTATCGAATGCGGGACGGGACAGGGTCATGACTCTCTCAAAGCAACGTCAGTGGGAAGCCTGAAGCTAGGACCGCAACAACGCAGAAGATGCGCAACGGCGAGCGTATTCCGCCCTTGCCGATGCGCCGGAAGGCCCATTCCTGAGCGCCCCCTGCATCTGCAGACGGTTGATTGCCGGGCGATTTCTCTATGATGCGGGAAAATTCCAATAAAACCGAGGAAACAGCATGATGTACCGCATCAGTTTCAGATCGAAAGCTCTGGCCAGCGCCATTGGCGCTCATCGACCGGCGACGCTGGTCAGCGGCGTACTTGCGCTGGCGTTAAGTGCTCCGCTGCTTGCACCCGTGGCGCATTCGCAGGCGCTTGAGGAAATCATCATTACCGCCGAGCGACGCGAGGCGACGGTTCAGGACATCCCCATCTCCATGACGGCGCTGGGTCCGGATGCGCTGGCCAGAAAGGCGGTGGTGCGCCTGGACGATCTGCAGTTCGCATCGCCCAGCCTTTCCATTACTGATGCGGGTCTCACGCAATCGGTCAACATTCGCGGAATCGGGCTCGGCAGCGGCGATCCCGCCGTCGTAAACGGTGTGGCCACCTATGTCGACGGGCTGTTCCAGCCTCCGATCGTCACCTCGACCGCGTTCTACGACATCGCTGATATCCAGGTTCTTCGTGGGCCCCAGGGCACCTTCTCGGGGGCCAACTCTACCGGTGGTGCGATTTTCATCAACAGTCAGTCACCGGTCATCACCGATGAGCTCTCGGGCTATCTGCAGCTCGGGGCGGGAAGCTACAGCTTTGTCAGCGGGCAGGGGGCGATCAATATTCCCGTCTCTGATATTTTTGCGGCGCGCGCTGCCTTCAACTACCGCGACCGTGACAGTTACTACGATGATCTTGGGCCAGCCGATAGCGACGCCGGCGGGTTGCACGAAAAATCGGGTCGGGTAGGCTTGCTGCTGGAGCCCAGCGATCAGTTCGAGGCGCTCGCCAAGTTCGAGTACCTCACCAAGGATTCTGGTGGTTATGCGTACCGGCCGATCCCCGGTACAACCTATGCTGCCGGCCTGACCGGAGACATTCGTGATCTTTCCTACAACTCACCGACCAAAAACGACGAAGAGGCTCTGAGCGCGTTGCTCGATCTGCGTTACGAGTTCGATTCCGGCATCACTATCAAGTCGATCACGGGCTATCAGGACAAGGAAATTCACAACCTCTACGATGCCGATGCGACTGCGCTGGCGTTCGATACCCGGGATCAGACGGTGGGTGAGGTGCAGTGGAGCCAGGAGCTCAATATTCTGTCGCCGACCGGCGAACGGCTGGAGTGGGTCGTGGGCGGTTACTGGCAGGACAACGACATTACTGTCGACATCTACGACGGCCCGTTCCCGCAGTACATTCGCATCCGCAATGAAAAGAAGACACGCGGACTGTTCGGGCAGATCTCGTATGACCTTACCGACGATCTGCAGCTTGAAATTGGTGCACGCAAGGCCTGGTTCAGCATGGAGAACCTGAACGGCAGCGGTGTGTTTGTTGGTGTGGGTGATCCCGGTTTCCCGCCGGGCGGTCTGCAGGTGGTCGATCTCGACGGTGATTACAGTGGTAACGACTGGATGGGCAAGATCGCCCTTAACTGGACCGCTACCCCTGACGATCTGATCTACGCGTTTGTGGCACGTGGCTGGAAGCCTGGTGGCGTCAACGACGTCAATTCAAACTTCGGCGCTGAGACGGTCACCGATTACGAGTTTGGGTGGAAATCGACCATGTTCCAGGGGCGGCTGCGCACCAACCTGGGGCTGTTCTACATGGATTATGAGGGGTTCCAGAACACCTCCGTCGATTTCGCCACAGGGACCGGACAGACGTTCAACCTGGGTGATGCCACCATCAAGGGTGTAGAGCTGTCGGCCGACGCCTCGCTTGGTGGCTTCCGTATCGATGCAGCGTTCGCCTATGTGGATTCGGAGATGGAGCCCAACCGGCCGCTGGTCAATATGCGATCGTTGCCGGGTGTGGGGCTGGGGCCGCAGTGTCCCGCCGGTGCGCCGTCGAATCCACCGATCTGCTTTGATTATTCACCTTATATCAGGCAGGGCTCGGCCGGACCGAATCTCTATTCGCCGGAGATCACCTATAACATCGGTATCGAATATACGTTTGAGCTGGGCGGATATTCGCTGACACCGCGCCTCAACTATGCGTGGATCGACGAGCAGTGGACCAACGTTGCCTATAACGATGAAACCGACAAACTCGACTCGCGCGGGTTACTGTCGGCCCTGATTACGCTGGATGCGGAAAACTGGCAGTTGCAGGCTTATGGCCGCAATCTGACTGACAAGGAGTATGTAACGGGCGAGGAGGTAAATGGTTTCAACGCGCACTTCTATGGGCCGCCGCGCGAATTTGGAGTGACCCTTACGCTCAACTTCTGACGTGGTCCTGCCCGGCGCTGCGTCAGTGCCGGGCAGGTGGCTGACATGAGCTTGGGCTTTGCAGGTGCTAAGCTAGCTGCACGCAGCCACGGAGGTCACTATGCATAGCACAGGACTTGCCCACTCGGGAAAAAATGGATGGGTCAATGCTGCCGGTCTTCTGATCGGTACCCCGGCAGAGTCTGGCTCGCTGACATTGTTCAGCGACTGCCTGTTTGAACTGGCTGAGCTGTCTGCTACAACTGCCCCCCAGTCACTGGCCCGGCAGTCTCTGGAACTGCTTAAACGGTATCTCCCCTTCGATGCTGCGTGGTGGGGCGTAGCGTCACACGGGCTAGGCGGGATACCCAAGCGGGTCTGGCTCCAGAGCACCATCGACCTTTGCGAGCGCTTTGGAGAAGAGTGGAACGCGATTGCGCCGTTCGACGCCTTTGGCACTACATCCATAGAAAATCTGGGGCAGATAGTACGCACCTGGAAGTGGCCGGTCGCAACCCAGCCGGGCCCCGTGGTGGATTTCTGTCAGCGTCACCGGCTGGGCTCGGCAATGGCCATAACGCTGGAGCTGCCGCGCAGTGGCATGCTGTTTTTCGTGTCGATGTATCGTTCACGTGCGTTACCGTTCAGTGACGAAGAAGCACTCTTTTTCGGTGCGTTCATCCGTCATCTCACCCTGCACTGGTCCAATAGTCTTGAGCGCGTGCAGCCGTCGGCTGCGTCAATGGAAAGCAGCGCTCTGGCAGATGAGCAGGGGCAGCTCATCTATCTCGGTCGGCAGATTGGGGTAGTGCTCTCT
>JAJUJZ010000213.1 GCA_029265075.1 Gammaproteobacteria bacterium | reverse complement strand
CAGCCCGGAGTCAGTCCGATTACGATCGGGTGGCACAACACGACCACTTACGGTTACCTAAGCTCAGCGCTGGTGGCCGGCAGGCTGCTGGGGCTGAATCGAGACCAGATGATTTACGCGGCCGGCATTGCCTACCACCAGGCGGCCGGCAATGCTCAGGCGCATATTGACGGCGCGCTCACCAAGCGACTTGGACCGGGGCTGGCTGGCAGCGCTGGCGTGCTATCAGCCCAGCTGGCGCAGCGTGGCCTGACAGGGGCGCGCGATGTTCTGGAAGGCCCGGTGGGTCTTTATAACCAGTATCATAAGGGAGACTATGATCGCAGTGTATTGCTGGACGGACTTGGCGAGCAGTTCGCTGCGACAGAGCTCTCCTTCAAACCTTACCCATCCTGCCGTGGCAGTCATACTGCGGTGGATGCAGCACTGGGTCTGCTGCAGAAGCACAGGTTTTCTCCGGCAGATATCAAAGCCGTCACCATCCATAACAACCCCGGCGATTTCAGGCTGCTGGGCGACCCCATCAGCAGCAAACGGCGCCCCACCACCGTTGTCGAAGCGCAGTTCAGCAATCCCTGGATAGTGGCGACCACGCTGGTGAACGGCCAGATAACGCTTCCTGATTTCTCTGCTGAGGGGCTGGTACGTTCCGAAGTGCTGAAACTTACACAGAGAACTCGCACAGCCATCGACGAGTCATTGATCGCTGCCGATGGTGGTGTGGGTGGTGCCCGCGTCGTTGTTGAGCTGAACGACGGTCGCGTCCTCGAGGAAACCATCCGCCGGGCCAAGGGCGAACCCGGACGGCCCATGAGCGATGAGGAGTTTGCGCGCAAGTTTACTGACTGTGTCACTCAGGCAGGGATGAGCGAACAGCGAGCACTGGAGTTGATGGCGACCATCAATGACCTCAACAATCTGACCGATCCATCAAAATTGATGGCGCTGATGACCGTCTGATTTGAATCTTACGCGGAAGAGGAGGTGACAACTTCGTAATATGATGGCCGGTAATGAGGCGAGCTCGCTTCAGCTGGTATTCTTTTTTGCCAGAACAATAACGACGCCGGTCGGGCGAAGTACTGGGAATATCAGTTTCAAAACATAACTCAAATAATCCATCGGATCCGGAGCACTGTATGTACAAAAAGGTTTCGATAATGAAGAGGCGCTGTCTGGCAGCCGCTATTGTGACGGCTACGTTTGGGGTGGATATCTCTGCCGCGATAGCTCAGGCGCCCGCGGCTGAGAGACGCGCACTTGAAGAGGTCATGGTTTCTGCGCGGCGGATGGAAGAATCACTGCAGGAGATTCCGGTCTCCGTGGTCGCGGTTTCTGCCGATGATCTTCAGGATATGGGTATTGATAATCTGGAGACGCTGAGCGCCTTCGTACCCAACCTGGCTGCGGGCACGGCGATGGGGAATAACGGCTGGGCCAGCTTCTCCATTCGCGGTATTGGCGGCGGGCAGGGATGGATCTATCAGGAGAGTGGTGTCGGCATCTATATCGACGACATTTACTATCCGCGGGCCAACGGTGCGTTGCTT
>JAJUJZ010000123.1 GCA_029265075.1 Gammaproteobacteria bacterium | reverse complement strand
GTCTCGCCCCGCGCCGCAACCCGCTTGGGACGGATGGTGCTGTAGAACTCGTTTTCGATCTGCAACAGGCCGGCCGAGAGCTGGCGGTATTCGCCATCGACAACGATACCAATGCGCTCGTAGTCGGGGTGCGGTTCGAGAATCGCCCGCGTCAATGTTTCCGTGTAATTCTCGATGCAGTTGTAATTGATGCGCAGCCCTTCCTGGGCCGAGCTCTGGTAACCCAGGTCGCCCATCCGCAGTGAGGTGCCGTAGGGTGCGTACAGCGTGTCCTCATCGAGTTCCTGCAGCTGGTGCGGCTGGCCATTGAGAAAGCTGCGCGACAGCGCGGGCGAGGCGCCAAACAGGTAGCTGAGCAGCCAGCTGTAGCGGCGGAAATTGCGAATGCCGCCAAAATATGCGGCATTGATTGCCGCCTGGGTGGGCGGCTCGCCGAGAATGACCGGCCACAGCGCATCCGGCAGCGAAAAGTTGTAGTGGATGCCGGCGATGGTCTGCATGTGGCGACCATAGCGATAGCCGAGGCCGAGCCGGTAGATGGTCTTGAGACGCGCGCTGTTGGAGGTGCCGTACTGCGCGACGGGAATCTCTTCCTCGCTGCCGAGTCGACAGGGCATGGAGGCGTTCCACAGGATCTCGTCTTCCAGTTCAACGGCGGTGAACTGGTGGATCTGTTCCAGCTCATCGAGCACGCCCTCGGTGGTGTCGTGCACCCCGGTGATGAATTCGAGCAGCGCCTCGGAGTAATCGGTGGTGATGTGGGGGTGGGTCAGCGCCGAACCCAGCGCGCGCGGGTGCGGCGTCTGGGCCAGGTCGCCCAGCCGGTCGACCCGCAGTCCCTCTTTCTCGATGCCGCGCTGCAGGTGACGCAGCAGTGGCAGCGTGCCGGGCTGGGACAGGCCAACCAGCTGTTTCCTAAGCCGTTCTGACAAAGTGTTAACCTCGGTCTGCGGTCCTCATGGCCCCGCGGCCGGCCAGTTTAATGGCGGACTCGAACGTGAACAAGATAATGGGCAGTTGCAACAGGATGGCGACGGAGGTGACGCGTGACTGATGACAAGCGTCAGGAATGGTACCAGATCAATGAATTCTGGTTCGGTGAGCTGGTGGGCGGCTACCCGAAAGAGGACCGTAATGCACTCTGGTTTGGCGGCGACCGGCGGACCGACAAACTGATCAGCGAGCGCTTCGGTGCGCTGGTCGGGTCGGCGCTGCAAGGCGGGCTGGAAGCGTGGCGCGCCAAGCCTCACGGCACCCTGGCGCTGGTGCTGCTGCTGGATCAGTTTCCGCGCAACATCTGTCGCGGCACAGCCCAGGCGTTTGCCGGCGACGGGCGGGCAGTGAAGATCGTGCGCGAGGCCATCGGGGCCGGCCGCGATCTCGCGCTCGCGCCGGTCGAGCGGCTGTTCTTCTATATGCCTCTGGAACACTCGGAGCGCCTGTCGGATCACGACCTCGGTATCGAACGAATGCGCGCGATCACCGCGGTGGCGCCGCATCCGATCGCCGACTCCATGCTCGACTATGCAGAGCGCCACCGCGCCATCATTGCCGAGTTCGGGCGCTACCCCTACCGCAACAAGGTGCTGGGGCGTCTGACAACACCGGCTGAACAGGTCTGGCTCGATAGCGGAGCCGAGCGGTTCGGACAGTAGATCAGGCGCGTCGTCCTTTCCTTATTCGCAGGTATGCATGCGTTGAGCGCCCCCTGGGCCTCGTCATCCGCGCGAAAGCGGGGCTCCAGCTGGTAGCACAACGGCTGTCGCAACGCCAGCTGGTAATTGAGCGGATGCACACACCAAGCTCTGCAGTTAGACTGGCACCGCCGCAATTTGTCTGCTCTTTGTCGTCCGCTTCAGGCGTTAAGGTGTCTTGATGTCAGTCCTGAAAAACGCTCTTCTCACCTTTGCTGTGAGCGTGTTGCCGTTGTTTTCCGCCGGCGCTGCCGCGCAGCCGCTGCACGACTTCGGCCTGATCGTGCTGGATGATATGCAGGTCAGTCACCTGCATCTCCACAGTAATGCCTATATCGGTGGCGATGTGACGGCGTCGACACTGGATGCCAATGGCGCGGTGATCAGGGCTGGCGGTCAGGCGGCGATCGGGAATCTGAACTGCAATGGCGGCCAGCAGGCCTGTCTTTCCTTCGGCGCAGACATTGCCGCCCAGAGAACAGTGATCGCGGAGTCGCTGTATGAAACGGCGGTATTGCTGGCAACGCTGGAGGCTAACGGCAATATCGAGTCCGCCCATGGACAGGCACGTTTCGTTTACACCGGCACCGACCCCGTTGCCATATTCGAGATTGACGGTGCGGCGCTGTTCGCGCCGAACAACAACTGGTCACTGGCTGCCGGCGCGGCTGATACCGTCATCATCAATGTCTCAGGGAGCGATCTGCGCAACCCCGGCAGCGTCAATTTCAACTTCAGCGGCAGCTCCGGTACCGGCAGTATCGTGTGGAATTTCCATGAGGCCACCAGTCTCAATTTCGGTGCTGCGCGCTTCACCGGCGCGGTCCTGGCACCGTGGGCGGATCTTCATTTCGGTAATGGCATCGATGGCGCGGTCGCCGTCGCTTCGCTCAGCGGTGGTGGTTCGCTGAATGGCGCCCGTTTTGCCGGGCTGCCACCGGTTGCGGCGACACCGGACGAGCCCAGTGCCGTTCCTGAGCCGGCGACGCTGGCGCTGTTCGCCATGGGGCTGGGCGCCATTCTTCTGGCCCGGCAGTGGCGCCGCCGACCGGCGCGCTGAACTCAGCGGGAGCGCGGGTCGGAGGCATCGTCATCCGCCACCAGCTCCCGGCCGCTGGTGCGCGCGATCGTTGGCAACCGCAGGTGCAGGGCCGCCTTGGCGAGCATGTGAGCCGACACGGGTGCCGTCAGAAACAGAAACAGCGCGATCAGCAGCTCGTGCACGCTCAGCTCGCCATGGAGCTGCGTGAAGTAGAGCATCGAGCCGATCAGCATGGCGCCCAGTCCAAGGGTGGTTGCCTTGGTGGGTGCGTGCAGCCGCATATAAAAATCCGTCAGTTTGACCAGCCCGATCGCCCCGATCAGCGTAAACAGCGCCCCCGTCAGCAACAGCAGGGCGATCACCAGTTCCAGCAACACAGGCATACCCACCTCGCTATTCGATGATGTCGCCGCGGCAGAGAAACTTGGCGACGGCTACCGTGCTGAAAAATCCGATGGCTGCGATCAGCACTGCCGCTTCAAAGTGCAGTGTGGTGCGCCACAGCATGCTGGCCAGAATGATCAGCGCCAGCGCGTTGATGTAGAGCGTGTCTAGGGCCAGCACCCGATCCGGCAGCGATGGCCCGCGCAACAGCCGGACCACGTTGAGCAGCAGCGCCACGGCGGTGAGGGTGAGCGCTGCCTGCAGCGCCAGTGTCAGCATTCGAAAGCCTCCCTGAGCGGCGTCTCATAACGCTGTTTAATTACCCGGACCAGAGTGTCGCAGTCATCAGTGGTCAGGGTGTGGATCAGCAGATGGCGACGGTCGCGGCTCAGGTCTGCGGACACCGTGCCGGGCGTGAGTGTGACGATGCTGGCCAGCATGACCTTTGCCACATCGTGTTCGATATCGAGCGGTAGCGAAATAAACGCCGGCCGCAATTGGCTGTTGCGGCCGAGCACGTTGCGTGCCACCTGCAGGTTGGCGACCACGATATCGCCGAGTACCCGTACTACCAGACCGGCCAGTACAGAAAGGCGTCGCACCCGTGGCGCACTGATCTGGAATGGCGCTACCAGCTGGGGCAGCACGACGGCGAACAGGGCTCCCAGCAGCAGCTGACCGAGGCTGAATTCATTGGCCAGCAGCAGCCAGGTCAGCAGCAGAGCAAGGCTCTGCAGTGGGCGGGGCAGCAGCTTCGTTCTCATTCACTCCCCTCCGGCGACTGGTGTCACTGACAATACCGCGGAACTGTAGAGCGCCGGCGTATGGATCTCGCTGGCGGTGGCGGCCAGAGTCCGGTAGATCGGATCGGCGCCCAGTGCGAGCGCCAGCGCTACGCTCAGCAACAGCCCCACCGCCGTCAGGCGTCGCGCCAGCGGTGTGGCGCTGACCGGAGCCGTCAGGCTGGGGCGCCAGAACAGGGTACTGCCGGCCCGGCTCAGTGCCACTATCAGGACCAGCGTCGAACCCAGCAGCAGGCTCCACAGCCAGGGGGCGCTGGCCGGCGGCGTGGCCTGCATCAGCAGCACCTTGCCGATAAAGCCGGAAAGCGGCGGCAGGCCCACCACGGCGATGGCGCCAAGAAAAAATAGCGTGCCGATAAGGCGTGGATAGCGCAGTGCCGGGCCGGGCTGATTGAGTGGCATGCCGCCGCGGGTCTGGTCGATCACCCCGGCCAGCAGGAACAGCGCTGCGCTGACCCAGGTGGTGTGCATGAGGTAGTAAAGCGTGGCAGCCGTTGCCTCCGGCGTGCCGATGGCGAGCCCGGCCACCAGCGTGCCTACCGAGACGATGACCAGCCAGGCGACCAGCACCGACAGGGTAGGTGCCGCCAGCGCGCCACAGGCGCCGACGGCAATCGTGACCAGCGCCAGCGGCCACAGCCACGGCTGCAGCAGCTGCGCCACCTCGCCGGCTTCGCTGCCGAACAGCAGCATCGACAGGCGCAGCAGTGCGTACACCCCCACCTTGGTCATGATGGCGAACAGCGCTGCCACCGGCGCGGCGGCCGCGCCGTAGCTGCCCGGCAACCAGCCATGCAGCGGCACCAGCGCGGCCTTGAGGCTGAAGACAATCAGCAGAATCATGCCGGCGGCAGCTGCCAGGCGCGCAGTGTCGCCTTCCGCGACGGAAAGAAAGACCGCCAGATCGGCCATGTTCAGGGTGCCGCTGAGACCGAACAGCGTGCCGGTGCCGATCAGAAACAGCGCCGAGCCGGTGAGATTGAGCACCAGATAGGGTATGGCGGCGCGGATCCGATGGCTGGTACGGCCGTGGAGCAGCAGTGCATAGGAGGCAATCAGCAGGATTTCGAAGAAGACGAACAGGTTGAACAGATCGCCCGTGAGGAAGGCGCCGTTGACGCCCAGCAGCTGCAGCTGGAACAGGGCATGAAAATAGCGGCCGCGCCGGTCGGCCCCGGCTGTCGCATACAGCAGCGCCGGCAACGCTACCACAGCGGTGACCAGCAGCATCAGTGCCGCCAGCCGGTCCAGCACCAGCACGATGCCGAAGGGCGGCGCCCAGTTGCCGAGTGCATAGACCAGCTGGGTGCCGTCCGCAGTGACCCGTACCAGCAGCATCGCCAGTAGCAGCTGCGTCAGGCTGGCAGCCAGTCCGAGCTGACGCTGGCGTGCCCGCCGCCGTGCGCCCAGCAGCAGAAGGAGGGCGCCGGTCAGCAGCGGGATCAGGATGGGAAGGATGGGCAGATGGCTCATGGCTGCCCTCCGTCGTCGCCCTCTGTTGCGGGCGTGTCCTGACGGACGTAGCGACGGGAACCGCGTTGCCACGGATCGCTGTCATCGGCGCGGTCATGGCCGAGCTGGCCGAAGCCGCGCAGTGCCAGCGCCGCGGTAAAAGCAGTCATCGCAAAGCCGATCACGATAGCGGTCAGCACCAGCGCCTGCGGCACCGGATCAGTCATCGGTCCGGCTCCCCCAATGATGGGGGCAGCGCCTCCCAGCCGTCCCATGCCGAACAGAAACAGATTGACGGCATAACTCAGCAGGGTCAGCCCGACCATCACCGGGAAAGTGTGCGCGCGCAGCAGGAGATAGACGCCGGTGGCTACCAGCACCCCGATACTCATGGCGAACAGCAGCTCCATGGTCAGCCCCTCCTTAGCGACAGCGGCGCGCGGGTGCGCTGAATCGGTTCGAACACGCTGAGCCGGCCCAGCGTCGCGATCACCAGCAGCGTGCTGCCGACCACCACCAGATAGACGCCAAGATCGAACAGCATGGCCGTTGCCAGCTCGATCTCCCCGATCAGTGGCAGGGTGAAGTGACCGAAGCTCGAGGTGAGGAACGGATAACCGAACAGCCAGGCGCCGAGCCCCGTCGCTGCGGCCAGCAGAACGCCCAGCCCCGCCATGCTGAGGTAGCTGATGCGGAGCCGGCGGCGGGCTTCTTGCAGCCCGTTGGCGACATATTGCAGGGTCAGTGCAATGGCGGTGAGCAGGCCGGCAATGAAGCCGCCGCCGGGCAGATTGTGACCACGCAGCAGCATGTGTAAGGAGAACAGCAGTGCCAGTGGCAGGACGACCCGGGCCAGCACTGCCAGGATCAGGGGGTGACGGTCCCGGGCCCATGGGCGGCCTGCAGGATCGCGCTGGGGTCGGCGCAGCCGCAGGCCTTCCAGCAGTGCGACGATGCCGGTGGCGGCAATCGCCAGTACCGTGATTTCTCCCAGCGTATCGAAGCCGCGGAAATCGACCAGGATGACGTTGACGATATTGTGGCCACCGCCGCCGGGCAGCGCCTGGTCGATAAAGAAGGTGCCGATGGAATCGAATGAGCGGGTCATCACGGCAAAGGTCAGCGCCGCAACCCCGCCGCCTGCCAGCAGGGCGATCGCCGCGTCACGGCCGTGTCGCCATAGCCTTCCTTCAGCAGGGGTATGGGCTGGCAGAAAGTAGAGCACCAGCACGAACAGCACGATGGTGACGACCTCCACACTGAGCTGGGTGAG
>JAJUJZ010000081.1 GCA_029265075.1 Gammaproteobacteria bacterium | reverse complement strand
GCGTCTGGTCGAAGCGGCCGCGGCGCAGGGCATTGTTCTGACGGTGCAAACCGTGGCCGACAGCGTGCGGCTGCAGCTTGAACTGGCTGCGGCGGGACTGGGGTTCGCGGTGGTATCGCGCCTTGATGGCAGCGTCATGCCTGGACATATCGCCATGAGCACGCTGGTGGAACCAGAGCTGCACCGGACGCTGGTACTCAATCTGGCGCAGCAGCGGCCGATGACGCTGGCTTCCCGCACGGTACAGTCACTGCTGCTGGATCTGTTAGCTCCACAGCAGACCGCACACACGGGCTGAGCTCTGGCAGCAAAAGCGTTATGCTGTTGAACTACTTCCACAGAAGCGCGGAGAGCAAGCCGCGACCGGCGGGTGCGCGGTAGCTGGAGATGCCTGAAATCAATAACAAATCACTTTACGGACCGCTGACCGACGACGCGTCGCTGGGGCTGCGGCTGGCCAACATCCAGGTAACCAAGGATCTGGTCGCGGCGTTCCGGCCGCTGGGCCTCACGCCCGCGCAGTTTGCAGCGCTGACCCTGATCCAGGCGCACGGCATGCTGCCAATGGGCGAGCTGGGGCGGCTACTGACCATCCAGAAGCCTAACCTCACGGCCCTGCTGGCACCACTGCTGGACCGCGAGTTGATTGAACGCCAGCAGCACAAGCGCGATCGCCGTCAGCGACTGCTGCGGCTGACCCCGGCGGGGGAGGCGCTGCTGGTGGCAGCGGAAGAGACCCGCCGCGCGCATGTCGCACGCCTCACGCGGTTCCTGGGGGAAGAGGAATACGGCCAGCTCGCGCAGCTGCTGCGGCGGCTGGCGCAGTATGAAGCGCCCGCCGCCTGAACCGGCTCAGTCGAAGATCTTGCCCGGATTCATCACGCCATTGGGGTCGAATGCGCGCTTGATCTGTCGCATCAGCTCGATCTCCGCCGCGCTGCGGCCGTACGCCAGGTAATCCTTTTTCAGCAGGCCGACGCCGTGTTCCGCCGAGACGCTGCCGCGGTAGCGCTGCACGATCTCGAAGACCTGCCGCGATACATCATGGCAGCGCTGGTGAAACTCAGCCACCGACAGCGCGTCCGGCTTCAGGATGTTGAGGTGGACGTTGCCGTCACCGATGTGGCCAAACCAGATGATCTCGAAGTCGGGATACTCGCGGTTCACCAGCTCATCGACCTCGGCGATGAAGCCCGGCACGCTGGAAGTGACGGTGGCGATATCGTTCTTGTAGGGCGTCCAGCGTGAGATCGTCTCGGAAATGTCTTCGCGCAGCCGCCACAGGTTCTGCAGCTGCTCGATGCTCTGACTGATGGTGCCATCCACCACCCAGCCGGCCTCCATGCACTCCTCGAACACTGTCATCGCGGTCGCCTCGACCTCCTCGTTCAGACACTCGAACTCGAGCAGCGCATAGAACTCGGCCGGGGTCTCGAACGGGCGCTGCAGGCCGGTGTGCTCAACCACTTTTTGCAGGGCCTTGTCAGAGAAGAACTCGAACGCCGTCAGATCCAGTTTGTTCTGGAAGGCGTGCAGCACCTGCATGACGGCCGGGAACTCGGGTACGCCCAGCACCAGCGCCGTGAGATTCTGCGGCTGACGGGTGAGCTGCATGGTGGCTTCGACGATGAAACCCAGCGTACCTTCGGCACCAATGAAAAGGTGCCGCAGGTCATAGCCGGCGTTGTTCTTCACCAGCCCCTGATTGAGCTCGAGGATTTCGCCACTGCCCGTCACCACCTTCAGCCCCAGCACCCAGTCGCGCGTCATGCCGTAGCGGATCACCTTGATGCCGCCGGCATTGGTGGCGATGTTGCCGCCGATCTGCGATGAGCCGGCGGAGGCAAAATCGACCGGGTAATAGAGCCCGTTCTCCTCGGCAAACTGTTGCAACTGCTCGGTGATGACACCTACCTGGCAGACCACGGTGCGGTCAACGGCATTGAAATCGAGGATTTTGTTCATATAGTCGAACGCGACCACCACCTCACCGCGTGCCGCGACGGCACCGCCGGAAAGTCCGGTACGTCCGCCGGAGGGCACGAGCGCCAGCTGCTGCTCGTTAGCCAGCCGCACCAGCGCCTGCACCTGCTCGACACTGCGTGGGAATACCACTGCCGACGGGGCCGGTTCCCATGCCCGCGTCCAGTCACGCCCCAGCCGCTCGAGCTCAGCCGGTTCGCGGGTGACGCGATCAGGCCCGACAATGGCCGCCAACTGCTCAAAGATGGCGTCAGAGAGAAGGGTTGCAGCGTTGTTCATGGGGCGACTGGCTCCGGCATGCTGACGAAAAATGGGGGCGTATGATAGCATGTAAGGCTTTCTTTCCCGCCCGATACACCCAGGAGCCGGCAATGGCCAAAACCTCGTTGGAGAAAAGCAAGATCAAGTTTCTGCTACTTGAAGGCGTCAGCGAAACGGCGCTTACCACCTTGCACAGTGCCGGCTACACGAACATCGAATATCACAAGACCGCGCTCTCTGATGCCCAGCTGAAAGAAGCCATCAAAGATGCTCATTTCGTGGGCATCCGCTCCCGCACGCAGCTCACAGCCGATGTGTTCGCGGCCGCCGAGAAACTGATTGCGGTCGGCTGCTTCTGCATCGGCACCAATCAGGTTGACCTGCAGGCCGCCACCGAACACGGCATCGTGGTGTTCAACGCACCGTACTCGAATACGCGCAGCGTGGCGGAGCTGGTGATCGCCGAAGCGATTCTGCTGCTGCGCCGGATTCCGGAGAAGAACGCCGCAGCGCACCGGGGCGAGTGGCAGAAGACGGCCGAGGGCGCCTACGAGATTCGCGGCAAGACGCTGGGCATTATCGGCTACGGCAGCATCGGCATGCAGCTGTCGGTCATTGCCGAGTCGATGGGCATGAAGGTCTGCTTCTTTGACGTGATGACCAAGCTGCCACTGGGCAACGCCTGGCAGGTGACGACCCTGTCGGAACTGTTGCGCGAGGCCGACATCGTCAGCCTGCACGTGCCCGAAACCAGCGCCACCCAGAACATGATCGGCGCGGAAGAGCTCGCCCAGATGAAACCGGGCAGCTTCCTGATCAACGCCTCGCGCGGCACGGTGGTAGATATCGAAGCACTGGCGGAGGCGCTGCAGCGCAACCATCTTGCCGGGGCTGCCATCGACGTGTTCCCGGTCGAGCCGCGCTCCAACTCCGAAGAGTTTGTATCGCCGCTGCGTGCCTTCGACAATGTGATCCTGACGCCGCACATCGGCGGCTCGACGCAGGAAGCCCAGGCCAACATCGGGCTGGAGGTGGCCGAGAAACTGGTGCGCTTCTCCGACAACGGCACCACCACCACTTCGGTCAACTTCCCCGAGGTGGCGCTGCCGGCGCACCCGGGCTGCAGCCGCCTGCTGCACATCCACCGCAACGTGCCCGGCGTGATGGCGGCGATCAACAAAGTGTTTTCCGACAACAACATCAATATCAGCGCCCAGTTCCTGCAGACCAGCGACAAGGTTGGTTACGTGGTTATCGACGTGGAGCAGAAATACGGCGAATTCGTCCTGGAACGGCTGCGCCTGGTAGAAGGCACTATCCGCACGCGCCTGTTGTACTGAAGCGAACGGCTCGTGCCCCTGCTGGTGGACACGAGCCGCATCCTCGCGACCTATCCTTCAGCCAAACCCTTCGGGCCCGCCGGGTCACGGCAGAGTGTCAGCAGCCCGCTCTGCAGGAATTCGGTGATCCGGTCAGCAGCGCGGTCCCAGTCGATCTCATCAAAATCGATATCGATGTCGTGCGCCAGCCGCTGCCCGAAACCCATCGGGTAGAGAAAGCAGCCAAACACACAGCTGAGCCCCAGAAAGAAATCCTCTCCCCGCAGCCCCGGGATGGTTGCCTGCAACAGGCTGTAGAGGGCTGTGCGCGCCGGCCCGATCAGCTCCAGCACAATCGCCTGCGCTTCGGGCGCAGGCTCAATGACAGCCCGGCTGAATACCTGAATACCGCGCCGCGCATCCGGATCAGCTGACCGGCCCAGCTGAAAGAAAGGGTCCATCAGCGCGCGGATCACCGCGCGCGGGCTGACCGCTTCGCCCGCATCCAGCGCTGCCTGCAGATGGGCGAACAGCCGCAGCTGCGGTATTTCGATCGGCTCGATACGCTTCCGGAAGACCTCCATGAAAAGCTCCCGCTTGGTGCCCCAGAGGCGATGCAGCGTCGCCGGACTGGTGCCCGCGCGCGCCGTTATCCGCCGGATCGTCGCGCCTTCATAGCCACTTGCGAGAAACTCCTGTTCAGCCGCGCTGAGAAAGCGGGCGCGCGTGTCTTTGCGCCTGGTTGTTGTCGAGCTCATCACTACTCCGGGGTCAGGGTGCGCCTAGTTTAAGCGATTAGTCGAGCCAGCACGGGACCGCAAGGCCGAATCCAGCCACGTTGCGCCGGCAGGTGCGAACATTACATTTTTGCGGTCGAGATTGACTTTCGAAACTATTCAGCCCAATACTGCGTCACATCGTACTCCAATACGAATACATTCGTATTCACAAATAACCTGATAACTACGCAAGAGGACGACGTTATGGCCGCACGTACAGGCGAACAGTACAAGGCAGGTCTGAAAGATGGCCGCTGCATCTGGCTCGGCAACAAGGAGGTGGACATCCTGGAGGACCCGCGCCTCGCCGGCTCCATCGAAGGGATGGCGGGCTATTTCGACTGGCAGCACCGCTTTGCCGAAGACTGCCTGACAGAGAATCCGGAAACCGGCGAGCTGATGACCGCCAGCCTGATTCAGCCGCGTAACCGGGAAGATCTGGAGCGGCGCGGCCGCTGTTTCGACCGCCTGGCCCGCTACTCCTATGGCATGCTGGGCCGCACACCGGACTATGTGAATATCACCCTGGCCGGCTTCGTGATGCGCAGTGACATCTACCATGCATACGGCCACGGGGACTGGGCGGAAAACCTGAAGCGCTTCTGGAGCGAAGTGGCCGAGCGCGATCTGTCGCTGACGCATACCATCATCCAGCCAGCCATTGACAAGAGCATCGGCGATCTCGCCGGTATCAATGGCGAGATCGCGCTGCGCGTAGTGAAGCGCAACAAGGACAGCGTCATCGTCCGGGGCGCCAAAATTCTTGCCACACTGGGCCCGTTCGCGGACGAACTGTACGTCTACCCGGCCAGCCCGATTCTCGGCGGTGCCAGCCCCGATCATGCCATCTCCTTCTCGGTACCGGTCGGCACCAAAGGCCTGATCACGGTCTGCCGCGACCACTACGGCGTGGATGCGGATCTTCGCGACAAACCGTTCTCGAGCCGCTTCGATGAGCAGGATGCGTTCGTCATTTTCGATGACGTCGAGGTACCGATCGAACGGGTTTTCATCGACGGCGATGTCGATTTCTACAACAAGACACTGACCCACGGCTGGTACGGCAACGTCACCCACCAGACTGCCACCCGGGCCGCCGTCAAACTCGAGTTCGCCTACGACCTCTGCACGCAGATGGCACGTATTACCAACGCCGAGAAACGTCCGGAAGTGACTGTCATGCTCGGCGAAATCTGGAGTTACGCAGCGCTCACGCGCGGCGCCATCCGCGCCGGCATCGATAACGCCCGTGACTATGGCAATGGTGCCTGGTTCCTCGACGAGCGTCCGATGCGGGCGATCGCAGCGATGATGCCGCAGTGGATGGTGCGCGTGAACGACATCATCAAGACACTGGGCAGCCACAACCTGCTGGCCACACCGTCACTCAGCGCTTTCGAGAATCCCGAAATGGCGGACATGCTGCGGCGCTACATGCCGGCTGCCACCGGCGATTACACCGCCGAACAGCGCTCGCAGATCTTCCGCACCGCCTGGGATTTCGTGGGTTCGGCGCTGGGCGGGCGCACCGAACTGTACGAACGCTTCTACCTCGCCAGTCAGCCGCGCAACCTGATGATGGCTCATATGAACGCGCAGCAGACCGAGCAGTGGACCCAGGTGCAGGACTTTTTGCGTGAGTCAGGCATCAGCTGATGCCGGCAGCTTTGGAGGAGTCAGCCATGACTACATCCGTCGATGTGATCAACTGGTCCGCCAGCGATGATTATCGTCGCTCATTCGGCTGTTTCCCGTCAGGCGTTACGGTGGTGACCACCGTAACAACTGACGGCAAGCCGGTCGGCCTGACCATCAACTCATTCACCTCGGTGTCGCTGTCACCACCGATGATCCTCTGGTGCCTGAAAGAGAACTCAAAGCTGCGCGACGTGTTCCGTCACTGCTCGCATTTCGCAGTGCATGTGCTGGGACACGACCAGCAGGAGATCTCGCGGCGCTTCTGCGCACCAGTGGAAGATCGCTTTGCCGGTCTCACCTGGCATCGCGGCACCGGCGACGTGCCGCTGCTGGATGGCTGTTCTGCAGTGATCGAGTGTCGCCGCGGCGAAGTGGTGACCTGGGGCGATCACGATGTCATCAACGGCGTAGTAGAGCGCCACGGTTATTGCGACAAAGAGCCGCTGGCGTTTCTGGCTGGCAGCTACGGCGCGTTCCGGCGCTTCCCTGAAGTCGCCTGAAGCGGAGACCTCGGTGCGGCCGGGCTTCAACGGAGCCCGGCGCGCCGCTATCTGGTACCGCCCAGATAGAGATCCAGCGCGGCGAAAATCTTCTCGCGAATAGCCGGCGCCTCATTGGCCAGATGGTGATGAGCACTTTTCAACGGCAGATATTTCGCATGCGGAAACTTCTGCCGCACGATCGGAACGTTATAACGCCAGTCCACTGTCGTATCGAGTTCTCCCTGCACCAGCAGAATAGTACGGTCCGACGGTGGGAGCTGCGTCAGCCGCCGCTCCCAGCGCAGCATTGCCTCCACCCAGCGCACAGGAATAGTAACCGCCTGCAGCGGATCACGGCGCAGAAATTCCGGAAAGTCAGGATCGGAAGAGTTGATGCCGAACTTGCGCGGCACGCTCTGCAGAAAATGGCGACCGATAAAGTGGGCCGTCTTGATCCAGCGCCACTCCGCGGCACGTACCAGGGGTGCCAGCAGCACGGCCTTATCGAAGGTCGGCACGCTCCGCAGCAGCAGGTAATCCATCAGAATGGCCCCGCCCGTGCTTTGCGCGATCGCATGCCAGGGATGGGGCGCATGCGGCTGAAACAGCGCCAGCGCATCGCGCAGAACTGCTTCATATTCACCAAACGAGGAGATGCTGGCGCGCTCGCCGGTCGACAGACCGTGACCGGGAAGGTCATAGATCACCACGTTGCAATTGCGGCGCAGACAGTACTCGATCAGGTGGACGTAGAGCCCGCTGTGATCGAAGTAGCCATGAAAGAGGAAACAGGTCGCCTGTGGCGCGATGACCGTGAAATAGTGACAGACGATTTCATGGCGCCCGCTGGGAAAGTGACCAAAGTAGTGATCGACACCCGTCAGCCGGCGTTCAAAATCGATACGGTAATAAGCGAAATAGTCGGCCACGGCATCGCTGGCGGTCACCGGCTCCGTCAGTGACAGCGGCCGGATTTGACGTTGCAACCGCTCCAGATCGAATCCAACCGCATCCATTGCTGATAGCCTCACCTGGCGCCAGCGCCTGGAAAAAATATTTCCTGCACGTTCAGAACAGGAGGCACCTACAGGGACATGTCCCAACCCAGACGTACGAGCCTGCCTCGCAGGCGAACCGGGAACCTCGTGCCAATCGCCGGCAAGGCCGGCTCCTACGGGGAAATCTTCCAACCCAGAAGCAGGAGCCTGCCTGACTTCAGTTTACCTGCGGATCGAGTTCGCCGGCAGCATAACGCTCGTACATTTTTTCCAGCGATAGCGGCTTGATGCGATCGGCATGACCGGCTGCGCCGAAGGCTTCGTAACGCTCCTTACAGATCGCCTTCATCTCCCTGATGGTCTCTTTCAGATACTTGCGCGGATCGAATTCGGCCGGATTCTTCGCCAGGAACTGGCGGATCGCTCCAGTAGAGGCGAGACGCAGGTCGGTGTCGATATTCACCTTGCGCACGCCGTATTTGATGCCTTCGACGATCTGCTCGACCGGCACGCCGTACGTCTCGCCCAGATCACCACCATACTCGTTGATGATGGCCAGCCAGTTCTGCGGTACCGAGCTGGAGCCATGCATCACCAGGTGGGTATTGGGGATACGGCGGTGAATTTCCTTGATCCGGTCGATGGCCAGAATGTCGCCGGTCGGCGGACGCGAGAACTTGTAGGCGCCGTGGCTGGTACCGCAGGCGATAGCCAGCGCATCCACCCTGGTTTCACGCACGAACTGCGCCGCTTCCTCGGGATCAGTCAGCAGCTGGCTGTGGTCGAGCTTGCCTTCCGCACCGACGCCATCCTCTTCACCCGCCATGCCAGTTTCCAGCGAGCCAAGACAGCCCAGCTCACCTTCGACTGACACGCCACAGGCGTGCGCCATCTCGACGACCTGGCGGGTCACACGGACGTTGTAGCCATAGGGCGCCGGCGTCTTGCCGTCCTCCATCAGCGAACCATCCATCATGACTGAGCTGAAGCCGAGCTGAATCGAGCGCTGGCAGACCCCCGGACTGGTGCCGTGATCCTGGTGCATGCAGACCGGCACATCAGGAAACTCTTCAATAGCCGCCAGAATAAGATGACGCAGGAAGGTGGCGCCTGCGTATTTCCGCGCGCCGGCACTCGCCTGCATGATCACCGGGCTGCGCGTTTCAGCAGCCGCTTCCATGATGGCGCGGGTCTGCTCGAGATTATTGACGTTGAATGCCGGTACGCCGTAGCCGTGTTCGGCAGCGTGATCCAGCAGTTGACGCATACTGATCAGAGCCATGTTCCTGTCCCTCTAATAAACAATTTGTTTCGGGTTAGCGGTCAGCAGCGCGCTGTTCCAGCATGGCAACAGCCGGCAGAGTCTTGCCTTCGACGTATTCCAGGAAGGCGCCGCCGCCGGTCGAGATATACGAGACCTGATCGGTGATGCCGAACTTGTCGATCGCCGCCAGCGTATCGCCACCACCGGCGATCGAGAAAGCGGGACTGTCAGCAATTGCCTGACTCAGCACCCGCGTACCTTCGCTGAACTGTTCAAACTCGAACACACCAACCGGCCCATTCCAGAGAATGGTGCGGACGCTCTTCAGCAGCTCGGCCAGCTGGGCTGCACTCTTCGGGCCGATATCGAAAATCATGTCGTCGGCCGTTACTTCTTCCACCGGCTTGATAGTTGCGGCCGCGCTTTCACTGAACTCGGTACCGACCACCACATCCACCGGCAGCGGAATGGAAACCTTTTCCATCAGCGCTTTTGCCGCCGGCACCAGGTCCGCTTCGTAGAGCGACTTGCCGACCGGATAGCCGGCAGCCGCCAGGAAGGTGTTGGCAATCCCACCGCCAACAATCAGCTGGTCGCACTTGTCGGCCAGACTTTCCAGTACCGTGAGCTTGGTCGAAACCTTGGAGCCGCCAACAATGGCCGCCATCGGCCGCTCCGGACTGTGCAACGCACGCGCCAGGCTCTCCAGCTCAGCGGCCAGCAACAATCCGGCGCAGGCAACCGGCGCGAATCTGGCAACGCCATGCGTCGACGCCTCCGCGCGGTGCGCGGTACCGAACGCATCCATCACGAACACATCGCAGAGTTTTGCATAGGCCTGCGCCAGCTCGTCGCTGTTCTTTTTTTCGCCTTTGTTGAAGCGGACATTCTCAAGCAACACCAGTTCGCCCGCCGCCATCTCCAGGCCCTGCTGCCAGTCGGTTACCAGCGGCACCTCGCGGCCCAGCAGCTCGCCCAGCCGGGCCGCTACCGGTGCCAGTGAGAACTCTGCGGCCGGCTCGCCCTCGACAGGACGGCCGAGGTGCGACATGACTATAACGGCTGCGCCCGCATCGAGTGCGGCCCGGATAGTCGGCACCGCGGCACGAATGCGGGCGTCGCTGGTGACTGCGCCATCTTTCACAGGCACGTTGAGGTCTTCCCGGATCAGGACGCGCTTGCCCTTCAGATCCACCTCACTCATTTTCAGAACGGCCATTCTTTTCTCCGGTGTCTTGCAACATCTGTCTGGCCGAGCGGTGCCACACCCGGCCCCTTCAGGAACGTCCCACCCGTCGAAGCAGGGGCCCCGTTCGCAGTGCCTGGGCTCCCGCCTCGCGGGAGCGATGAGTCCTTCACTTGCCCCGCCGGCGATCTCGCGGCGCGCGGCATTTAGCTGAATATCAGGCGGTCCAGCATGCCACCACATCCAGCATCCGGTTCGCATAGGCCCATTCGTTATCGAACCAGATCAGCACGTTGGCCAGCGGACCCACCACCCGGGTCTGGCTGGCGTCGACAATGCCGGAGCGCGAGTCGTGATTGAAATCGCAGGAGGCGAGCGGCTCTTCCGTGTAGCCCAGCACATCCGCCAGGCCACCGGCGGCTGCCTCACGCAACACGCTGTTGACGCGCTCCGTACTGATGGGCTGGCGCATGTTGACAGACAGCTGGATCGCGGAAACGTTTAGCGTCGGCACACGCAGCGCATGCGAGACGAATCGCCCCGCCAGCGCCGGCAACAGCCGTCCGATGCCGGAACCCAGCTCCGTCTCGACCGGAATGATCGACTGTCCCGCCGCCCGTGTTTTTCGCAGGTCGGTGTTGTGATAGGCATCCAGCACCGGCTGATCGTTCATCGACGAATGAATCGTCGTGGTCACACCTTCACTGATGCCAAACGCGTCATCCAGTGTCTTGATCACCGGCACCACACAGTTGGTGGTGCAGGAGCCGGTCGACAGGATGGTCTGCCACGGTTGCACCGACTGATGGTTGATACCGTACACCACCACCGGCAGGTCACTGGCGCCCGGCTGGGAGAGCAGCACCCGCCGCGCTCCGGCCTGCAGGTGCACAGCCAGCTCAGCCGGCGTGCCATAGCGGCCACTGCATTCCAGCACCACATCAATGTCGGCCCACTGCAGCTGTTCCAGCTCGGTGGCGTGGGTGACCTGAATGCGGTCGCCGTTGACGACCAGGTCGTCGCCACTCACCTCGACCGAGCCGGGAAAGCGGCCATGGGTCGTATCGTAACGGGTGAGATGGGCAACGGTGGCAAGGTCCGCCGGTTCATTGATGGCGACCACCTGCATGGTGCGGCGGCGCCCCGACTCATACAGGGCGCGCAGTACTGAACGGCCGATACGGCCGTAACCATTGATCGCCAGCCGAATCATCTATTCCACATCATCTGCAATGGAGAACAGCTCTTCGACTGTCTCCACCACCACGCTCGGGGTGAAGCCAAAGTAGTCGAACAGCGCACCGGCCGGAGCCGATTCGCCAAAGCTGTCCATGCCGATGATCGCGCCTTCGAGGCCGACATACTTGTACCAGAAATCCCGGTGGCCGGCTTCGACCGCCACGCGCACGAACACTTCGCTCGGCAGCACCATTTCGCGGTAGTCGGTGTCCTGCTCGTCGAACAGCGTGGTGCACGGCATCGATACCACGCGAATCCGACGCCCTTTTGCGGTCAGCTGCTCAGCGGCTTCCATGGCCAGCTGTACCTCCGACCCCGTGGCGATCAGGATCGCTTCCGGCTCGCCTTCGCAGTCGCGGAGGATGTAGCCGCCGCGCGCGGCGTCCGCCAGCTGCTGCTCATCGCGCGCCTGGTGCTGCAGGTTCTGGCGGCTGAAGATCAACGCCGTCGGGCCGTCGGTGCGCTCGATGGCTGCTTTCCAGGCAATTGCCGATTCAGTGGTGTCGCAGGGGCGCCACGTATGCAGGTTCGGGGTACTCCGCAGATTAGTCAGTTGTTCGATCGGCTGGTGCGTCGGTCCATCTTCGCCGAGACCAATCGAGTCGTGGGTATAAACGAAGATCGACGGCTGCTTCATCAGCGCCGCCATCCGTACCGCATTGCGGGCGTACTCCATGAACACCAGGAAGGTGGCGCCATAGGCGCGGAAACCGCCGTGCAGCGTGATGCCGTTCATCACGGCCGACATGCCGAATTCGCGCACGCCATAGTAGATATAGTTGCCGCTGGCATCGTCAG
>JAJUJZ010000005.1 GCA_029265075.1 Gammaproteobacteria bacterium | reverse complement strand
GGCTGACAAACAAGAGAAGGAGAAGCTGGCTAAGGAGCACGAGGCGCTGGTGGAACGTGCCAGCAAAGTGCTTGAAGGGAAGGTGGAACAGGTGCGTGTGACCAACCGCCTTACCGATTCGCCGGCCTGTCTGGTGGTCGGCCAGTTCGATATGGGGGCTCAGATGCGGCGGCTGCTGGAGCAGGCCGGGCAGCAGGTGCCGGACAGCAAGCCGACGCTGGAGCTCAACCCCACACACCCGCTGGTGAGCAGGCTCGACCAGGAGCCGGATGAGGACCGGTTTGCCGATCTGCTGGAGGTGCTGTTCGATCAGGCACAGCTGGCGGAAGGTGGGCAGCTCAAGGATCCGGCAGCCTACGTGCACCGGCTCAACCGCCTGCTGCTGGAACTGAGCCAGTAAACAGTGCAGGCGGGGCCGGTTCCCGCAGGAGTGGTTGATCTCCTGTGGGGAGCGGTCCCGCCGGCACTCTCTGCAGGCAGGCTGCCAGCGAGGAGCGGTTGCGCTGGTATACTGGCCGCCGTTTCCTATCGCTGGACATTCTGGGTATGTCACAAAGACACCGGGTCGCGGTGCTGGGCGGAGGCAGCTTCGGCACTGCTCTCGCCAACATCGTGGCTGACAACGACCATGATGTCGTGCTCTGGGTGCGCAATGCCGGGCGCGCTGCAGAGATCAACACGGCACACACCAACAACGACTACCTTCCCGACTATCCGCTCAACCCCGCACTGCGCGCAGACACCGACCTGGTGCGCTCGGTAGCGGGTGCTACCGTAGTGTTCATGGCGGTGCCGAGCAAGTCGTGCCGGGAAGTAGCGCGTGCCGTATCGCCCCACCTTGGAAAAGACTGCATTCTTCTCAGCACCACCAAGGGCATTGAGGCCAGCGGCTTCCGGCTGATGAGCCAGGTGCTGGCCGAAGAGATCCCGCAGGTGCGGCTGGGCGCCATGAGCGGGCCGAATCTGGCGCGCGAAATCGCCGCCAAGCAGCTGACAGCGACGGTGGTAGCCAGTGCCGATGCGGAGCTGATCCAGGTGGTACAGCAGCTCCTGCACTGCGGTTATTTCCGCGTCTATGCCAGCGCCGACATGTATGGCGTGGAGCTGGGCGGGGCGCTGAAAAACGTCTATGCGCTGATGGCCGGCATGGCTGCTGCGCTCGGCATTGGCCAGAACACCATCAGCATGCTGATCACCCGCGCGCTGGCAGAAATGAGCCGGTTCGCAGTGCGCAAGGGGGCCGATCCGCTGACATTTCTGGGACTGGCGGGCGTCGGCGATCTGATCGTCACCTGCATGTCGCCGCTGAGTCGCAACTATCAGGTCGGCTATGCGCTCGGCAAAGGGCGTGCGCTGGACGAGATCCTGACGGAGCTTGGCCAGGTGGCGGAAGGGGTCAATACGCTGTACCTCCTCAAGGAGGAGGCAGAGCAGCTCGGGGTGCGGATGCCGCTGGTGAATGGGCTCTACGAAATCCTCCACAACGGGCGCGACATCGCTACCGTGGTTGGCAGCCTGATGTGGGCCGAGCAGAATCGCGACGTGGAATTCACACTGAAATGAGTCTGCATCTGCGTATCCTGCGGCACGGCGAGGCCGCACCGGCTCGCACCAGTGATGCAGAGCGGCCGCTGACGGCGCGCGGACTGGCAGAGGCGCGGCAAATGGGGGCCTGGCTGGCGACGCAGCCACACCCGCCGAGCCGCATTCTGGTCAGCCCGCTACGGCGAGCGCAGGAAACCGCGGCTGCCGTGCAGGCGTCGCTACCGGACACACAGCTCGCTACCGTCGACTGGCTGGTACCCGAAACACGACCTCTGGTCGCCCTTGCTGAACTTGAATCGCTGACAGGCAGTGTTCTGCTGGTCACCCATCAACCCTTTGCAGGTGCTCTTGCAGGTTTGCTGGCGCATGGCGATATTGCGCGGGCCGAGCCGATGGTCACCGCCGGGCTGGCGGAGCTGGCCGTCGAAATGGCCGTGCCCGGCATGGCCCGGCTGGTGCGCATCACGACACCTGCATCACTGGCTGATTCGGACATTTAATGACTATTCGAACCCTCCTTGGTACTGGCATCGCGGCGCTGACGCTGCTGGCGAGCGCAGCGCTGGCGAACCCCACCCAGCCGCTGGTGGAGCCGTTCGGACCCGCCGAGCTGGAGCGCCAGCGCGTTGCGGACAACCAGGACTACCTGTTGCCGCTCAGCGCCTGGCGCCGGGCCGGCGGCGACTGGCAACTGGAGCAGAGCGAGCGGCTGACTGGTACGCTGGCGCGCTTCACCTGGCGCATCGCCGATGGCTACAGCGCCGCCGAGGCGCATCGCCACTGGCTGACCGCGTTGCGGGCTGTCGGCGCGCGCAGTCTGTATGGCTGCCGCGGCCGCGCCTGCGGACCCAGCAACCAGTGGGCCAATGCGGTGTTCGACAACCGCGAACTGTACGGACTGGATGGCGCGCAGTGGTTCGATGCGCTGGAGCTGACCGAAGACGGCCACCACTATGCCGTTGCGATTTACTCGGTGGAGCGAGGCAACCGGCGCGTCTATTCCCACCTTGATATCATAACGCTCGATAGCGACCGGCCGTTACAGATCACTGCTGACGGGCTGTTATTGCCACTGCGCGAGCATGGTCAGCTGGTGTTTGCACAGGCTGAGGCAGCGGCGCGCGAGCCGGTAGTCGCAGATGATGCGCTTGCCGCACTGGTCCAGGCGCTGCGCAAGGATCTGTCGGTGAGTCTCTACGTCGTGGGTCATAGTTACGCCGGCACGAGCGGCGCAATGGATGTCGACGCGCTGCAGGCGCGGGCCCAGGAGTACGCCGACCGGGTGGTGGCCAGTCTGGTCGAACGCGGCATCCCGGCACAGCGGGTGCAGGCGGCCGGTGTCGGGCCGCTGGCGCCGGGAACGCTGGGTCGTGTCGACCGGATCGAGCTGGTGCGCGCTGGTCGTTAGCTTCTTATCTGTCGGTCAGCGCGGGGGGGGACGTGACCACTGGGCTGGACGAGCCCGGCTGAGCCGGGCTGCCGATTACTTTCCGACCAGTGCCAGGAATTCGCTGCGGGTTGCGGTGTTGCTGCGGAAGGACCCGAGCATGGCAGAGGTCCGCATCATCGAGTTCTGCTTCTCGACGCCACGCATCATCATGCACATGTGCTGCGCTTCGATGATCACGCCGCAGCCAAGCGCGCCGGTCACGTTCATGACCGTCTCGGCGATCTGCGTGGTGAGCTGCTCCTGAATCTGCAGGCGCCGGGCATACATGTCGACAATGCGGGCCACCTTGGAGAGGCCGAGCACCTTGCCCTGTGGGATGTAGGCAACATGCGCGCGGCCGATGAACGGCAGCAGGTGGTGCTCGCACATCGAGTAGAGCTCGATGTTGCTCACCACTACCATTTCGTTGCAGTCGGAGTCGAACAGCGCATTGTTGATGACCTCATCCAGCGACTGCCGGTAGCCCCGGGTGAGGAATTCAAACGCCTTGGCGGCCCGCTTCGGGGTGTCGCGCAGGCCATCGCGCTGCAGATCTTCGCCAACACGTTCGATGATCTGAGCGAATGCTTTTTCCACGGTGGAGTCCTTCCGCGCAAGTAAGAGGGCGGCCATCTTACCAAGGGGGTGCACGCTGCCACAAACCGGGTTGTTCGGATTCCATTTAGCGAGCGCCCGTCATGTCGCTACAATGCGCCCATTGTCAGCGGATCAGAGCTCCCTGCAGGTGGCTTGCAGCCCGCTCGACGCTTGTGATCCGCCCGTTTACCCGGCCGCCAGGAGAAACCATGGAAGCCCGCGACCAGATTGCCGCGCACCTCAGCACCATTCGTGACTTCATTCGCTGGGGCATGACCCAGTTTCAGCGAGCGGGACTCTATTACGGTCACGGCACCGACAACCCGCTGGATGAAGCGGTGGCGCTGGTCCTCCATTGTCTTTACTTGCCTTACGATCAGCTCGATGCCGTCATCGATGCGCGGTTGACGCCCGAGGAGCGCCACCTGGTGCTGGATGCGCTGGAGACACGGTTCGTCGAGCGCGTACCCGTGCCCTACATTACGGGCGAGGCATGGTTTGCCGGTTATCCCTTCACGGTGGACGACCGCGTGCTGATTCCGCGCTCGCCGCTGGCAGAGCTGATCGAGCAGGGATTCGAGCCCTGGGTTGGCGAGCAGCCGGTCGAGCGGGTGCTCGACCTCTGTACCGGCAGCGGCTGCATCGGCATTGCCTGTGCTCTCTACCTGCCAGAAGCGGAAGTGGTGCTGGCCGATATTTCGCAGGATGCGCTTGACGTGGCTGAGGCCAATATCGTGCGCCACGGCGTACAGGACCGGGTCGAAGCGGTGCAGTCCGATCTCTTCTCGGAACTGCAGCATGAGGAGTTCGACATCATCGTCAGCAACCCGCCCTATGTGGACGCGCTCGACATGGCCTCACTGCCACCGGAATACCGGCACGAGCCCGAACTGGCGCTGGCTGCCGGCGACGATGGTCTCGATCTGGTGCGCACCATCCTGCGGGAGGCGGCTGACCACCTCAGCGAGCATGGGCTGCTGATTGTCGAAGTGGGCAATAGCTGGGAGGCGCTGGAGGAAGCGTATCCGCTGGTGCCGTTCACCTGGATTGAGTTCGAGCGCGGCGGCCACGGCGTATTTCTGCTGACCCGTGAACAGCTCGACGCCTGTGCGGATCATTTCTAGCCGGCTCTGTGCTGCAGCCAGTGCGCCCGCGGGCGCAGGCGGCTGGCGGGCCGCTATAATGACCCCCTTTTTTGCGCGCCCGACCTGATGACTCGGGCCTGAGAGGAAACACCGCATGTCCGGCAACACCATCGGGAAGCTGTTCACCGTCACTACCTTCGGCGAAAGCCATGGCCCCGCGCTCGGCTGCATCATTGATGGCTGCCCCCCCGGGCTGCCGCTGAGCGAGGCGGATATCCAGCGCGACCTCGACCGCCGCAAGCCGGGCACCTCCCGCTACACCACACAGCGGCGTGAAGAGGACCAGGTGCAGATTCTTTCGGGGGTCTTCGAAGGCGTTACCACCGGCACGCCGATCGGCCTGCTGATCGAGAATACCGACCAGCGTTCCAAGGATTACAGCAAGATCGCGGACCGTTTCCGGCCGATGCACGCCGACTACACCTACTGGCACAAGTACGGCACCCGCGACTATCGGGGCGGTGGCCGGTCATCGGCGCGTGAGACCGCCATGCGGGTCGCGGCGGGCGCGGTAGCAAAGAAATATCTGGCGGCACAGGCCGGCATTCAGGTGCGGGGCTATCTGTCCCAGCTTGGCCCGATCCGCGCCGGCAAAGTCGACTGGTCGGTGGTGGAGACCAACCCTTTCTTCTGTCCCGATCCGGATCAGGTGCCGGCGATGGAAGCTTACATGCAGCAGTTGCGCAAGGAGGGTGACTCCATCGGTGCGCGGATCACGGTAGTCGCCTCAGGCATGCCGGTGGGGCTGGGCGAACCGATTTTCGACCGGCTTGATGCTGATGTCGCGCACGCTCTGATGAGCATCAATGCCGTGAAGGGGGTCGAGATTGGCGCCGGCTTCGATTGCATCGAACAGAAGGGGAGCGAGCACCGCGACGAGCTGACCCCCGACGGGTTTATCGGCAACAACGCCGGCGGCGTGCTGGGCGGCATCTCGTCGGGACAGGATCTGGTGGCGCATATTGCGCTCAAGCCCACTTCCAGCATTCTGGTGCCGGGTCGCTCGATCGACATTCACGGCAACCCTGTGGAGGTGGTTACCACGGGTCGCCACGACCCCTGCGTCGGTATCCGCGCGACGCCGATTGCCGAGGCGATGGTTGCCATCGTGCTGCTGGATCACCTGCTGCGCCACCGTGCCCAGAACGCCGGTGTACAGGTGGCGACGCCGCTACTGGCTGCGACACCGGGCGACCGCTGACGCGTGGCAGTTCCATACGCGCGTCTGTCAGCGTTCTACGCCGTCTACTTCGCCTTATTCGGCAGCTGGCTACCGTTCTGGCCGCTTTATTTGCAGCAGCTCGGCTACGGCGCCGCGGCCATCGGTCTGCTGACGGGGATGATCCAGACCACTCGCATCGTCGGCCCCAGCCTCTGGGGCTGGCTGGCGCATCGCACCGGGCGGCGCATGGCGGTTATCCGCGGCGGCGCGCTGGCGGCGCTGATCATGTTCTGCGGGGTTTTCTGGCGCCAGGATTTTCTCTGGCTAGCCATCGTTGTCACCGGTTTCACCCTGTTCTGGAATGCCATGCTCGCGCAGTTCGAAGTGGTGACGCTGGCGCACCTGGGTACGCAGGCGCATCGCTACAGCCTGATTCGTGTGTGGGGGTCGCTCGGGTTCATTGCCGCCGTCGTCGGGCTCGGCTTCATCTTCGACCACATCGATATCAGCTGGCTGCCGGTGATCCTCGCGCTGGTGCTGACCGGTATCGTGATCGCCAGTTTCGCGGTCGCCGATGTGCGGCGGGCTGGCGGCAGCAGCGGCAACGCGCCAGGCGAAAGCTGGAGTACGCTGCTGCGGCACCCGCCGCTGCTCGCCTTCCTCGGCAGCTGTTTTCTGCTGCAGGTTGCGCACGGGCCCTATTACACTTTTTTCAGCGTCTATCTGGAGCTGTACGGCTACAGTCGTGGCGCCATCGGGCTGCTCTGGGCGCTGGCGGTATGTGCCGAGGTGGGCCTGTTCCTGGTTATGCACCGTCTGCTGGCGGCCTTCGCCATCCGTACACTGCTGCTCGCCAGCCTGGCGCTCGCGACATTGCGTTGGCTGCTGACGGGCCTGCTGGCTGACTCGCTGGCGATCCTGGTGGTGGCGCAGTGTCTGCACGCAGCGAGCTTTGCAGCCTATCATGCCTGCGCGGTGGAGCTGGTGCGGGGCTTCTTCAGCGAAGCGCGGCGCGGACAGGGGATGGCGCTTTACAGCGGCATTTCCTACGGCGCCGGCGGCGGTGTCGGCGCAGTGGTCAGCGGCCTGCTCTGGGACTGGTCGCCGGCCGTCACCTTTGTGTTTGCCGCTGTGGCAGCACTGCTGGCGTGGGCGCTGGTATGGGGCTGGATCGGTCGGCCGGGCGTGCAGACCACCGGCTGAGGCAGGCGTCCCAAAACCGGCCGTTTACGGAATCAATGCGCTTTTGCTAATGTCCGAGTCGTTGCGCAACCAGTGAGCGAGGCAAGGATGGGACAGGAGTCGGTGGTCTACGGCTGCATCAAAGATATGGTGTTCGGCGGCGATGTCGAGGAGATCCGGCGCCGACGCGAAGTTAACCGCCGTGCTTTACTGAGCCTGCCCAGCATCGAGGAGTGGCCGCTGATCAGCCGCGAAATGTTTGCGCTGCCGAGCGAGGCGCTGGTCGTCGGCGGGCTGCAGACTGATGTGGTGGCCTTCGGTGGCTCCTATCGTGGTGTCGAGTACGAGTGGGAGCAGTGGATAGCCCGCTTTGAGTCGCTACTCGAAGAGATGTACTGGGTTTCGGTAACCGTGCACCTTGAGACCGAGCTGAGTGGTGTGCATACCTTCACCTGGGAGGCGGATACCAACTACCATGCGCCGCGCTCCGGTCCACTCTCCATGCGCTGCGAATGGACCCGCGAAACCAGCACATACTGATTTTTTGAGAACATAACCATCGCCAAGCACACCTCGCCGCGGAAAGCGGCAGCGTCCTCATCGCTCTCTCAATCCCCGGGCCTGGCTGCACGCTGGCGCCGTGCCAGCCGCTGGCGCACGCCGCTGATTGCTCTGCTGTCGCTGGCAGTGCTGCTGTTCGCGGCCGTCGAGCGCTGGGATGTCGACCCGGCGGAACTGATAGGCTATTTCGTGGCGAGTGTATTCGGGCTCGCCATTGTGATAGCGCTGGCCTTCGCCTGCAGCTTGCTGCTGCACTGGCTGCGTCGCAAGTAATCACACTGTTCTCGTTCGAGGAGGCGCACTGTGAAGGTGATTGTCGATTTTTGTCTGATTTCGCTGGGAGGCGATCTGTCGCTCTCGCCCTATATCGCCGAGTGCCAGCGCATCCTGCAGCAATGCGGGCTCAAGCATGAACTGCACGCTTATGGCACCAACATCGAGGGCGAATGGGAACCAGTGATGGAAGCGATCAAACGCTGCCACAACCGGGTGCATGAGATGGGTGCGCCCCGCATCAATACCACGCTCAAGATCGGCACCCGGGTTGATCGCGACGATGCCCTGGAACGCAAGGTCGCCAGCGTACAGGCGCTGCTGCAGGAGTCGTGATGGAGACACCGCCACCGTTCGAGGTGACCGAAGGTGTTCTGGTGGTACCGGCCGAGCAGCTGGCGCCCGACACGCTGCAGGCCGTGATTGAGGCGTTCATCAGCCGGGAAGGCACCGATTACGGTGAGGTGGAAGTGTCGCTTGCTACCAAGGTGGCTCAGGTGCGGCGTGCCCTTGAGCAGCGCGAGGTCTTTCTGATGTTTGATCCGATCTCAGAAAGCTGCTCGATCGTCCCGCGCGAGGCGGTGCCACCAGCGCTGCGGTATCGGTAACTTCAGGCCGAGTTAGCCGGCCCGTCGAATTCGTCGCTGTCATTGTCGCGACTGCGCGCCAGCATCATCCAGTCCAGCAGCAGACTTCGCAGCAAAGCGAGATCGCACGGAGTGCTGCCGTGCTGGGTACTGCCGGTGGCACAGCGGCGACTGAGCACGGCCAGCGCCAGTGCAATCCGGTCGATCGTATCGCTGCTCAGCGGCAGCTCGCTGCTGTGCAGGCCGGTCTGGTAATCATGACGTGGATAAGCCTGCGCCAGCGCATTCTGAATCGCCAGGGCAAGGGCAGGGTAGGGTTTGCGCAGCACGGAAAACGTCAGTTCGAGCGTGCCCCGGCTGAACAGCTCGTCGCTGCTGGCGGGACTGTCGCTGCTGCCCTCAGACCAGTTTGGTCGTTTCATTCCCGTCTCCTGCCGTACGGCCCTTTGCAGCGCAAGGCAGCGATCGGCACAATGTCAGCCTTTGCCAGAAGTTGAGGTACCAGTCCGGTTATGGACGACACTGTCGATCACACGCTCGATACCTCGGGGCTGTTCTGCCCCGAGCCTGTCATGATGCTGCATAACGCTGTGCGCGATCTCGCCAGCGGCAGTCTGCTGCGCGTGATCGCCACCGACCCTTCCACCCAGCGCGACATCCCCAAGTTCTGCGCCTTCCTGGGCCACGAACTGGTCGCCGCCAATCAGGACGGCGATCGCTTCTGCTACCTCATTCGCAAGGGCTGAGCCTCCTCACGACTCAAACAGCATCGCGATGGCCGCCAGGGCAACCGGGTCTTCCGATTTGATCTGGTTGGCGATGTGATGCTGGAAAAAGTAACGGAAGCGCGGATTTTCACTGGCCGGATAGAGACACTGATCGCCCGGCAGCACCGGCGTAGACTGGACGCTGCTTTCGTTGATCAGCATCGCTTCTACCCGACCGTCGTTCATCAGTCGCCAGCTCAGCACTTCTGTCAGGACCAGGGTGTGATCGTTGTCGCCGGTCAGCATGGCGTGGGTGCCGATGGTGTCGGGAATTTCCTGCACGACCTGGTTGGGGTTGTCGAGGCCGGCATCGAAGTAATCCGCAGCGGATTCCAGCTCGGCCACCTTGTGCGGCGGCGGATCGAAAAACAGCTGATCGGAGGCCGGATCGTAATAGCCTTCCCAGTAACCCGTCTGGGGGTCATCAAGGTCAGTGCAGGGGCAGAGCCGGTCGAGCCACGGCACCAGGCCGATCACTTCGCCATTGGCCAGCAGTGCCCAGCAGAGTACCTTCATGGCGTAGAGTTTGTTGGCGTCGGTGTGGCGGTTGGAGTAGAGAATGCTGAGACCGTCGTACTCGGGCGATAGCCGGATGATCTGCTCACCGTCAAGCTGGGACAGCAGCTTGCCCGAAAACAGATCGACCACATTGTCGGGAGGCGGCGGAGCCATCAATTGGGCCATAGCGAACAACTCCTAAAACTCTCGGGCTGGTGCAGTCTGGTCTGATGAGACCCGGCCTGGCGCGCAGTCCGAGACGGTTGCTGGTGCCCGCCTTCCGGTTTCCGCCAATCTTGCCTGGCGGCAAAACGGTGATATCGGCGCATATGAATCAGACCTGCTTCTGCTGAATAAAGTTCGTCACCGCCGGTCGCGGTGCCGCGGTGTTACTGGCTCGGAGCGCACCCGTTCCGGCACACTGCCGTGCCAGCTGCTGACTGAGAGTTTTCTGACAGATGAGTTCCCTGACTATTGTCGCGGATGAGAACATGCCACGCGTCGTCGAGCTGTTCAGCGCACTGGGTCGCGTGCGCACCGTTGCTGGCCGGACCATGAGCGCGGCCGATGTAGCCGATGCCGACGTTCTGCTGGTGCGCTCGGTCACGCCGGTCAACAGCGCGCTGCTGGCCGGCAGCCCGGTGCGCTGGGTGGGCACGGCGACTATCGGCGTCGATCATCTCGATACCGAATGGCTGCGCACGCAGGGCATCGGCTACGCCAATGCCCCGGGATGCAACGCGGTCTCCGTGGTGGAGTACGTGCTGAGCGTGCTGGCTGTGCTCGATGGCGTGCTGGAGCCGCTGCTGGCCCGGCAGGCCCGGGTGGGTATTGTCGGGCTTGGCAACGTCGGCGGGCGTCTGTTGCAGCGTCTGCAGACGATGGGAATCGAAGCGGTCGGTTATGACCCGTTGCTGGCCGGAACCGCGGATATGCCGGCAGCGGTTCGACCGGCGCTGGTACCGCTGGCAGAAGTGCTGGGCTGCGAGGTCATCTGTCTGCATACGCCGCTGACCCGCACCGGCCGCTGGCCTACCCATCACCTCATCGGTGAGCGCGAGCTCGGCCAGCTGCAGCCGGGCAGTGTGCTGCTCAATGCCGGCCGTGGGCCGGTCATCGACAATCAGGCGCTGCTGCGAACCCTCGAGCGGCGCTCCTCCGCACTGCGCGTAGTGCTGGATGTCTGGGAGCAGGAGCCCGCGATTGCGCCGCTGTTGCTCGACCGGGTGGCCATCGGCACGCCCCATATCGCCGGTTACAGTCTGGATGGCAAGCTGCGCGGCACTGAGATGCTGCTGGCCGCCTGCTGTACGGCGCTCGGATTGCCGCTGTCATCCCCGCAGAGCCCGGCGACCGGAGTTTCGGCCGTCGAGCTGCCCGACCCTGGCGCAACGGGTGTGCAGCTGATCAGGGACGCGCTGCTGGCGGTGTACGACGTGCGGGAGGATGACGCGCGGCTACGGGCGGCTGTGGCAGGCGCCAGGGGTGATCGGCAGCAGATCGGTGCGGCTTTCGATCGGTTGCGGAAGGAGTATCCGGTGCGGCGTGAGCTCAGCGCCGTGCCGTTGCGGCAGTGGCAGTCTCTAAGTGATGCTCAGCGTGGCACGCTGCTGGCACTGGGGTTTCGGGAGGCGGGACAAGTCAGCCCGTCGAGTGACAGCAGTGCCTGAGTGATCATCTCTTCGGTGATGGGGATTTCGCGGCCGGTGTCGTCGAGCATGGCGCCGACAAAGCGGCTTTTCAGCTCCTGGTCACGCAGGACAGTGGGTGCATCGCCGGAGCAGCCGCTCGGTATTACGGTACTCATCAATAACCTCCTTGACTGCGGCCACCGTATGCCGAGTTTGTTACACGGCGATGACGCTCATCCCCCGGTGTTGTTATCTGACCTGCCTGCGGGCTGATGTTCAGGATTCTAGAGTGCCGGCGGTCGGAATCAAAGCTCAGCAGTGACGTCAGGTCCGGTGTGGGGTTCCGGTGTGCCGGCGCTCAGCAGGGCGCGCACCGTGGCGCTGATGGCGATCGTATTGCCGTCCTTCAGCGCTCGCCGCAGTGCTGTCACGCGGGTGCGAGCGGCGTTGGTGAGCGAGGCGGGCGCCGTCCCGGACGCAGGCAGGGCAGCGGCGCGCTGATCGACCCCGCTCAGCAGCAGAAGGCTTTTCCTGGTCAGGACGGCCTGGTCCAGCGCTTCCTGCCGGATCGTGGAGTCGTAGCGCAGCCAGCCCTCCTCGGCCAGCCACAGCATGGTGCTGAAGCATGCCTGATGGCGGGCGTCCGGCAGGCCGAATTCGTCGACCTCGGTGGGCCCGATGATGTCTTCGACATAAAGCAGCTGCCGGCGCGGAAAGCCGTTGTAGAGCTGCAGCAGAATCAGCCCTGCATCCTTGAAAAAATCGTCGATATGCAGGTCCGCCATGCCGCTTACTGACGGTAGCGCGACAGGAAGTTGCCGAAACGTTCCATCGCCATCTGCAGGTCATCGGGCTGCGGCAGGAATACGACCCGGAAGTGGTCTGGCTCCGGCCAGTTGAATGCCGTGCCCTGCACCAGCAGAAGTTTTTCCTGACGCAGCAGGTCGAGCACCAGCTGCTCATCGTTGCTGATCGGGTGCACCTTCGGGTCAAGCCGCGGGAACAGGTACATCGCGCCCTTCGGCTTCACGCAGGAGACACCCGGGATAGCGTTGAGCATCTCCCAGGCGAGATCACGCTGACGGCCGAGCCGGCCGGTGGGCAGCACCAGATCATTGATGCTCTGATAGCCGCCGAGCGCAGTCTGCACGGCATGCTGGGCCGGTACATTGGCGCAGAGGCGCATCGAAGTGAGGATATCCAGCCCTTCAATGTAGTCGCGCGCGATGTGCTTGGCACCGCCAATGATCATCCAGCCGCTGCGGAAGCCGGCCAGCCGATAAGCCTTGGAGAGACCATTGAAGCTGATGCAGAGCACGTCATCGGCCAGCGACAGCAGCGGCACATGTACCGCGCCGTCGTAGAGAATCTTGTCGTAGATCTCGTCGGCGAAGATCACCAGGTTGTGGTCGCGCGCCACTGCTACCAGCTGTTCCAGGACGTCGCGCGGATAGACCGCACCGGTGGGGTTGTTGGGGTTGATGATGACGATCGCCTTGGTGCGCGCCGTGATCTTGTCGCGAATGTCCGCAAGATCGGGCGTCCAGTCGGCCTGCTCGTCGCAGCGGTAATGAACTGCGCGGCCGCCCGCGAGTCGCACCGAAGCGGTCCAGAGCGGGTAATCGGGGGCCGGAATCAGCACCTCGTCGCCATTGTTGAGCAGGCCCTGGGTGGCCACAGTGATCAGCTCGCTGACGCCATTGCCGAGGTAGATGTCGTTGATATCAACGCCCTGGATGCCGCGGCTCTGCGTTTCCTGCATGATGGCCTTGCGGGCGGAGTAGAGGCCCTTCGAGTCGCAGTAGCCCTGAGCACTGGGCAGCATGCGGATCACGTCCTGAATGATCTCGTCAGGCGCGTCGAAGCCGAATGGCGCCGGATTGCCAATGTTCAGCTTGAGAATGCGGTGGCCTTCTTCTTCCATGCGCACTGCTTCACGCATGACAGGCCCGCGAATGTCATAACAGACGTTGTTCAGTTTGTCGGATTTGTAGAACTTTGACATGCTCGGCAACCGGATATGGCCCTGCCCACGGTCGGGCTGGCAAGCCCCTAAGTGTAGGGGAAATGGGCTCCGGCTGCCATGACCCGGCAGGGGGCGGGACAGCGTCCATGAGTGGTCTGACAAAGGTCTTTCGAGGTTAAGGGATGAGTGAACGCGAAATCAGCAAGACCGATGCCGAGTGGCGCGCCGAGCTGTCACCGGAAGAGTATGAGGTCTGCCGCCAGAAGGGCACCGAGCGGCCGTTTTCCGGGGAATACTGGAATCACTGGGACGAGGGCGTCTATCGCTGTCGCTGCTGTGGTGAGCTGCTGTTTGAGGCTGGGACCAAGTTCGATGCCGGCTGTGGCTGGCCCAGCTTTTCGAGTGCGCTCAACCCGGAAAGTATCGAAGAGCAGCGCGACACCAGTCACGGCATGATCCGCACCGAGGTGCTCTGCAAGCGCTGTGGCGCGCATCTGGGCCACGTCTTTCCCGACGGGCCGCCGCCGACCGGGCTGCGCTACTGCATCAACTCCGTAGCCGTGAAATTTGAGCCCGCAGAATGAGCCGGCGGCCTGCCGGCCGCCCTGATGCTCAGTCGTACAGGCTTTTCTTTTTCCAGGCGTCGTCGTCCTCCCTGAAATCTTCCCACTCCTCCGCAGGGGTAGCGACAGCGCTGGTCTGCTGCTGCTCGGCCAGCACCTCCAGCTCGGCAATCCGCTGCTCATACAGCTGCATCTGGCTGCTGTACTGACCGTCGGTATTGCTCTTTTTCATCTTGTCGACTGCCAGCGAGTAGTAGTGGATGGCCAGGCGCGGCTTGCCGTCGGACAGCGCCTGCTGCGCCGACTGCAGATGGGAGTCAACCGCGACCCGCACCGTCAGCGTCGCGATCTGCCGGGCGAAGCTGGCACCTTCCAGCTGGGTGATCCGTTTCCGCTCGACCAGCTTCTGCACCACGTTGTAGAGGCTGTTGAGGAGCCGCTGCACTTCCTGGATCTGATCGGGGTTGGTCAGCGGCTGATAGCCGGCGGTCACCACCTCGCTCCTGATCTTGTTCAGGCGCTCCATAATGCGGTCACGCTCGGCCCGATGATCCTTGTTGCGCGGCTCCAGCTTGATGAGCTGGTCGATTGAGTCAAGCAGACAGTGGCAGACCAGTGCCCGCAGGTCGGCACTCAGGAATCCTTCCGGGAAACCGTCGAGCAGGTGGTGAAAGCCGCGCAGCCGGCTCTTGAGGGCAGCAATCAGCGCCTGCTTTTCGTTGTTGCTCTTTTCAATCTGCTGCATCGCGAATACCACCACGACGAGCACGGCCAGTGCCGCCGAGATGGCAGTGATTATGGCTGTAGTGGACATGAATTCCTCTCGTTGCGCCCGGCTGATCCGGAATGCAGGCAACCTGTTATAGGACGTTTTTGCCACAGTGATGAAGGTTCGCACGGCGGCAGGTAGCCAGGGATCCGACCCGAGCCTGAAGTCTAGACGTTTTATTATGCATTGGCCTGCTGAGTCTGGCCGGTCGATAAACTTTTTTGATCTCAGGGGTTGACGCTTTCCAAACCGGTGCATAGAATGCGCGCCACTTCGACGCTGAACGCGAAACAGAGCGAGCAGCGAAGAGTGCTCGGCGTCCCCATCGTCTAGAGGCCTAGGACACCGCCCTTTCACGGCGGTAACAGGGGTTCGAATCCCCTTGGGGACGCCATCTTTACCGAACTACGGTAGCAGGCGGGAATAGCTCAGTTGGTAGAGCGCAACCTTGCCAAGGTTGAGGTCGCGAGTTCGAGCCTCGTTTCCCGCTCCAAATTCCCGATTCGCAGACACGGTGCTGCAATCGAAAAGCAGATGCGCAAGTTGCGCAAAAGCAGATAGAGCAGATAAAAAAGGAGCCTGAGCGGCTCCTTTTTTGTTTCTGCATTTTCCATTGCCCCTGACTGCTGTACCGCCGGACCGCTAGCGCGGCGCCGGGCGTTCATTTTCGTCTCCCTGCCCAGTCAGTTACAATCAGCACCTTTTTCGCGCGGCGCTTCGCCGTAGTTGCCAGGGGCTGTTATGACTACTGCATTGGCCATCAAAGGGCTGACCAAGGTCTACAACAACGGCTTTGCGGCTCTCAAAGGCATCGACCTGACTGTCGGGCAGGGGGACTTTTTTGCCCTGCTGGGCCCTAACGGGGCAGGTAAGTCCACCACCATTGGCATCATCTGCTCGCTGGTCCGCAAGAGCGGCGGCACGGTTTCGGTGTTTGGCTACGACATCGATGTTGACTTCCCCGGCGCCAAACGTCAGCTCGGCGTGGTGCCGCAGGAGTTCAATTTTCATCAGTTCGAGAAGGTGATCGATATCGTCACCAACCAGGCGGGCTATTACGGTCTGCCGCGTCGTCTCGGTCTGGAGCGCGCGGAAAAGTATCTGCGTCAGCTGGGCTTATGGGACAAGCGCAATAATGCCGCGCGCATGCTGTCGGGTGGTATGAAGCGTCGCCTGATGATTGCCCGGGCACTGGTCCATGAGCCGCGGCTGCTGATCCTGGACGAACCGACCGCCGGGGTCGATATCGAGCTGCGCCGGTCGATGTGGGAATTCCTGCGCGAAATTAATCAGCAGGGCACCACCATCATTCTCACCACGCACTATCTGGAAGAGGCGGAGAGCCTCTGCCGCAATATCGCCATCATCGACCATGGCGAGATTATTGAAAACACCAGTATGAAGGCGCTGCTGAAAACGCTGCACAAGGAGCATTTCATTCTCGATACTCGCGAAGAGGTGCCGGCCGGGCTGGACCTCAGCCCGTTCGACGGTCACATCATTGACCCGCACAGCATTCAGGTGGAAATCGAAAAGGGCGAAAGCCTGAATGAGCTGTTCAGCTGGCTGAGCGGACAGGGCGTTACGGTCACCAGTATGCGCAACAAAGCCAACCGGCTGGAGGAGCTGTTCGTGACCTTGCTGGCTGAAAAAGGAACGTCGCCGGCCGCGGTGGCGGCTCGCGCTGCAGGGGGCCAGGCATGAATTCGTGGCAGGCTGAATGGAATGCGTACTACACGCTGGTAAGGCGCGAGGTGCGCCGGTTCATCCGCATCTGGCTGCAGACGCTGTTGCCACCGGCCATCACCATGACACTCTATTTTGTGATCTTCGGGCGGCTGATCGGCTCGCGCATCGGCGAGATGGGCGGTTACACCTATATCCAGTTTGTCGTACCCGGCCTGATCATGATGGCGGTAGTCACCAACTCGTTCGCCAACGTGGTCTCCTCTTTTTTTGGCGCCAAGTTTCAGCGCTTCATCGAGGAGATCCAGGTGTCGCCCGTTTCCAACCACACCATTCTGCTCGGCTTCGTGACGGGAGGGGTGATCCGCGGCCTGCTGGTGGGCGCCATTGTTACGGTGGTGGCGCTGTTCTTCACTGATCTGCCGATGCACAACCCGCTGGTGACGCTGAGTATCCTGGTGCTGACGGCACTGCTGTTTTCGCTCGGTGGCTTTATCAACGCCGTGTTTGCCAACAACTTCGACGACATTTCCATTGTCCCGACTTTCGTGCTGGCGCCGCTGACCTACCTCGGTGGTGTGTTCTATTCGATCGATCTGTTGTCGGAGTTCTGGGCCGGTGTCTCGAAACTTAATCCCATGCTCTACATCGTCAATGCCTTCCGTTACGGCATTCTGGGGCATTCCGATGTCGATGTAGGAGTGGCTTTCGTGATGGTCGGCCTGTTTACGGTAGCCGCTTACGCCTACAGTATGTATCTCCTGATCACCGGCAAGCGCCTGCGGCAGTAGTTATGGACCATCCGGACAGCCCTCTGGGCAAAACGACCAGTTATGACCTGCCCTATGATCCGGGACTGCTGTTCCCCATTGCGCGGGCGGAGAGCAGGGCCCGGATCGGGCTGGAGCAGACGTTGCCGTTCTCCGGCTGGGACCTGTGGAATGCGTGGGAGCTCTCCTGGCTCGATCCGCACGGCAAGCCGCGGATCGCGTGGGGGCAGTTCGTAGTGCCGGCGGACTCGCCCAATCTGATCGAATCCAAGTCGCTGAAGCTCTATCTCAACTCGCTCAATCAGACGCGCTTTGCCGATCTGACGGTAGTGGCCGAACTGATTGCCGCCGATCTGACGGCCTGCGCCGGTGCCGAAGTCGAGGTGGCGTTGTACGAGCCCGACGAATGGCCACAGGTGGTGTCGCAGCCCGCGGGCTACTGCCTCGATGATCTGCCGGTTGCGATCGATCGTTACGAGCCGGCACCGGAACTGCTGCGCGCCGACGACACCAGGCTGGTACATGAACAGCTCTTCAGCCGTCTGCTGCGCTCGCGCTGCCCGGTCACCGGACAACCCGACTGGGGCACAGTTGAGATCGACTACGAAGGACCGGCCCTCGATCGCGCGGGGCTGCTGGCTTATCTGGTTTCCTATCGCCTGCACCAGGATTTCCACGAACAGTGCGTGGAGCGGATCTTCCTCGAGCTGCTGCGTCATTGCCGGCCCGCGCGTCTGACAGTGCACGCGCGCTATCTGCGGCGCGGTGGTCTCGACATCAACCCCTGGCGCAGCAATGCACCTTCCGCTGCCACGGCTCCGCTGCCGCGCGGGCGGCTCTTCCGCCAGTAAACGACAGCGCCTGGAGACTCTCCGCACGGTTGTCTAGACTGCCACTGACGGCCCGGCCAGTGGCAGCCGTCAGCATATGGATTGGCGGGATGCGGTGGAAATGTTGAGCTGGGGCATGATCGTGCTGCTGGAGCTGGTGGTGGTTCTGACACTGGCGCTGGCATTGATGACCGCGCTGTGGCGACGACAGCGGCAGCAGCTGAAAATGCTGCAGACTGCTACACCCAGCGCACCAGCGATGCCAGTGATCGCCGCACGGGGTCGTCCCGAGCCGGCTCAGACAGCCCTCACACACATCGAGACGCAGATCAGCGCCACCCGGGCGCGCCACCTTCTGCTCACGCCCGATCGCGACATCGTCCTCGACATTGCGCATGAGACACCACTCGAACGTCAGACCCTGGCGCTGCGGCACGCTTTCCTGGTGGCGGAGCGCGAGGCCGTTCTGGCCGGCCGCAATGGCGAGGTTGCCTGGGATGTGCTGGTCGCCAAGCTGGGCCAGATCATTCAGTACTATCGCCAGCCCGAGCCGTCGCCGCTGGCGGCAGTGGCGGATGAGTCCGCTTTTGAACCATTCGGTCCGGTCTGACACCTTTGCTCTGCCGTAGGAACTGGCAGCGGCAGCACGTGCCTTATCCCTTGACCTCCGACGAGGTCGATGCGGCTCCGGCAATGGAGCAAACTGTCAGAAGGGAGAAAGGAGATGTATCAAGTGCTGACTTCGAAACGGACACTGCTGGCGCTGGCGTTTGCCGGACTGGCAGCTCCCGCCATGGTGTCGGCAGACACCGCCTCAACGCTGCTGGATCAGCCCAGCTACAACCAGGAGCGTGATAGCTCCTCCACCACCGGCAGCACCGGCACCAGTTCAGGCACCGTCGGCCAGGCCATTGGTGGCTCAACGATCCGGGATCCGCATCGCGATCTCAGCACTGAGCGCGATCAGGGTATGGGTGATGCCAGCGACCGGGGCACCTCCGGCGCGGGCACGGCCACCCAGCATTCGGACGAAATGCGTACCGACGATGTACCGAGTTCGCCCCACCAGCGTGAAGCAGTCGACGACACCGAGCGCGGGCGGGACGGCATGGGAGCGCCAGCGATGGATGGTACGCGCGGGGCTGACCAGGGGGACTCATGGCAGGGCGATCTGCAGACCGGCCCCGGTGCTCCGCAGTCCGGAGAGTTCGAACAACGCGGCAGTGAATCCCCCGAGACGATGCGCCGCCACGACACGCCCGGCACCAACCCGGGGGCTTACGACAACTGACGCAACAGCTGTGACAGGTTCAGCGCATGAAGAAGTGGATCTGCGCCGGCTGCGGCTGGATTTACGATGAAGCTGAGGGAGACCCTGCCCACAACATTCCTGCCGGAACCTTGTGGGAGGAACTCCCGGCCGACTGGTGCTGCCCCTCCTGCGAGCGCAGCCGCGAGCAGTTTGAGCTGGCGGACGTGGTGGGGTGAGAAGCGAGGTAGCAAACAGCCTGGCAGATGAGCCAGGCTGTTCGCTGCCGGGAAGGACTGGGTCCGCACGGCTTCCTGAGCGGACCTGCTTTGCCGCGCACGAACTCGTGGATCGGTGCCCACGGCCAAACCGCTCCGCCGCGCTGGCTTCCCCCGCTAAATGCCTCGGTTACCTAAATGGCGTAACCGGATTGCCTCATGCAAGGTTCTCCGCTAGAGTAGCCGCCCTCGCGCGATCGCTGATTATCGGCGACAACGCGCGCAGGCGTCCGGTCCTGCAGCTGGCACTGAGCTGGTTGAAACCGTACAGACAAGAATTTGGTGAGGTGGCCGAGTGGTTGAAGGCGCACGCCTGGAAAGTGTGTATACGTTAACAGCGTATCGAGGGTTCGAATCCCTCCCTCACCGCCAAACAAAAGACCCGGCCTCGCGCCGGGTTTTTTGTCTGTTTCCGGGATGAGAACCCACAGGTTCGACAAAATGCGCAGCATTTTGGACGCCGGAGTAACACGCAGGCGCCCCACAGGGGTGAGAAGCCTCGTCAGGGTTCGAGCCGGAGTCCGCGTAGCGGGCGGAGACAGCGCCGCGCCGCAGGCGTGTGCTAAAGTCCGGACCTCGCGGAGGTCCTCATGAAGTTTGCCATCGTTCCAGTTACTCCCTTTCAGCAGAATTGCAGCATCCTCGTCTGCGAGGCGACGCGGCGTGCGGCGCTGGTTGATCCCGGCGGCGAGGTCGACCGGCTGGCGGATGCGCTGCAGCAGCTGGATGTCACGCTTGAAAAAGTGCTGCTGACCCATGGGCATCTCGACCATTGCGCGGCATCCGAGGAGGTGCGGCAGCGGTTTGGTGTGCCGATTGAAGGCCCCCATCGCGATGACCAGTTCTGGCTCGAGCGGCTGCCCGAAGCATGTGCACAGATGGGCTTTCCACCGGCAGTCGCGTTTGCGCCGGATCGCTGGCTGGACGATGGCGATCAGGTCACGGTCGGCAGCGAGATGCTGGAAGTGATCCACTGTCCCGGCCATACGCCCGGCCATGTGGTCTTTTTCCACCGCGCGCTGCGGCTGGCGCTGGTAGGCGATGTGCTGTTCAAGGGATCAATCGGCCGCACCGACTTCCCGCGCGGCAACCACGACGATCTTATCCGCTCGATTCGCGAAAAGCTTTGGCCGCTGGGCGATGACGTGGCGTTCGTGCCGGGCCACGGCCCGATGTCGACATTCGGCGACGAGCGGCGCAGCAACCCTTTCGTTGCCGATCAGCGGTTCGGCTGAGGCTGTCGCGATGCGAGCCGGAGTTGCCGCCATTGTCCTCTGGGTAGCGCTGCTGCTGATTCTGCCGCTGCCAGTCTGGCTGCAGGGCGAGCTGGGCTGGCTGGCGCTGTCACGCTGGTGGGGGCTTTGTCGCGAAGCTGGCAGCATCGGGGGATTTGCCGCCATCGCCGGGTGGGCGCTGGCGCTGGCATTGCTGTGCCGTGGCTATGCCCGGCTGGCGAGTCGCTGGGAGCTGAAGCTGCCGGGCGCCGTGATGGGACTGCTGATCTGGTTATTGCTGGTGCTGTTTTCGCTATGGCCGGTCTACCAGCCGCCCGGCGGCCCGGCACAGACCTGGATGGAGTTGCACTGGCAGTGAATATCGAGGCAAGCCTTAGCAGTCCGTTGCCGGGCTGGATGGTTCAGGGCGCGCGGGTGGGGCTGGCCCTGTTGCTGATCGCCGTGACCTGGCTGGCGCTGATTCCCGTCACCGCGGTGCCGGTGACCACTTTCTGGGACAAGGCGGATCACGCGCTTGGTTTTTTCACACTGACGCTGCTGGCGCGGCTGGCCCTGCCGCAACTTCATTTCTGGCGGGTACTGGCACCGGCTGTGCTGGCCTATGGCATCGGTCTCGAAGTGGCCCAGTCATTCACCGCTACCCGCACCGCATCGCTACTTGATGTTGTGGCCGACGGCGTCGGTATTCTGCTGTTCGCGGCGGTCGCGGCTATCGTTCGTCAGCGGCAGCGATAAGCAGATCGAGCAGGGCCCGCGCCGCATTCGAGAGGCTGCGCTCGCGGTGCGTCACCACGCCGAGCTGACGTTCCAGATGAGCGCCTTCGAGCTCCAGCGGGGCAAGTGACGCGTCGAGCAGCGTGTGGGGCAGTACGCTCCAGCCGAGGCCGATCGATACCATCATCCGCAGAGTTTCCAGATAGTTGGTCGACATGGAGAGGTCGAGCGGCAGCCGCTGCGCATCGAACAGAGCCTTCACGATTCGGCCAGTGTAGGTCTCGAGACCCGGCAAAATGGCGCGATGCTGACTCAGCTGCGCCGGCGTGACCTGCGTCTTGCTCGCCAGTGGGTGATCGGCGGCGACCACGACTGTTAACGGGTCGCGCCAGATAACGCGCTGCCTGAGAGACGGTTTCTCTTCCGGTGCCAGCGTAATGACCCCGATGTCGGCTTCGCCATGCAGCACGCGTTCGTAGGCCAGTTCCGAGTCGAGAAACTCGATATCGAGCCGCACTTCCGGAAAGGCCGCTACGAATTGCTGCAGGATGGGCGGCAGCCGGTGCAGGCCCAGGTGATGACTGATCCCCATGCTCAGTACGCCGCTGATGCTGCCGTGCAGATCCTGGATATCACGCCGAGCCTCGCGCAGCTCCCGCAGTACCGTGCGTGCGTGGGGCAGCAGCGTGCGGCCGGCTTCGGTCAGGGTCACGTTGCGTCCGATGCGGTCGAACAGCCGGCAATCGAGCTGGCTTTCCAGTAGCGCGATCCGTTTTGACACGGCCGGCTGGGTCAGATGCAGGCTCTCGGCGGCCTCCGAAAATGAGGCGTGATCGACAACTGCGACGAAGGCCTGCAACGCCTGAGTATCCATTACTGGTATTCCTTAGTGGAATTGCCCGCATGATAAACATGAATTTGTGTTATCGCCATCCGCCATTTACGATTGCGCTTTCGACTCCTTATTCATTGCTGTGAGGAAGCACCATGGCCGGCCAGCAGAGCCAGGGCAAAACGCTCTACGACAAATTGTGGGAAATGCATGAGGTCAAGCGACGCGATGACGGCTCGTCGCTGATTTACATCGATCGCCACATCCTGCACGAAGTGACCTCGCCGCAGGCGTTCGAAGGGCTGCGACTGGCAGGCCGCAAGCCCTGGCGCATTGATGCCAATATCGCCACGCCCGATCACAACGTGCCCACCACACCGGATCGCAAAGCGGGCGTGGAGGCGATTGCTGACGAGATCTCGCGCATTCAGGTGCAGACGCTCGACGCCAACTGCGACGATTTCGGCATCCTCGAATTCAAGATGAACGACGTGCGCCAGGGCATCGTCCACGTGGTCGGCCCAGAGCAGGGTGCCACGCTGCCGGGCATGACGGTGGTGTGCGGCGACTCCCATACCTCGACGCACGGTGCCTTCGGGGCGCTTGCCCACGGCATCGGTACCTCCGAGGTTGAGCACGTGCTCGCCACTCAGTGCCTCGTTGCCAAAAAGATGAAGAACATGAAAGTGGTGGTCGATGGGAAGCTGCCTGCTGGCGTGACCGCCAAGGACATCGTGCTCGCCATCATCGCGAAGATCGGCACCGCTGGCGGCACCGGCCATGCACTCGAGTTCGCCGGCAGCGCTATCCGCGATCTCTCGATGGAAGGACGGATGACGATCTGCAACATGGCCATCGAGGCGGGTGCGCGGGTTGGTCTGGTTGCAGTCGATGAGAAGACCATTGAATACGTCAAGGGTCGGCCGTTCGCGCCGAAAGGTGCTGACTGGGAGCGTGCTGTCGCATTGTGGCGGACCCTGGTCTCCGATGACGATGCTCACTTCGACAAGGTGGTGGCGCTGAAGGCCGAAGAAATCAGGCCGCAGGTGAGCTGGGGTACTTCGCCGGAGATGGTGGTGCCGGTGGATGCGCGGGTGCCGGATCCCGCGCAGGAAAGCGACCCGGTCAAGCGCGACTCCATCGAGCGCGCGCTGAAATACATGGGGCTGCGTCCCAATCAGCCGATCACCGAGATCACGCTGGATCGTGTCTTTATCGGCTCCTGCACCAACTCGCGCATCGAAGACTTGCGGGCAGCAGCCGCTGTCGCCAAAGGGCGCAAAGTGGCACCCACTGTGAAGCAGGCGCTGGTGGTACCGGGCTCCGGACTGGTGAAAAAGCAGGCTGAACAGGAAGGGCTCGACAAGATCTTCATCGAGGCCGGTTTCGAATGGCGTGAGCCGGGCTGCTCGATGTGCCTGGCGATGAACCCGGACCGGCTTGAGAGCGGCGAGCATTGCGCGTCGACCTCTAACCGTAACTTCGAGGGGCGTCAGGGGGCCGGTGGCCGCACCCATCTGGTGAGCCCGGCGATGGCGGCCGCGGCCGCGGTAACGGGCCATTTCGTCGACGTTCGTGAACTGATGTCTGCCTGAGCAGCGCAGCGAAACCAGGAGTAGCGAAAATGAAAGCTTTTACGCAGCACACCGGTCTCGTGGCGCCGCTCGACCGCGCCAATGTCGATACCGATCAGATCATTCCAAAACAGTTTCTGAAGTCGATCAAACGCACGGGCTTCGGTCCCAATCTGTTCGATGAGTGGCGCTACCTCGACGTCGGTCAGCCCGGCCAGGACTGTTCAAACCGTCCGCTCAACCCCGATTTTGTGCTCAATCAGCCGCGCTACCAGGGCGCCAGTGTGCTGCTGGCGCGTGAGAACTTCGGCTGTGGCTCGTCGCGTGAACACGCACCGTGGGCACTGGAAGAATACGGCTTCCGCGCCATCATCGCGCCCAGCTTCGCCGACATCTTCTACAACAACAGCTTCAAGAACGGCCTGCTGCCGATCGTGCTGAAAGAGGCGGAGGTCGATGAGCTCTTCAAACAGTGCGAAGCGACCGAGGGCTACCAGCTTACCGTCGACCTGGCGGCGCAGACCGTGACGCGCCCGGATGGAGTCTCCTGCTCCTTTGAAGTGGACGCCTTCCGCAAGCACTGCCTCCTCAACGGCCTCGATGACATCGGCCTGACGCTGCAGGATGCCGATGCGATTCGCGCCTTCGAGGAGCGTCATCGCGCGGCCCAGCCGTGGCTGTTTGAGACGCTCGCGCAGTAACGGCAGGGCAGTTCCACGCGCGTCATACCTGCGATAGCGGAAATCCAGGTGCCACGACTGCAGGATCCCCGCCTGCGCGGGGATGGCGGGGTGTCAGCAAGGCTCGGGATAACCGGGTTCCAGAGGGGTGCGGGATGACCAGCTGTCAGAAGCAGCGTGGAATGGCGGAGCAGTAGCGCGAGATGCCTGCAGAACACGTAGGCTGGGTCGGTGGAGATTGATGCAACAAGCCCGGCAGTTATGCGCAATTTACAACGGATTCAAAACGATGAGCAGAAAAGTACTGAGAATCGCCGGCGACGGTATCGGCGCAGAAATCATGGCGGAAGCGATCAAATCGCTCGATGTCGTCAATGAGCGTTTCCAGCTCGGCCTCACCTATGACGACGCCCTGATGGGCGGCGCCGCCATCGATGCGACCGGCGTACCGTTGCCGGACGAGACGCTGGAGAAGGCGCGCGCGGCCGATGCCATCCTGTTCGGCGCCATCGGCGGCCCGAAGTGGGACCAGCTGGATCGCGCCATCCGTCCGGAGAAAGGGCTGCTCAAGCTCCGCTCCGAACTCGATCTGTTCGGCAACCTGCGGCCAGCCATCCTCTATCCGCAGCTGGCTGACGCTTCGTCGCTCAAGCCGGAAGTGGTGGCTGGCCTCGACATCCTCATTGTGCGCGAGCTGACCGGCGGTATTTATTTCGGTGAGCCGCGCGGTATCCGGACGCTCGAGAACGGCGAGCGCGAAGGCTTCAACACCGATCGCTACCGTGAGTCGGAAATCCGCCGCATCGGTCGTCAGGCGTTCGAGCTGGCGCAGCGCCGCAACCGCAAGCTCTGTTCGGTCGACAAGGCTAACGTGCTCGACGTGACGGTGCTGTGGCGGGAAGTGATGGACGAGCTGGCGAAGGAGTACCCGGACGTCGAACTGAGCCATATGTACGTCGACAACGCCGCCATGCAGCTGGTGCGCGCACCCAAGCAGTTCGATGTCATCGTCACCGGCAACCTGTTCGGCGACATCCTCTCAGACGAGGCTGCCATGCTGACCGGCTCAATCGGCATGCTGCCGTCGGCGTCACTCAACAGTAAAGGGCAGGGCATGTACGAGCCGTGCCACGGGTCGGCGCCCGATATCGCCGGGCAGGGCAAAGCCAATCCACTGGCGATGCTGCTGTCGGCGGCGATGATGCTGCGTTATTCGCTGGATGCGGCGCCAGCCGCCGATGCCATCGAAGCAGCGATTGGCAAGGTGCTGGATCAGGGGCTGCGGACCCCCGACATCTACACCGATGGCACCCGTCTGGTCACCACCGCCGAGATGGGCGACGCCGTCGCAGAAGCGTTGCGTGGCTCCTGAAACAGCGCGCGTGACCTGTTAGACTTACTTGCTTTTTTCCGCGGCGCCCGGTGATCCCGGTGCGCCGCTCTCCCGTGAACGAATGGCAGCCCATACAGGGGCGGGGCATAGGTGATTCCATGTTGAAGGTAGGTTTTGTCGGCTGGCGCGGCATGGTCGGTTCGGTACTGATGGAACGCATGGTGGCGGAGAACGACTTCGCCAGCATTGAACCGATCTTCTTCACAACGTCCAACGTCGGCGGCCAGGGTCCCGATATTGGCCGCGAAGTGCCGCCGCTGCAGGATGCCTACTCGATCGACAGCCTTAAGCAGCTTGATGTCATCGTCTCCTGTCAGGGCGGCGACTACACCAAGCAGGTGTATGGCGATCTGCGCGGCGCCGGCTGGAACGGCTACTGGATCGATGCTGCCTCCGCACTGCGGATGGAAGATGACGCCATTATCGTGCTTGATCCGGTCAACGGTGACCTGATCCGTGACGGCCTCGAGCGTGGCGTCCGCAATTTCATCGGGGGCAACTGCACCAACTCCATTCTGCTGATGGGTATTGGCAGCCTGATCCGTGCCGGCCTGGTCGACTGGATCAGTTCGATGACCTATCAGGCAGCTTCGGGTGGCGGTGCCAACCACATGCGCGAACTGCTGAAAGGAATGGGCGTGATCCACGACAGCGTGGCTGATCTGCTTGCCTCGCCGTCTTCGTCGATCATCGATATTGACCGCAAGGTGGCGCAGGTGATTCGCGACGAGGTGCCGCGTGAATACTTCGACGCGCCGCTGGCGGGCGGCCTGATCCCCTGGATCGATTCGCAGCTCGATAACGGGCAGTCACGTGAGGAGTGGAAAGGAGAGGCTGAGGTGAACAAGATCCTCGGCACCACCGAAACCGTTCCGGTCGATGGCCTCTGCGTACGTATCGGCGCAATGCGCTGCCACAGTCTGGCGCTCACCATCAAGCTGAAGCGCGAGGTGCCGCTGGCCGAGATCGAGTCGCTGATCAAGTCGGGCAATGACTGGGTCAAGTGGGTCGACAACGACCGTGCGCTGACCGCGAAAGAGCTGACCCCGGCGGCCATCACCGGCACGCTGGATATCGGCGTCGGCCGGGTGCGCAAGCTCAATCTGGGGCCGGAGTACATCAGCGCCTTCGTGATTGGCGATCAGCTCCTGTGGGGTGCAGCCGAGCCGCTGCGCCGCATGCTCCGCATCCTGCAGGAGTCGTAACGCATGAGTGGTGCCGAGCGTCGCTATACGGTGGCGGTAGCGGGCGCCACCGGTGCAGTGGGCAGTGCCCTGCTGGAAGTGCTGGCGGAACAGTCGTTCCCCATTGCAAAGCTCCATCTGCTCGGCCGCGACACCGACGAGCAGGAGTCGGCTGTTTTCGCCAACCGCAATCATCCCATCAGGCCGATTGACGAATTCGACTTCACCAGCGCCGATCTGGCGCTGTTCTGCCTGCCCGACAGTCTGGCAGCCACCCATGTGCCGCGGGCACTGGCCGCCGGCTGTGCGGTGGTCGATCTGAGCCGTCATTCACGGCTCGGTACCGGGGTGCCGCTGGTGGTGTCCGGCATCAACAGCGAACAGCTGGCAGCCGGGACGCGGCTGGTTGCGTCGCCGGCGGCTGCAGTGGTGCAGGCCAGTGCAGTGCTGGCGCCGATCGCGCGCGCGGCCGGGCTGGTCAGCGTCGTCGCCCATACCACCCAGGCAGTCTCCTGCCGCGGCAAGGCCGCGGTAGCCGAGCTGGCGGGCCAGACTGCGCGGCTGCTGAACGTGCAGGCAATCTCCAATGGCTGTCTGCCAGCGCAGATCGCTTTCAACCTCATCACCACTTTCGATGCCGCTCACGCGGATGACTACACCGACGAAGAGCGTGAATTCGGTGCCGAGCTGCGCAAGGTGCTTGGCATTGGTGCACTGTCGGTGCAGGCTTCGTTCGCTATTGCGCCGGTGTTCTACGGCCATACCCAGGTTCTGGAAATCGAGACCGCCCAGCCGCTGAATGCCGCCGAGGCGCGGCGTCTGCTGGCAGAGCAGGCGGGCGTCACGCTGCTTGAAGGTACCGGTGTGGTGTCGCCGGTCGGCGATGGTGCCGGCAGCGACGAGGTGCTGGTCGGCCGGGTGCGTCAGGGCGAGGGCAACCGGCTTACTGTGTGGAGTGTGGCGGATAATATCCGGAAGGGTGCGGCAGTTAACACGGCTGAGATAGCCTTTGCCTTGCTAAAAGCGCACCCCTGACTAATATCTAAAACGGTATTCGTTCAGTAACCACCAGGGGATCGCGCAGATACCGTAGTGTTGGCCAGGATGGCGTAGTCGACCTAACACCACGTCTTTATTTTCTGCTGTGGACTGCATTGCCTGGTTGATTGCTTCTGATCCTCTTTCCGTTACGGACGGAAGTGCTCCCGGCAATGACGCCATCGTTCGCCGCTCGCGCTGATGCGCGGTTTAGCTGAGTCGCGGAGTACTGAGGGCAGGGACCGATCCTTTTTATAGCGGCACGACTGACAGGGTAAATAAATATGGTGCGGAAGAAGATCGCGATGGCTGTGCTGGCGCTGAGCGCGCTGCAAGCGGATATCGCCAGTGCGCTGGGTCTTGGCAATGTGGCGGTCAAATCTTCCCTGAACCAGCCGCTTGACGCGGAGATCCGGCTGTTCGACGCCGGCGATCTGGATGAGACCCAGATCAGGGTCCAGCTGGCCGCGCCGGAGGATTTTCAGCGGGCCGGTGTCGAGCGCGACTATTTCCTGACCAATCTGCGTTTCAACGTCGAACTCGATCAGCGCGGCAATGGCGTCATTCGCGTGACGACACGCGAAGCAGTCGTCGAGCCCTATCTCAATTTCATTGTCGAAACTCGCTGGCCCAGCGGGCGCCTGCTGCGTGAATACGCTGTGCTGCTGGACCCGCCCACCTTCAGCGCCGCGCCGGCGCCCGCCGCGACGGGCTCAGCCCTCGCGACGGTGCAGCAGCGGACTCAGTCCCCGGCCGTAGGGCCGCGCGTATCACAGCAGTCAGCAGCGGGAGCCTCGCCGCGCCCGCAGCTGACCCAGCCAGCAGCTACGGGCCCGGGTGAGTACCGGGTTCAGCACAACGACACTCTCTCTTCCATCGCGGCACGGTTCCGGCCTTCTGGCGACGTCAACCTCCAGCAGACGATGGTGGCCATCCAGCAGGCTAACCCGGAGGCATTCATTCGCGGCAACATCAATCTGGTGAAGTCGGGATACGTACTGCGTATTCCATCTGCTGACGCTGTCCGGGCCGTCAGTGCTGATGTGGCACTGGCAACCGTGCGTGAACACAACGAAGCATGGCGCAGCGGCCGTGCGCCTGCGACGACTCTGGCCGGACCGCAGCTTGATGCCCGCCGGCCCGCCGCCAGCGACGACGCGGGTCCGCAGGAGCGGGAGCGCCTGTCCATTGCGACGGCTGGTGACAGCGATCGCCTGACTGCCAGTGATGGTGCGGCTGCCGGGGCAGGGGAGGGCGCTGCGCTGCGTGACGAGCTTGCCGCAGCCCGTGAAAGCCTCGACAGCGCCCGGCGCGAAAATGCCGAGCTGGAATCTCGCCTCGATGACATGGAGCGGCAGATTGCAACGCTGCAGCGACTGCTGACGCTGAAAGACGATCAGCTGGCGGCCCTGCAGGCAGCTGCCGGCGATACCACAGAGGCTGCGCCCCCGGCGACTGCACCGGCTGCACCGGATACTGCGCCCGCGGCGACCGACGCCTCGCAGCCCCAGCCAGCACCAGCGACGGCTCCGGCCAGCTCATCAGGCTCACTGATCGATGATCTGATGGCGATGCTATGGCTGCCGATTGCCGGCGGCGCCGCCCTGATCCTGCTGGCCGCACTCATCATTGCACAGCGCCGCCGTGCCGCTGCTGAGCGCGAAGCGCTGGCCGCGCTCGAAGAAGACGACACGCCGCCAGTGGTGTTCGCTGCCGACGAGCAGCTCGACCGTGACGATGTCGTTGTCAGCGATGACGGCATCGCGCCGCGTGACGAAGTGGAGGCTGCAGCCGAAGAGGCAGCAGCCTCTGAAGCGCCGGCCGCTGAGCCGGTGCGTTCCCAGACCGGCGATGCTGTGGCCGAAGCCGATATCTACATCGCCTATGGCCGCTACCAGCAGGCCGTTGATCTGCTGCAGTCAGCCATTGCCCAGGAGCCGGCGCGCAGTGATCTGCGCGTCAAGCTGCTCGAGGTCTACCTCGAGATGCGTGAGCGCGACGCGTTTCGGGCCGAGTTCCGCCAGCTCCTGTCGCTGGGTGACGAGCCGGCGGTGGCGCAGGTCAAGGAGCTGCTGTCGTCGGTCGATGGTGTCGACGGCTGGCTCGATGATCTGGGAGACACACCCGCTTCAGCATCGCTGACAGGCGCGGCCGCTCTGGGCGCTGCAGCGCTGGGTGGTGCGGCTGCGGCGGCGATGACTGGCGCGGAAGACGATACTGAGACCAGCGACGCCGAGGACGAGCTGATCTTCGACCGGGAGGAGCCAGTGGAAGAAGAAGGCCCGCTGCTCGACCTCGATGATCTCGTGACGCCGCAGGACGGGACTGAACAGGAACTCGATTTCAGCGACCTGGAGCTCGACACCGCGGAGCTGGGTACCTCAGAGCCGGAGACGGCGGAAGAGGACGCGGACGTCAACCTTTTTGGGCTCGACGACCTCGAGTTCGAAGAGCGTAGTGAAGAGTCGCGGGTGGAAGCTGCAGCAGCGGACGAAGCAGACGGGACTGGGTCGGAAGCGCCTGCTGACGAGCCAGCAGCCGAAACGCTGGCTGATGACGCCGAGCTGGAGCTGGACGGCGAACTCGATCTCGAAGGCGACCTGGATCTCGATCTTTCCGAGCTGGAGCAGGAGTCCCTCGATGCAGCCTTCGACGCTTTCGAGGTCGAGCCCACGGATGAGCTGGAACAAGAGATTGCAGCATTTGATCTGCCCGCCACCGAGCTGTCGCCAGCAGAGCCGGCGGAACCGGCAGCAGATGACGAAGCGATCAGCGATGCGGATCTGGATGCCGCCTTCAACGAGCTGATGAGCGGGCTCGACGAGCCAGCAGATACCAGTGAGACCGCCGCAGAGGAGTCGGCGGCGCCCGCGAGCGGCGGGTTCGAACTCGAAGGCCTGGGCGATCTGGAAGAGATCGATGAGCTGGATGAGCTGGAAAGTCTCGACAGCCTCGGGGAGCTGCCGGGTGCCACGTCGACGGCTGCAACCGACGAAGATGAGGATGTGCTCGGCGAACTCGACGAGTTCGCGGCGGCACTGGCCGGCGATACCGATGACGAGTCTGGCGACGACCTGCTGGCAGACGACGCGCTGGAGCCTGCTGCGGAAGAGACGCCGTTTGGCACGGACCTGCCTGACCTGACGGACCTCGAACCCTATACCCCGGAACTGGCGGCAGCTGACGCTGAGGACGAGTTCGATTTCCTTGCCGACGCTGATGAGGTGGCAACCAAGCTCGATCTGGCCCGCGCCTATATCGACATGGGTGACACGGCGGGTGCCCGCGACATTCTCGATGAAGTGGTGGTGGAAGGAACCGATCCGCAGAAGGAAGAGGCGCAGAGCCTGCTGAGCCGCATCTCCTGAGGAAACATGGCGAATGAGTGAGCAGTCGTTCGCGGCGCCTTTTACACATCGGTTTACGGCGGGTGACCGGGTCGCCCTCGCAGTGGAATACGACGGCAGTGGCTTCTATGGCTGGCAGTCCCAGCGCAAGCTGAGGCTGGCGACAGTACAGGAGACGCTGGAGCAGGCGCTCAGCCGGATTGCGGCTGCGCCCATTGTCACCGCCTGCGCTGGCCGCACCGATGCTGGCGTGCATGCGGCGCGGCAGATCGTGCACTTCGATACGCCAGTGGCGCGCGACGAAAAGGCCTGGGTCATTGGTGCCAACACGCATCTGCCGGCGGGTATCGCCGTGCAGTGGGCGCGGCCTGTGGCGGCTGACTTCCATGCACGCTTCACCGCGACCGCCCGTCGCTATCGCTACGTGATTCTTAACCGGCCGGTGCGCTCAGCGCATTTCAGCCGGCTGGCCACCACTTTTCACTACGCGCTCGACGCCGACCTGATGCATGCGGAAGCGCAGTGCCTGCTGGGCGAGCAGGATTTCAGCTCGTTCCGCGGCGCTGGCTGTCAGTCCAGCACCCCCATGCGCAACGTCCATTTCGTCTCCGTAAAGCGGTATGCCGACTGGGTGGTGGTCGAGATTCAGGCGAATGCCTTTCTGCTGCATATGGTGCGCAACATTGTCGGCACCTTGATGGAAGTGGGGTGTGGCCGGCAGCCGCCGGGCTGGACCGCCGAAGTATTCGCCGCCCGTGACCGTACCCGGGCTGCTCCGACTGCGCCCCCGCAGGGCCTCTACCTGGTCGACGTGCAGTATCCGGCGCGATACGGGCTGCCGGAAACCGCCCCGGGCCCGGCGTTTCTGACGCCGCTGCTGATGGGCGTGTAAACGGGTTGCCTGGAAGCAAGCCGCTGTATTGATGACCGCGACAGGCTCAGCCTTGTGCCTGCGGTGAAGCTGCCGCGCAGACAGCCTGTGCGCGATTCTGTTACCATTCGGCGTCTTTTTTGGGCGTGGCAGGACGATCAGCGTGCAGCGTACGCGAGTGAAAATCTGTGGGGTTCGCACTCGGGAAGATGCGCTGGCGGCGTGCTCGGCCGGCGCCGACGCGATCGGTCTGGTGTTCTACGCTCACAGCCCGCGCGCCGTCACCATCGCCGAGGCAGCTGCCATTTGCCGCGTGCTGCCGCCGTTCGTTACGCCCGTGGGCCTGTTCGTCGATGCCGATGCGTCGGCCGTGCGCGACGTGCTGAGCAGTGTGCCACTGGGCATGCTCCAGTTTCATGGCGACGAACCAGCCGCCTGGTGCGAACAGTTTCACCGGCCGTGGCTGCGGGCCGTGCGGATGCGCGATAGCGTGGAGCTCCACCAGGTGCGGCAGCAATTTGCGGGCGCAGCGGCTCTGCTGCTCGACGCCTACCAGCCCGGCGTGCCGGGCGGCACCGGTGCCGCTTTCGACTGGAGCCGCGTGCCTGCCGAACTGGCGCCGCACATCGTGCTGGCCGGCGGCCTCAACGCCGACAATGTCGGCGCGGCCATCGCTACGGTAAGACCCTATGCCGTCGACGTCAGCGGCGGGGTGGAGTCGCGTCGTGGCGTCAAGGACGCAGCCCTTATTCACGCCTTCCTGGCAGCGGTGCGAAAGGCCGATCAGGCCCGCAGCGCAGAACAATCTGGAGTCGGTCAGTGACCACAGAGAAACCCGAACAGATCGATTACGCAGCAATGCCCGATGAGCGCGGCCATTTTGGTCCCTACGGCGGGCGCTTCGTTTCCGAAACCCTCATCTACGCTCTGGATGAGCTGGCTGCCGCCTATGAGCGGCTGTCGGTCGATCCGGTATTCCTGGCGGAAGTGGATCGCGACCTGGCGCACTTCGTCGGCCGGCCGTCGCCGCTCTACTATGCGGAGCGCTGGAGCCGCGAGCTGGGTGGTGCGCAGATCTACCTCAAACGGGAGGATCTCAACCACACCGGCGCGCATAAGGTGAACAACACCATCGGTCAGGGGCTGCTTGCCAGGCACATGGGCAAGAAGCGCGTGATCGCTGAGACCGGCGCCGGCCAGCACGGCGTGGCCACTGCCACCGTCGCCGCACGGTTTGGCATGGAGTGCCAGGTCTACATGGGCGAAGAAGACGTGCGCAGGCAGGCCATCAACGTATACCGCATGAAGCTGCTGGGTGCTGAAGTGATTCCGGTGAAGTCGGGCTCACGCACGCTGAAGGATGCGATGAACGAGGCGCTGCGCGACTGGGTCACCAACGTCGACGACACCTTCTACATCATCGGCACCGTGGCCGGCCCGCACCCCTATCCCAGAATGGTGCGCGACTTCCAGGCAATCATTGGCCGCGAGGCGCGCGCGCAGTGCCTGGAGATGACCGGACGGCTGCCCGATGCACTGGTTGCCTGCGTCGGCGGTGGCTCCAACGCCATCGGTTTGTTCCATCCTTTCCTCGAAGACTCCAGTGTCGCGATGTACGGCATCGAGGCCGGTGGCTACGGGCTCGAGAGTGGCCGCCACGGCGCACCGCTCAATGCCGGTCTGCCGGGCGTACTGCACGGCAACCGCACCTACCTGATGCAAGACGAGGCGGGTCAGATCATAGAGACTCATTCGATCTCTGCCGGCCTCGATTACCCCGGCGTCGGTCCGGAGCACGCCTGGCTGCGCGATATCGGGCGCGTGCGCTACGAACCTGTTACTGACGACGAGGCGCTGGCCGCCTTCCGCATGCTGACGCGTACTGAGGGCATCATGCCGGCGCTGGAGTCGAGCCACGCCATCGCCTGGACGCAGAAGCTGGCGCCGACCATGCGGCCGGACCAGATCATCATCGTCAACCTGTCGGGACGGGGCGACAAGGATATTCATACAGTCGCTGATCTCGATGGCATCAGTTTCTGAGCGCCGTGGGCGAGAACATTTGATAGGGGTCAAACAGTGAGTCGAATCAGTGCACGGCTGGAACAGCTGGCCAGCGCCGGGCGCAAGGCAGTGGTGCCGTATATCGTGGCCGGGGATCCCAGCCCCGACACCACCGTGCCGCTCATGCACGAGCTGGTGGCGCAGGGCGCCGACATCGTCGAGCTGGGCGTGCCATTTTCCGATCCGATGGCAGAAGGGCCGGTGATCCAGCTCGGACACGAGCGGGCGCTGATGCATCGCGCCACCCTGCGCGACATCCTCGCTATGGTGGCTGAGTTCCGGCGCACCGATAACGAAACGCCGGTGGTGCTGATGGGCTATGCCAACCCGGTCGAGCGGATCGGATATGAGGCGTTTGCCAGGGAAGCCGCGGCCGCGGGCGTGGACGGTGTGCTGATTGTCGATATGCCGCCGGAGGAAGCGGGCGATCTCACCGACCAGCTCAGGCCAGCCGGCATCGACATGATTTTTCTGCTGGCACCGACCACCACCGATGAGCGCATCCGCAAGGTTGCCGCCATGGCGAGCGGATATCTCTACTGCGTATCGCTCAAGGGCGTCACTGGCGCCGGCCATCTCGACGTGTCGGCGGTGGCAGCGTTGCTGGCTCGGATCAAGGCAATTACTTCGCTGCCTGTCACGGTCGGCTTTGGCATCAAGGATGCGGCTTCGGCCAGCGCCATTGCCCGCGTCGCGGATGGAGTAGTCATCGGCTCGGCACTGGTCGAGCGTGTGGCTGCTGCTACCCGTGAAGGACGCTCGACCGAGGAGCTGGCGCGTGATACCGCGGCACTCATTGGCGAGATTCGCGCTGCTGTCGACGCTTTATAATCCGATATTTCGCACGTCTGTACGACGAGAAGAAAGGCCGATTACTACATGAACTGGATTGACAAGATTGTCCCCTCCATCATTCGCTCAGAGCCGAAACAGGCTGAGCGCCGTTCCAGCGTGCCGGAGGGGCTCTGGAAAAAGTGTAGCAAGTGCGAGGCGGTTCTTTACCGGCCGGAGCTCGAGCGCAGTCTCGACGTCTGCCCCAAATGCGATCACCACATGCGCATCGGTGCGCGGCGCCGGCTCGCTGCCTTCCTCGATGAGGATGGCCGTCAGGAGGTCTTTGAGGACGTGAAGCCGGTCGACCGGCTCAAGTTCAAGGACGTCAAACGCTACAAGGACCGGCTGACGCAGGCGCAGAAGGCGACCGGCGAGCAGGATGCGCTGATCGCCATGCGCGGCACGCTGCATCAGCTGCCACTGGTGGCAGTGGCGTTCGAATTCAGCTTCCATGGCGGCTCGATGGGCACGGCTGTGGGAGAGAAGTTCACCCGCGCGGCCAATCTGGCGCTGGAAGAGCGCATGCCGCTGGTCTGCTTCGCGGCATCCGGTGGCGCCCGTATGCAGGAAGCGCTGCTGTCGCTGATGCAGATGGCCAAGACCAGCGCCGTGCTGGAGCGGCTGAAGCAGAGCGGCGTACCGTACATCTCTGTACTGACCGACCCGATCTATGGCGGTGTCTCGGCCAGTCTGGCGCTGCTGGGTGATATCAATATCGCCGAGCCGGGCGCCCGCGCCGGCTTCGCCGGCCCGCAGATCATCGAGCAGACCATTCGTCAGAAACTGCCCGCCGGCTTCCAGCGGAGCGAATTCCTGCTCGAACATGGCGCTATCGACATGATCGTGCACCGCCATGAAATGCGTGACACCATTGCCCGCTTGCTGGCCAAGCTTACCCATCAGGAGCTCGGCTGACGCGGCCTGCGCGGCGACCGCATCGGCTGACTGCAGGAGTTGTCTGACGTGACTGCACGAACGCTGGAGCAGTGGCTGGAGTGGATGGAGGTCAACCATCCGAGCCAGATCGATCTTGGCCTCGACCGCGTGCGTGCGGTCGCCGGGCGGATGGGCCCGCTGATCGACACCACGGCGCCGGGACGCCCGCGAGTGATCACCGTAGCCGGAACCAATGGCAAGGGCTCCTGCGTGGCCGCGCTGGAGGCGATGTTTATCGCTGCCGGCCAGCGGGTCGGTGCCTACACCTCTCCTCATCTGTTCAGCTACAACGAGCGCGTACGCATTGATGCCGCCGCCGTCGATGATGCATCGCTGTGCCGTGCCTTCGAGGCCGTGCGCGCCGCCATGGCAGATATTTCGCTCACCTATTTCGAATTCGGCACGCTGGCGGCGTTCTGGCTGTTTGCGCAGGCGGACCTCGACGTATGGCTGCTGGAAGTGGGCCTGGGTGGCAGGCTCGATGCCGTCAACCTGATCGATGCCGACGTTGCCATCATCACCAGCATTGATCTCGACCATCAGGACTGGCTGGGCGACAGCCGTGAGGCAATCGGACGTGAAAAAGCCGGGGTGTTCCGCAGCGGACGCGCTGCCATCTGCGCCGACCCTGCTGCGCCGGCCTCTGTCGGCGATTACGCGCGCCAGATTCAGGCGCAGTGGCTGCCAGTCAGCGAGGCCTGGGACTTCAACGCTTCCAGCGATCACTGGTCATGGCGCCCGCCGGTGGGTTGTGGCGCGCCCGCGCTGGTGGACCTGCCGCTGCCCGATCTGCCCCTGCCGAGTGTGGCGGCGGCTCTGACGGCCTTTGCGCTGATCATGGCCGACCTGCAGCCAGGCGGCTGGCCGGCATTGCGTCAGGCCGTGGTCGAGGGCTTAGAGGCCGCTCGTCTGCCGGGCCGGTTCGAACGGTTGCGCTATCGGGATATCGAGGTCATCTTTGACGTTGGCCATAATCCGCATGCAGCACGCTGGCTGGCGACGCGACTGGCGCAGCAGCCGGCGCCGACCCGCGCGGTGTTCGCCATGATGGGCGACAAAGACCGGGACGGCGTCATCGCGGCGCTCGCCAGCGCCATCGACGACTGGTATGTCGGCGAGCTCGGCGGCAATGTCCGCGCGGCGCCCAGTGCAGCGCTCGCTGTCGCGCTCTGTCAGCAGGGGCTGCGGGTCCATACCACCGACAGCGTGGAAGAGGCGTGGGAAGCAGCACTGCGTGACTGCCAGCCAGGCCAGCGGATTCTGGTGTTTGGTTCATTCTTTACGGTCGCGGCGCTGCGCAGCCGCGTGCTGGATGCAGCCGCCGCCTGACGGGGCGGTTTTGGAAACAGTTGAAATGGGAAGCCTGGCATGGCGCGCGACCGCTTGAAGCAACGGCTGACGGGAGCCATCGCACTCATTCTGCTGGGTGTCGTTGCGTGGTTCTGGCTGCTCGATGCCGGCGAGGGCGAATTCCAGCTGGCGGGCGACAGCATGATCCCGCCGGTGCCTGAGATTGAACGTTTCACTGTTGCCGAGCCCCGTATTCCCGAAGGGCTGAGCGATACACCGGCGCCTGATTTCGATCGGGCGGCGCGCGATGAACAGATTGTTGCCGAACAGCTGGCTCCCGCTGCGGCGCCATCTTCCCGCCCGATCGAGTCAGCGCCCGCGCCGGTCCCTGCGCCCCAATCTGCACCAAAGCCGGCACCGAAGCCCGCACCCGAGCCGCAGGCACAGCCCTCTGCCTCACCGCAGGCTGCACTGGACCCGAGCGGTACGCCCGAGGGGTGGCTGGTGCAGGTGGCCGCGCTGTCCAGCGAGGCCAGCGCTCAGAAGCTGGTGAAGGATCTGCAGGCGGCCGGCTTCAAGGCCTTCAGCCGGTCGGCACGAAGCGGCAGCCAGACCATCCACCGCGTCTATGCCGGCCCCTGGCTGAACCGCAATCAGGCCGATGCACAGCGGCAGACCATCGCCACGCAGTTCGATGTCAAACCGCTGGTAGTCAAATTCGAGCCCTGACCCGGCACGAGGCATAAGCGCTACTGCGGCATCTCCCTATGGCGGGGGAGGTTGGGCGTCTCCTGCACCTCTGATACAATGCGCGCCTTCCTCGAGCATGACGGGATAGGCCGTCACGCTATCGCCCGCGGAGCTGCAGGACCGGAATGAACTGGGCTGACTGGACCATTGTCGCCATCATCAGCATCTCCTGCCTGATCAGTATCTGGCGCGGCTTTGTCAAAGAGGCGCTGTCACTATTAGCATGGGTTATCGCCAGTTTTGTCGCCATCGCCTTTCATCCGCGACTTGCGGTGGTGCTGGCGCAGTGGATCGAAACGCCCTCCATTCGCACTGTTCTCGCCTTCATTGCTCTTTTCGCTGGCACGCTGCTGATCGGCAGCCTGCTCAACTATCTGCTGGTTTCTCTGATTCGAGCCACTGGACTCGGCGGCCTTGACCGGCTGCTGGGGATGGGCTTCGGCGTGGCGCGCGGGCTGCTGCTGGTGCTGGCTCTGATCATCCTCACACCCATGCTGCTGCCCGTCGACCAGGACCCCTGGTGGCAGCAGTCGCGGCTAATTCCCCACTTCGTGATGATGGAGGGATGGTCGCGGGAAAGCTTCGGTTCAATCGTGGGCTGGAGCGGCGGCGTTCTGGATCAATTGCAGTCGGGGGCAGCGGTCGAGCCCGCTGCCCAACCAGTGTACTGAGCAGACCTTTTGGCGGAGTAAGCGGTATGTGCGGGATCGTCGGTATTGTCGGCAACGAGTATGTCAACCAGGAGCTGTACGACGCCCTGACGGTTCTGCAACATCGCGGCCAGGATGCCGCCGGCATCGTGACGTGCCACAACGGCACCTTCAATCAGCGCAAAGGCAATGGCCTGGTGCGCGACGTGTTCCATACCCGCCACATGCGCGACCTGCACGGCACCATGGGCATTGGTCACGTCCGCTATCCGACGGCCGGCTCCTCCAGTCCGGCGCTGGCGCAGCCGTTCTACGTCAACTCGCCCTACGGCATTGCGCTGGCCCACAACGGCAACCTCACTAATGCGACTGAGCTGAGCCGTGAGCTGTTCCAGTCCGATCTGCGTCATCTCAATACCGAGTCCGACTCGGAGGTCCTGCTCAACGTCTTTGCCCATGAGCTGCAGACGCTGGGCAAGCTGGTGCCGGGGCCGGACGATATTTTCGACGCGGTGCGCAGTGTGCACCGGCGCTGCAAGGGCAGCTATGCCGTGGTTGCGATGATCGCCAACTACGGACTGATCGGCTTCCGTGATCCGCACGGCATCCGGCCGATCGTCTATGGCAAGCGGGAAACGCCCGCGGGCACCGAGTACATGTTCGCCTCCGAGAGCGTTGCTCTGGACGTGCTGGGCTTCAAACTGATCGGCGATGTCGAGCCGGGGCAGGCCATCTATATCGATATGCGGGGCCGGCTGCACAGCCGCCAGTGCGCGGATGCACCCGTACTGTCGCCCTGCATCTTCGAACATGTCTACTTTGCGCGGCCAGACTCCATCATGGACGGGGTGTCGGTCTACAAGGCGCGGTTGCGGCAGGGCGAGAAGCTGGCCGAGAAAATCCTGCAGGAGCAGCCCGATCACGATATCGACGTCATCATTCCGATTCCCGACTCCAGCCGGGTGGCGGCGCAGGCGATGGCTCAGCGTCTTGGGGTGAAGTTCCGGGAAGGCCTGGTCAAGAACCGCTATATCGGTCGTACCTTCATCATGCCGGGCCAGAACCAGCGCAAGAAGTCGGTGCGCCAGAAACTGAATGCCATCGGGCTGGAGTTTCAGGGCAAGAATGTGATGCTGGTGGATGACTCGATCGTCCGCGGAACGACCTGCCGGCAGATCATCGAGATGGCACGGGAAGCGGGCGCGAATAAAGTTTATTTTGCCTCGGCAGCGCCACCCGTGCGTTATCCCAACGTCTACGGCATCGATATGCCGAGCGTGGAGGAGCTGGTCGCACACAACCGGACCGAGGCAGAGGTGGCTCAGCTGATCGGTGCCGACTGGCTGGTCTATCAGAACCTGGACGACCTCGTCGCCAGCTCGGCGGAGGGCAGTCCCAAGATCAAGATGTTTGACTGCGCGGTCTTCGATGGCAAGTACGTCACCGGCGATGTCGATGCCAGCTATCTGCAGCGTATTGCCGACGAACGCAGTGATGCCAGCAAGGCGCGACGCGACGCGGCGGGGAGCAGTGGTGGCGCCGATGCGGTGATCGGGTTACATAACAATATCGCCTGAACCTACGGTCGGGCGCGCTGTCTCGTGACGGATGGGACCGAAGCAATGCGGTCCCTTATCGATTACCGGACGAGAGGGCCGTATGCGCGAATCCCGGCTGAGCAGTGACAGTCTTTCCATCCGAGATACCAACCCGCTGGCCTTCTTCGCCGGCTTCCTGCGCAACCCGCAGGAAGTCGGCTCTCTGATTCCGAGCTCACGCTTCCTGGAGCAGAAGATCATCCAGGCGGCGCTGCTGGACGAAGCCCGCCTCGTGGTCGAGCTGGGGCCAGGGACTGGTGGCACGACGCGAGCCATTCTGGCCCGGCTGCCGGCTGATGCCACGCTGCTGACCATCGACATGAGCCGCGAATTCATTGACCTGCTCGATGTAAATATCACCGACCCGCGGCTCATCAATCACCACGGCAGTGCCGCGGATCTGCCGGCCATTCTCCAGCACTACGGACTCGGCGCGCCGGACGCCATTATTTCCGGTATTCCGTTCTCGACGATGCCGGCAGCGACTGGCCGCAGCATCCTGCAGTCGATCGCCGGTTTACTGGCGCCGGGCGGTCGTTTTGTCGCCTATCAGTTCCGCAATGACGTAGCGGTGCTGGCGGAGCCGATTCTGGGCAAGCCCTGCACGGTTGGCGAGTGGCGCAATGTGCCGCCGATGCGTGTCTATCGCTGGATCAGACGTGCCGTCGACACGCCGGGTGAGCAGCTGCAATCCACGGCATGACAGCCGTCCGGATGAGCGGATTGTCGGGGGTGGGAACGAAGAACTGGAAGGAAAAGTACAAAAGCAATGCCCGCCCCTCGTGATGAGGGGCGGGTTGTACCGCACTACTTGTTGATCACTTCGCCGGTCGCCGCGTCGATGTGGATTTCGCGCTCGCCGTCAGCACCAACGACTTCAACTTCGATCACGAGTTTGTCCCGTTTCTTGTCCACCTCGACGTCAGAGATCTCGCCGGGATAGGTGGCAACAGCGGTCTGCACCGCTTTGATCAGCGCGTCAGCCGACACCTTTTCATCATCATCGCCGAAAGCGAAGGTCACACTCGAAAACAGCAGCGCACAGGCGCCGATCGTCAGAATCCGCTTCATGGTCCTGCTCCGTTGTTGAAGGTATTAAAAAGACTGCCCGCAAAGCGATAAATTCCGGCAAGTCGCCGGCGGCTGCAGGTCCTGCGGGCTGGATCACGCCTTGCGACTGTCAGCCGGCACGGCTGTTGACCTGCAGGCGCCACATGAAGAAAAGGTTGCCGGCGGCGCAGACCAGCATCGCTGCAAACATTGCCGTGATGGTGTGAGGCAGCAGCGCGGTGAATGCAGAGATGATGCCCGCAAAGCCGAACTGCGAAGCGCCCATCAGGGCCGCAGCGGTGCCGCCGCTGGTGGGGAAGTGTTCCAGAAAGCAGGCCTGAATATTAGGACCGATCAGCGCCACCGATCCGATGCTTAGCGCGAGCAGCAGCACGATTACGACAAGTGAACTGTCCAGGGCCGCAGCTACCACCAGCACCAGCACGCTCGCCGCCTGCAGCACTGTGCCCATACGCAGGATCCGCACAGACTGCAGCCGCGCCAGCAGGGCCCGGTTCGTCAGATTGAAGCCCATCATGGCGACAATATTGAGCGCAAAAAACAGTGCGAAGCCATCCTCGGACAGCCCGAAGTGCCCCTGATAGATGAACGATGCGTGCGAAATGAAGATCATGACGATCGAGAAGCAGCCTACCTGCCAGCCAATAAAGGGCAGCGCGGCGCGGTTGCTCAGTACGTCGACATAACGGGCAATGAAACCGATCTGTGGTCCGGATCGCGCAGGTGGCGGCAATGCCCAGGTTGCAAACATATGCGCCAGCAGCGGCATGATGAGCACCGCATAGAAGGCCAGAAAGTAAAACACCAGCTGCCACGGACCAAGTTTGAGCAGCAGGCTGCCAATCGATGGTGCTATGGCCGGGGCGATGATGGCGATCAGCCCCATCATCGAAAACAGTTTGGCAGCTTCCTGGCCTGAGAGCCGGTCCCGCACCAGAGCGGGAACCGACACCAGAGCCCAGCCCGCGCCGAAGGCCTGTACTGCACGCCCAAGCAACAGGCTGTTGAGCGTCTGCGCCTGCGCCAGGAACAGGCTGGTGACTGCAAACAGCCCCAGTCCGCCAAACAGGACAGACTTGCGCCCGAAGCGATCGGACAGCGCACCACCCACCAGTTGTCCCAGCGCCAGCGAAATGATGTAGACCGACACACTCAGCGAGATTGCCTGTTCATCCACTTCCAGCGCTGCAGCGATGGCCGGAAAGGCCGGCAGATAAGTGTCTAGCGAGAAGGGGCCGATCATGACGGCCGAGGCCAGAGCGAGAATGATCAGCGGTGGCGTTTTGGGCAGGGTGTGCATCACGACGATACTACCAGGAAGAGCGTGCACGATACGCGCAGAAACCGCTGCTGGCAATCAGCAGAGGTGCCGAACCAGTCGGTTCAGGTTATGCTTCAGGTAACGGCGATCAGAGCCGTCAGATAATCAGACAGCCTGGAGGATAGCTGCATGCAAGAAACTCGTTTCAACCCGGTGCGGCCGACGGGGGTACCGCCTGAGCCATGTGAGGATCAGCTGGCCCTGCTGCAGAGTGATGACCCGGAGCTGGCGCGCAACAAGCGTCTGGTGTTCGATTTCTGGCGGATCGTCTATGAGGGAGGTCATCTGGATCGCGCTGCCGAATTTATGGCCGACGAGTACATCCAGCACAACCCCAATCTGCCATCCGGGCGCCAGACCTTCGTCGATTTCTTCAAGCAGGTCCGCGAGCCTGGTGAAATCGCTGATCGGATCAGACAGCCATTGATCGCGGTGGTTGCGGAGGGTGACAAGGTCACGCTGAGCTTCGTGCGCAAGGTCGATAATCCGACCTGCGAGGGGGAGGTCTATTACATGACCTGGTTCGACATGTTCCGCATCGAAAATGGCCGCATCGCCGAGCACTGGGATTCATCACCGCTGTGGACGGAAGGCAAGCCGCCAGGAGCCAGGTACCTGCCCAGATAGTCAGTGGCTGAATATCGGGCAGGGCCCCATCTTCCAGCGACGGGGCCCTGCCAGCGCGCTACGCGCGGCCGATAGCCGCCATCACTGCCTGGTGACGCTCTGTATAGGGCTCCATCAGGTCGGGATGAGAAATGACCCAGAAACGGTTTTCCCGGATCGCTTCGACCGCCATCTCCACGACGGGCTCGGGGGCGATGTAGCTGTCGAGGTTCAGTGACTGGAAAGCACGGCTGGCCACATCGGTTTCATCCAGCACCGGCAGTGTGCCGTAGCTGCGCGGGCGCTTGCCCGGACTTTCGGCAATGGCAGTGCGAGTCGGGCCGGGGCAGAAGGCGGTGACACCTATCGGCGCCCCTTCCAGCGCCAGCTCGGCGGCCAGTGTCTCGGTGAATCCCAGTACTGCGAACTTTGATGCGCCATACGCCGTGCCGCCCGGCAGCACATAGAGGCTGTTCATGGAGGCGGTGTTCATGATGTGGCCGCCGTCGGCGTTCTCTCGCAGCAACGGCAGGAACGCCCGGGTACCGTGGACGACACCCCAGAAATTGACATCCATCATCCAGCGGATATCGTCGAGCGAGAGTCGTTCGAAGCCGGCATAGATGCCAACGCCTGCATTGTTGCAGATCAGATGCACCGCGCCATACCGTGCCTTGACAGTCGCAGCCAGCTGTTCCACCTCTTCGTAGCGTGACACATCGGTCGGCACGCCCAGCACGCCCAGTTCATCGCTGGTTCGCGCGAGCTGATCGCGGTCGAAGTCAGCAATGACAACGGTCATGCCTTCCTGCTGCAAGCGTGCCGCCAGCGACCTGCCAATCCCCGAGGCGCCGCCGGTAATGACCGCAACCTTGTCTCGCAGCTCTTTCATGATGCACTCCTGTTATCCATTATGGTTCGAACCCGCGCTGTGCTGGCAGCGCGGGCTGTCGATCATAGCAATGATAACGGTCGTTTGTGTGGGACTGAGTCAGGCGTCCGAGGCGGCTGCCCACTGCCGGGCGCGCCGCCGGAGCTGCTCAGCGGATGCGCGCCCGTGACTGAGCCAGCCGCGGTGGCTGGCATAGAGCAGATTGAGCATGACACGACGTTCGCCACTGATGCGGCGACGGTGCAGCGCCTCAGTGTGTTCGAAAAACAGCGTGCCAGCAGGCCCCATGATGGGATGGATGGCCGCGCCAAAGTGGCGGACCACCCGCTGTTCGGTGCGATTCACGGAGAGGCAGATCTCGCGCAGCCCGATGCTGCGATCGCTGCCGCTCACGACCTCGTGCACGGCGGAGCCCTCTTGCACATCAGTGAGGTAGAGGAAGAGGTTGAGCGAGTGCCAGCCCGCAAAGTCGTAGTGAAAGTGGGTCTGGTCGCCGCTGCGCAGTGAGCCCTGGCCACCGGTCACCATCAGGGTTGATTCAAGCAGCACCGGTTCACAGCGGAACCAGGCCCGCAGCACTGCCAGCACCTGCGGATCGCGAGCGAGGTCAGCGATGTCGTCGTCGATCAAGATGCATCAGTGGATATTCACCCAGCGGCAGGCGTTCGGTGATCGATCGCAGACGTGCCAGTGGTGCTGGGTGCAGCGCACCGACTACGGCGTAGCTCGATTGCTGCAACTGCCTCACTGCTGATGAAGTGTCGAGCTGCGGCAGGAGTGAGGGCCGCTCGCTCTGCCGGGGCGCCATGTGAACGGGCGGCCGGCTGAGCCGTACTGCAGCGCGACAGAGATGCCGCCACGGGCCGAAATGAATCAGCGCGCGGATGCTGCTGACGAGGGAGCGTACTCGCCAGCGACTCAGGGCTTGCCTGAGCGTGCTGAGGGGGTGATCGTGCCGTCCGATGCGGGCAGCCTGACGAAAACTATCCATGCCCTTCGCCAAGGTAAGCAAACGTTCCACTGGCTCTGTTGTACATCCCGGGCTGAGCCAGCCAGCCTCATCCGGAGGCTGTAAATAAAGTGAACCCCGAGTCTGACCCAGTCCTGCCGTGAACGCAAATCAGCCGTGGTACCGATCACGGCTGAATCGGACTGCGCCTGAGGAGTGATTCGGCGCGGCAATGTAAACGATAACCGTTTGCATCCGAGACCGGTTTGCATTACTGTGCGTTTTTCAGCTCATGGAATGGAGATGGGTCCGATGCCCGATGCCCCTTGTCTGCGGCTGGCGCTGCTCAGTGCGCTGGTTGCCACGTCTTCCCTGCAGGCCTCAGAAAATGGCCAGACGCCTCCTGCCATGGAGGAGTTGCTGATCACCGCAGTGCGGGAGTCAAGGACGAGCAAGGGGGCGACCGGTCTGCCGCTGGATCCCAGGGAGACGCCCCAGTCGATCAGCATTGTCGACTATCAGCAAATGCAGAACTTCGGCGCCGACAGCCTCAACGAGGCGCTGCGACTGGCGACTGGCATCTCCGTGGAGGAGTGGGAAACCAATCGGACCAACTATGTAGCGCGTGGCTTTGAGATCAAGAGCACTCAGATTGACGGCGTCGGCCTGCCCAATAACTGGGGGCTGGTGGTGGGAGCGATCGATTCGTTCGGCTTCGACAAAATCGAGGTGATCCGCGGGGCCAACGGTCTGCTGACCGGCGTCGGCAGCGCCGCCGGCACCATCAACTACGTTCGCAAACGGCCCACCAACCAGCGCGAAGGCAGTGTCAGCATGACGGCCGGCTCGGAAGATCTGGTACGTCTCGAAGCTGACTACTCCGCGCCGCTGACCGATGACGGTCAATGGGCGGCGCGCGTGGTGGTGGCGACCGAAGACAGGGGCTCCCACATACGCGACCTCGAGAACGACCGCACCTTCCTGTACGGCGTGATCGACGGGCAGCTCGGCGCCCGGTCGACGCTGACTGCTGGCTATTCGTATCAGGTCTCCCACACCGACTCGAACATGTGGGGTGCGCTGGTGCTGGGCTACAGCGACGGATCGCAGGCAAGTTTCAGGCGGAGTGCTTCCACCTCGCAGGACTGGGCCTGGTGGGATACGGAGAACCATAACGCATTCGCGGAATACGCCGTCGCCCTGGCACCGGGCTGGGAGCTGAAGCTGAGCTACAACTACCGGCTGTTCGAGGACGACGGCAAACTTTTCTTTGTGTTCCCGGAGGCCACCAGTGGTTTCGATCCGGTGACCCGGCTGGGGCTGATGGGTAATCCCGGCAGCTATCCCACGCGTGACGATGCCCATCTTTTCGACCTCGCGCTGACCGGCGCCTTCTCGGCCTTCGGCCGAAAGCATGAAGTGGCAGCCGGCGTCAGCTATGCGGAAGGCCGCCGCAAGCTTCACATGCGCCCGGTGTCCGGCACTGATCCGGCCTGGGGGCCGTTGCCGGCGTTTCCCTATGGGGGCGATGTGGTACCAGAGCCGGCCTGGGGTGACCGTACGCATTACAGTCTGACGAATATCGAACTGACCCGCGTGTACGGCGCCACCCGGCTCAAGCCGCATGATCGCGTTGCTGTGGTTCTTGGCGTCAACGCGATAGAGTTCAGGCGCGACGGCGATCTGTTCAGCGACCCGTTCAGCCAGAGCGAGCGTGAGATCAGTCCCTATGCCGGCGTAACGGTCGATATCACCGACGCAGTGCTGGTCTACGCCAGCTATTCGGATATCTATCAGCCGCAGGACTATTACGACATCAATCAGGAATATCTGGCGCCGACGAAGGGAGTCAACTACGAAGCCGGTGTCAAGGCGGGATGGCTGGATGATCAGCTGCTGACGACGCTGGCACTGTTCAGTGCCGAGCAGGAAGGACTGGGGACTTTCGTCGGACTCAATCCGGCTACCAACAACTATTACTACACCGGTGTAGACATCAGGTCGGAAGGCGTCGAGCTGGAGCTGTCGGGGCGGATTGGCGACCATGTCGAAGTGCTGATCGGCGCAACCTGGCTTCAGCTCGAGGATGAACAGGGCGACGACACCTACGAATGGGTGCCGCGCCGAACGGTCAACTTCGCGATCAGTTCGCGGTTACCGGTTAATCCAGATATCAGTATTGGCCTCAGCGGCCGCTGGCAGAGTGACACCGCCAAACTGGATGGTTACTCCAATGTGGAAATCCGTCAGCGCAGCTATCTGCTGGTGAACGGTTTCGCGCGCTGGGATTTCAGTGACAACGCCTATGTACTACTGAACGTAAACAACCTGACCAATGAGAAATATCTCACCAGCCTTTATGAAGTCGGCTATTACGCCGCACCACTGAACGGCTCGGTCACGGTAGGCTACCGGTTCTGATGCCGCCTCGGCAGTACGGCGCTGGTGTTATTTATCGAAGTCGCTGGCGTCGTGCCGCTCCGGCAGCTGCCCGGCGGGTTCGCCCCAGGTGCGGTTGACCCGCCGGCCCCGCTGTACGGCGGGGCGTTCAGCGATCTGTTCGGCCCAGCGAATTACATTCGTGTAGGTCGCTGCTTCCAGAAATTCGGCGGCATTGTAGGCGTCGTTCCGCACCAGCGCGCCGTACCACGGCCAGACAGCGATATCCGCGATGGTGTATTCGTTGCCGGCGACATAGGAATGTTCGGCGAGGCGACGGTCGAGCACATCGAGCTGCCGTTTGGTCTCCATGGTGTAACGATCGATCGGATACTCGTACTTCTCAGGCGCGTAAGCATAGAAGTGGCCGAAGCCGCCTCCCACCAGCGGGGCGCTGGCCATCTGCCAGAACAGCCAGCAGAGACATTCTGTGCGTTGCGCCAGATCAGTGGGCAGCAGCTCGCCAAACTTTTCCGCCAGATACAGCAGAATAGCGCCGGATTCGAAAACCCGTATGGCGGGATCGGTACTGCGGTCGAGCAACGCTGGAATTTTCGAATTGGGATTCAGCGCTACAAAGCCGGTGCTGAACTGATCGCCCTTAGTGATCTCGACCAGGTGGGCATCGTATTCGGCACCGTGGTGGCCGCGCTCGAGCAGCTCTTCGAGCATGATGGTCACCTTCTGCCCGTTGGGCGTACCCAGTGAATAGAGCTGCAGCGGATGCTTGCCGACGGGCAGCTCCTTCTCATGGGTGGCGCCGGCGATCGGACGATTGATGTGGGCGAACTCGCCGCCGTTGCTCTTGTTCCAGCGCCAGACGCGCGGCGGTGTGTAGCTCTCAGCCATCATTTGCCTCCTGTGCCGTTACCGTGATTCAGGCGCTAAACCATACGCCATTTACGGTTGCCGTGGGGTGTCTGCTGCCCGCTGCGCGGCGAGCCAGTTCACCACACCGTGGCCCGCCGTGTAGCCAGAAGCGAAGCAGGCAGTCAGCAGGTAACCTCCCGTCGGTGCTTCCCAGTCAAGCATTTCGCCGGCGCAGAAGAAACCGGGCAGTCGCTTCAGCATCAGCTCGTCAGTCAGGCCCTCGAAACGTACGCCGCCGGCCGTACTGATGGCACGCGCCAGCGGAAACGGCTTGCCCAGCGGCACCGGCAGCGCCTTGAGCAGCCCGGCCAGCGCCGCTGGTGACTGCAGTTGCCCGGAGGCTGCGAACTCTCGCAACAGGCCCGCTTTGAGGCCATCGATGCCGACCCGGACCCGGAGATGGCTGGCGAGCGACCGCTTGCCACGCGGCGCCTCTAGCCGTGCCTGCAACTGCTCGCGGCTGCGCTCCGGAGCAAGGTCAAGCCAGAGCGTCGCGCCACCCAGTTTCGCTACCTGCTCTCGTGCTGCGGCGGACAGCGCGTACAGCAGGCCACCTTCGAGGCCGTGATCAGTCACCATCAGCTCGCCGCTCTGCCAGGGGCCGGCATCGAGCCGCCCCCGCACAGCCTTGATGGGCATGCGGCTGAAGCGCTCCCGAAAATGACCACTCCAGTGAACATGGAAGCCACAGTTGCTCGGGCGCAGCGGCGCTTGCGGAATTTCTGCCGGCGCTAACAGGGATGTCCAGCTGCCGTCCGAGCCAAGTTCAGGCCAGCTCGCGCCGCCCAGGGCCAGCACGACCGCTTTCGCCTTTATTGTCTCGGTTCCGTCCGGCGTCTGGAAACGCAGCGCACCCGACCGCTCCCAGCCACACCAGCGGTGCCGCATCCTGAACTGTACGCCAGCTTCGCGGAGGCAGTGCAGCCAGGCGCGCAGCAGCGGCGCAGCCTTCTTGCCCACCGGAAATATGCGTTGTGATGAGCCGATAAAGGTGTCGATGCCCAGCTCCCCGGCCCATTCGATCAGCTGTTGCGGGCCGAAGCGGCGCAGCAGCGAGCTGATTGCAGCGCTGCGTTCGCCGTAGCGCAGTTCGAAGCGCTCTAACGGTTCGGCATGGGTGAGGTTGAGGCCGCCGATGCCGGCCCGGAGCAGCTTGCGGCCGGCGCTCGGCATGGCATCGTAAACATGCACTGGCAGACCGGCACCAGCGATGACTTCGGCGGCCATCAGCCCGGCGGGACCGGCGCCGATCACGGCGACGGCCGGCAGCGACGATGCGGTGTTCAACGAGACGTCGGATGGGGGAAGCGTCATGGCTGCAGACCGGCGGCGAAAAATTCGCGAAGTATAGACGTGGCCTCAGCCGTGGATAACCCCCTTTCACACAACGAGCCGGTCTCGCGGACAACGTCGATGGCCAGGGTGTGATCGATGTCGCCTTTACGTCAATTCGATGAGATCTGGTGCAACAGTTCGCGCACGGCGCCTCCAAGGAGACGTAGTCCAATCGTTATACTCGACCGGCAAAGGCGCACAAGGAGTGGTGATGTGAGCAGCGGTATAAACCGAGTCATTTCTCTGGTCGACGATTACAGGGCAGGGCAGCAGGCGGGCGGCCATGTGGCGATGTTCCATACCGGCCGGGTCGGCTCTACCGTGGTTGCCAAGCTGCTGGAGCAGCATCCGCAGATTCACTGGGACGGAGAGCTGTTCGAGCGTCGTCTGCAGCGTCGACGCGGCAAGTTGCGTTCCAAACGTCGCGATCTGCTGCCGCCGCTGGTCGATCTGCGGATGAGGGTCGGTCATGCGGCCAGGGCGGGGCGCATTTATGGTTTTGAAGCCAAACACCAGACGGATCAGCACGGTTACGTATATGGACTGGAGATCGGCCCGTTTGTCGACTGGCTGATGCGGCATGGCGTTGATCGTTTCATTGAGGTGCGCCGGGAGAATTACCTGCGCCAGGTCGTGTCGACCATCCGTCTGCGGCAGACGGGGCGTTCGCACGCCCGCATTGATCAGCAGGTCGAGCATCCGCCAATCGTCATCGATCCTGAAGCAGTGCCACTCGGCAGAACGCAGGTTTCACTGCTCGAGCGTTTCGCCATCTTCGACGAACTGCATCAGGCCACACGGCGGGCGCTGCAAGGCCAGCAGGCTCTGCAGCTCACTTACGAACGCGATATCGAGCGCAATCCGGTGGCCGCTTATCAGCGTATCTGCGCCTTCCTTGATCTCGAACCCGCACCGGCCGAGGTCAGGCTGCGGCGTACCAACGACGCGCCCCTTACTGACCTGATTGCCAATTTTGATGAAGTCGCGGAGCGGCTGGTGGCAACGCCCTACAGCTGGATGCTGGAGGGCGAGGCACTGCCCGCCGCAATGCAGTCCTCGCACAACATGGGGCAGTCAGCCGGCCCAGCCTCGCTCAGCTGAAGCCCCCGATCTCCCGGCAGCTGCTGTCATAAGCTGCCTGGCCTCAGTTTGCGACAGGCATCGACGATGCGGCTGGCGGGCACCCGGAGCTGTGTAAGCAGGTAGTCGGCAAACTCTGGTGCGTAAGGCTGGCGGGCAATGGCCAGCTCCATACAGCACAGCCACGCAGCGCTCTCTGCCGGGCCAATCTGCCATTGAGTGTGAAACCGGGGAACGCTGATAGAACCATATTTTTCGGAATAGCGACGCGGACCCCCCAGCCAGCCGCACAGAAAGCTTGCCAGCCGGTCGCGCGCCTGGTCGAGCGATTGCGGGTACATGGCGCGAATCGTCGCCGCCTCGGGCAGCTCGTCCATGATGCGATAGAAATCATCGACCAGCCGACGGATGCCTGCTTCGCCGCCAGCGGCCTGGAACGATGCGTCGCCCTCACCATATGGGCGCTGACCCTGCTGCATGTCGTGATTCCTTCTGATAACGTCATTTTGAATTTAAAATGCCGCGGTTGCAGGGTGCCCGGCATTCAAATGCTGAGCTGGGCGCGACGGAACAGAGTGTGGCTCAGCGGGTCTTTGTGAAACAACTCAGGCGTTGGGCAACTCAGCGAGGTGTAGCGGATGCGAACCCTGGCTTTACTTCTGATGCTGGCGGCTGGTCTGGCCCAGGCAGATGTCACCGGGCGCTGGAAAACGATCGATGACGAAACTGGTCTGCCCAAGTCGATTGTGGAGCTGTCTGAGCGGGACGGCAAACTGTTCGGCCGGGTGACCGAGCTGTTGTCCCGCGCGCCGGATACCCGTTGCGATAAGTGCAAGGGCGAACGACGGGGGCAGCCGATCGTTGGCATGGAGATCATCTCGGGGCTCGAGCGCGATGGCGACGCGTGGAGCGGCGGCAAGATTCTTGACCCGGCCAATGGCAAGGAATACCGCGCCAGACTCTGGCTGGACGATGCGCAGCACCTGAAAGTCCGCGGCTATCTCGGAGTGTTTTACCGCACCCAGGTGTGGGAGCGTGCCGACGATTAGGCGCGCTCAGGCGATCAGCAGAGAGCGCTGCCTGGCCTCATGCGCCAGCAGCCACTGCTTGCGTGCCATGCCGCCGCCATAACCCACCAGCTTGCCGTTCGCACCGATGACGCGATGGCACGGCACAATGATCGAGATCGGGTTGCGGCCGTTGGCGAGCCCGACAGCGCGCACTGCGCCGGGGGTGCCGAGCCGCTGTGCCATCTGCTTGTAACTCACCGTCGTCCCATACGGGATTTCACGCAACGCCTGCCACACTGCGCGCTGAAATCGCGTGCCGGCGGCGCTGAGCGGCAGGTCAAACTGCTGCAGCTCGCCTGCGAAGTAGCGTTGCAGCTGGTCGATGGCTGCCGCGAACGGTGCCGGGTCTTCTTCTGCCGCGGCGGCCACCTGAGGCAGAAAGCGCTCCACATCCATATAAAGCCCGGTCAGGCTATGGCCATCGCTCACCAGCAGCAGCGGGTCGATGGGGCTGTCGATCACGGTGTAGCAGGACATACGATGCTCTCCCTGGGTACGGCACGCGCCTGCGAACTGCTCCAGATATGCAGCGCAGCATAGGCGCGCCACGGCTGCCATGCGGCAGCGCGCGCGGTGACTTCGCGAGCGGTGCCCACCGACAGCGCCCGCATCAGTCCGAGGTCGGACGCCGGCAGTGCGTTGGGATCGCCCAGTGCCCGCATGGCCACGTACTGAGCCGTCCACGGCCCGATGCCGGGATAAGTGAGCAGGCGCTCGATGACGGCTGCACGGTCGCTGCTGTTCAGTTGCAGATCACCCTGCACCACACCGTTCGCGATCGCGTGGATAGTCGCCGCCCGGCGGCGGGTGAGTCCCAGGTCGATGAGCGTCTGCAGCGGCGCCGCTGCGAGCGTCGCGGCCTGCGGTGCCGCCCGGTCCAGCCCCGGCCATGGTGTCTCGACGGTGTCGCCGAACGCTGCGACAAAGCGACTGAACAGGGTGCTGGCGGCCTTCACTGTGACTTGCTGCCCGAGAATGGCTCGCAGACAGAGCTCGAACGGATCCAGCGCTCCGGGCACGCGCAGGCCGGCGTGCTGTGCAATGAGCGGAGCCAGCAACGGATCCTCCGACAGCCGGGCGTCGATCAGTTGTGGACTGGCATCGAGATCAAACAGTATGCGCAGCCGCGCGAGCAGCCGTGGCAGGCTGGCCAGCAGCGAGCAGGAGACTTCGATCACCAGCTGGGCGGCGCTGGCATCGTTGTACGCGTCGATCCAGCCCAGCTGCGTGCCGAGCCGTACGCAGCGGCGATAGTGTCCGTCCTGATACTGCTCGATGCGGGCGTTGCCGCGACTGGCGAGGAATCCTGCCAGTACGTCCCATGCCAGCGGCGGCCGGTAGCTGAGGCGCAGCGCGAATGCAGTGCTGTGACGACCCAGCTTGCCGCGACGCAAATCAGATGGTTTCAGCCGATAGTGCTGGCGCAGCGCATCATTGAAGCGGCGCAGGCTGGAGAACCCGCTCGCGTAAGCCACGTCGATGATCCTGAGATCAGTGTCGGTCAGGAGCTGCCTGGCGAGATGGAGACGATAAGTGGTCGCCAGTGCCAGCGGTCCGACCCCGTATTCCGCCTCAATCACGCGGCGGAGCTGGCGCGAGCTGAGGCCGAATTCAGCCGCCAGCATTTCCAGTGACCCTTCCGCCAGCGCACCCTGACGGATGCGCTCGGCTGCCTGATGCGCCGTGCGCCGCACGGCATCGACGCCGGCAAGACCGGGTGCCAGCTCGGGCCGGCAACGCAGGCAGGGACGGTAACCTGCCTGCTCGGCGCCGGCCGCAGTACGGAAAAAGGAGCAGTTTTCCGGCCGCGGCAGCCGCACCCGGCACACCGGCCGACAATAGATGCGGGTGCTGCGCACTGCCACGAAAAAAAGACCATCAAAGCGAGCATCGTGCGCCTGAATGGCCGCGTAGCATTGGCTGTGGTCCAGCGGGGTGTGAGTCATGGTTGCAGTCTACGCCGCCTGCCGCGACAGGTGTGGCCATTTTCGGACATGATCTTCGGCAATCCCCCGCACGGTAATGCCACTTTCGGGAGACATCAGCAGCCAGGGTTGTCGTACCTCTCGCACGTGCCTGTCGCCGAACAGGCTGCCTTGCGGCGCCAGCGCATACGGTTGACGCCGCCCCACCTTCAGGGAGGAAGTGCTGTGTCTGCCGCTGTCGAGAGAGCCGACTTCACCGGACGTTACTGGATCAATCCCCTCCACGCGTTTTTTCTCGCCGGCTGCGTACCGCTGTTTCTTGGCGCACTGCTGAGCGATATCGCCTACGCCCGCACTTATCAGATCCAGTGGAATAACTTCGCCTCGTGGCTGCTTGCCGGTGCTCTGGTGGTTGCTGGGCTGGCATTGCTGTGTGCTGTGATCGATCTTGTGCGCTTGCAGTACCGGAGCGGGCAAAGGGCGGTTTACACGGTGCTGCTGGCAGCGACCTGGCTCGTCGGTTTCATCGATGCGCTGACGCATGCGAAAGATGCCTGGGCGAGCATGCCGACCGCGCTGGTGCTGTCGGTGATCGTGGTCGTGCTGGCGGCAGCAGCCAGCTGGCTGGGTTTTGGCGGGTTGCGTGCGGGAGGTGACCGATGAGTCGCTTGTGGGTCGTGACGACCATACTGGGAGCGCTGCTGCTGGGTGGCTGCGGCAGTGACACCGACGAATTGCAGGTTGGGCCCGGTGCTGACATTGCGCTGCCTTCGCCGCAGCGGGGTTTGCTGCCCAATATGACCATCGCTGAGCCAGCGCCGTGGGGCGATCGTCAGCCCATCGTACCGGCTGGTTACGAGGTGACTGCCATCGCCACCGATCTCGGCATCCCGAGACAGACACTGGTGCTTCCTAATGGCGACATCCTGGTGGCGGAAGGTCGCGGCGGCAGTGCGCCCGCCCTCAAGCCGAAGGATGTGGTCGCCGGCTTCATCAAATCGAAGGGCACTACGTCGGTGCCCAGCGGCAACCGGCTCACGCTGCTGCGTGACAGTGACGGCGACGGTACCTATGAGTTGCGGACCGTCTTTGCCGAAAACCTGAATGCGCCCTATGGGCTCGCACTGATTGATTCGGATCTCTATGTTGCTAATCAGGATGCGCTGGTTCGTTTTGATTATCGGGTGGGGCAGACCCAGGCCAGCGGTCCGCCTGAAAAGGTCACCGACCTGCCAGCTGCCATCAATCACCACTGGACCAAGGCGCTGGCCGCCAGCGCTGACGGCCGTTTCCTCTATGTCGGCATCGGCTCCAACAGCAATATCACCGAGCGCGGCATGACGGCGGAGGTCGACCGCGCCGTGGTCTGGGAAATTGATCCGCGGACCGGAATGCACCGCACTTACGCGACCGGCCTGCGCAACCCGACCGCGCTAGCGGTACAGCCCGGCACTGGCCAGTTGTGGGCAGTTGTTAACGAGCGTGATGAGATCGGCGCCAACCTGGTGCCGGATTACCTCACCTCGGTGCAGGAGGGCGGTTTCTACGGCTGGCCATACAGCTACTGGGGGCAAAACATCGATGACCGGGTGCGGCCCCAGGACCCCGCTAAGGTCGCTGCGGCGATCGTCCCCGACTACAGCCTCGGCGCCCACGTGGCGGCGCTGGGTGTTGCCTTCTCCACACCGGCCATGGGAGCGGAGTTTGCAGACGGGGTATTTGTCGGCGAACACGGCAGCTGGAACCGCAAGGTACCGTCGGGCTACAAGGTGGTATTCGTGCGGTTCGAGAATGGCCGGCCGGTGGGTGAACCGATCGACTTCGTCACCGGCTTTTTCGGCGATGATGGCAAAACGCGTGGCCGCCCGGTG
>JAJUJZ010000116.1 GCA_029265075.1 Gammaproteobacteria bacterium | reverse complement strand
GCTAAAAGTGCGACTGCAAAACGACCTGTAGGTCGTCCGCGTAAGGCTGACACTGCCGCTACCACGGCTAAAGCCTCAGCCAAGGCCAAAACCAAGACCAAAGCAGCCACCAAAACCAAGGCCACCAGCGCCACCAAAACCAGGGCCACTGGCAAAGCAGCAACCAGGGCGACAACTCGCAAGAGCGCAGCCGGGAAAGCCACCACCCGCAAAGCTGCTGCTAAAACCACTGCCGCCAAGGCGCCGCGCAAGACCCGCGCTAAAGCAACTGCTGTGTAACACCTGCAAAGTTGCCGCGTCCCCTGGGCGCGGCAACAATCCTTATTCTTTCCGCCCCACCCTTTCTAGAACTCCCCACTTCCCAACATGATCAGCGTGCAGCGCTCTTCTATGGCGATACCTGCCTCTGTCAGCCGTGCATAAATTGCGGGGTTTTCCGTACCGGGGTTGAAGATGATCCGGCGCGGCCGGGCCGCCACCATGGCATCGACCAGCTCCGGTGTCTGACGCGCCGGTCCGACGTACACCGTAATGGTATCGATCGGTTCATTGACGCTTTCCAGGGATGTGACAAACGCAAGGCCATCGACCTCGCCGTTGCGACGTGCCACCGGAATGACGTTGTGGCCATAGGCCTGCAACCGCTGAATGGCGCGATAGGCGAAACGTTCAGGTTTGGGGCTGGCACCCAGGACTGCGACAGTAGTCATCGTTCACCCTCCTCCACAGGAAGAGGGCAGCGTCTCACTCGGTAACCGCGCATTCAAGCACGACCGACAGCACCTCAATGACCGCAGTTGTCGTCATGCTCATGGGCGTGGTGGCCCGGCAGGCCATTTGGCAGGGTATAGCAGATACGATAGGAGGGCGGAATCTGCTCAGGGCCACGGATGGTAGCACCGAGGTCACGCAGCAGGCCGTCGGCGACACTGTAGATCCAGCCATGCACCTGCAGTGACTGACCGCGCGCCCACGCATTCTGCACGATGGACGTATGACAGACGTTGGCGACCTGAGCGCGCACATTGAGCTCACACAGCAGATTGACGCGCTCCTCTTCGTCGGTCAGCCCTTCGAAGCGGGCCTGCTCGGCCCAGTAGAGATCCTTCAGTGCGCGCAGCCAGTTATCGATCAGTCCATGCTCGGTATCTTCCAGCGAGGCGCGCACACCGCCACAGCCGTAATGCCCCACCACCATGATGTGTTTCACTTTCACGACATCGACCGCAAACTGCAGCACTGACTGGCAGTTCAGGTCGGTGTGAATGACGATGTTGGCAACATTGCGATGTACAAACACTTCGCCCGGCATCAGACCGATGATCTGGTTGGACGGCACCCGGCTGTCGGAACAGCCGATCCACAGATACTCGGGATGCTGCTGGGCTGACAATTTTTCGAAGAATTGCGGATCTTCCGCCTTGATCTCCTCGGCCCAGCGCCGGTTATTGGCGAATAGGTGGTCGAGAGTTTCCATGCGCTGCTCCTGATACCTGCCGCAAATGGCTGGCGCAGTTTACTATTCCTGACTCTCCTCCGCGACGAAAACCAGTGCACTGAAGCCGGTTCGATTGCGGCCTTCGCGCTTGGCACGGTAGAGGCCCCGGTCAGCCGCGGCCAGCAACTGGCTGCCGATCTGCTCGTCCAGCTGCTGGTCGGGCTGCTCCCAGCTGGAAAAACCGATCGATATGGTGACTGGGACACTCAGCCCGGCACTGCTGCTCAATCCAAGCTGATCTATGCAGATCCGAATGCGCTCTGCCACCTCTCCGGCCAGCGCCGGTCCGCAGGCCGGCAAAATGAAAGCAAACTCCTCGCCGCCGTAACGACAAATGTGGTCGGTCTGACGCAGCAGGGCCTGAACCTGTGCCGCCACCTGCTGCAATACCATGTCGCCCGTCTGGTGACCGTGCTGGTCATTGATCTCCTTGAAGTGATCGATATCGGCCAGCATCAGTGTCAGGGGTTCGCGACGTCGCGCTGCGCGTGCCAGCTCGGTGCGCAGTGACAGCTCGAAGGCACGGCGATTGGCCACCTGAGTCAGCGGATCAACCAGACTCAGTCGGTAGAGCCGTTCCTGGTTGACCGCATTTTCCAGACACATGGCAACAATGCTGCCGAGGTGGGTAATGAAATCAGTGGACTTGTCGGCAGTGAAACGGTGCGGAGAGAATGAGCCGAGATGAAGACTGCCAATCAGCTGACCACGCCGGATCAGCGGCAGCAGTGCAGCTGAACGCACAGCCCGTCGCCGGAATACTGCAGCCGGCGGCGGACTGGCGAGGGACACCTGATGCGTCGGGTACAACGCGGTCAACGCGGCGGGTTCGGCGAGCCAGCGCAGCTCTTCGCGCACGATGCCCACCTCCTCCACCAGACGCCGCTGGGTCGCATCGCGGTCGAGCAGCCAGAGCTCTGCAGCATCGAGCTGGAAATGGCGGCGACTGCCGTCGAGCAACACATCGAGCAGCGGTTCGAGACCACTCACGCTCAGCATCGCCAGTTCGAACTGCTGGTAGCGCCGCAGAATGCGTTCATTCTGCACAGCCTTCTCCATCAGCTCGCCCACCGTGCGCGACAGCTGCTCGAACCGTTGCTGAATGCCGGAGTCGCTGTTTTTGCTCATGCCAGTGACAGGCGCCGGACGCTGCGCCCCGCCTTGCATTCCATCCTGGCTTCCATCCATTGCCGGTGAAGGATCAGTAGGATTGGCCGGACGACGCATCATCGGCGGCCCTACGGCTGAGTAACGGTGAGATTACAGTCCAGTTGCGACTATTCGTCCAGCCGCCCGACGCAGATGTAATAAGGAAGGAAAAAACAGCAGATGGAAAGGGCCAGCATCGCGCTGGCCCGGCTGGGTCAGATGTCGTCCCAATCAGCATCGAAGATGCCGAGTTCATCGCGGAGCCGGATGCGCTCCAGACGATCCTCGATCTTGCGGCGGATAGACGGATCCTTGAGTGCCACCGGCACTACCGTCTCCTCGGGGGCTTCGTCGAAATCGACGCTGCCTTCGTCCTCATCATCCTCGAGGAAATCCTCTTCGGTACTGGTCTTCTCTTTTGCGCCTGACGTGCCTGCTGCCATTTAGCACCCCATAAGAAGTATGGCCAAACATCCTCGGCTTAGGCGAACCCTAGCCAATTCGGGTGCCTAGATAAGACACCGCGTCGCACCTGTCAATATCTGCTTTCAGCTTTTTTTGATGAGGCCCGGAACAAGCCCATGTGACGCGGCTTGACCAGCCTGTCGGGAGTCGGGTTAGAGTGCTTCAGCGAGGCGTTTTGCCGACCATTCCGACACCCTGAAGCGTAACGATGGCGACCAGAAAAACGACACCTGCAGTGGCCTGCCAGAATAGCGGTCAGCCCGTTTCTTACCTGGAAAGCTCCCCCTCCTTTCTGGTCACTGCGGCCGCCAACCGGCTGACCCAGCGCACCAACCGCATTCTGCGCGCAACGCTGGGCGTCTCCCAGCCCGACTGGCGGGTACTGGCTCTGCTGGCCGTGGAACCGGGGGCGACACCAGCCCGGATCGGCGCCATCTCCGGTGTCGACAAGTCGGTCGTCAGCCGCACCATCGCGTCGCTGCAGCGGCGCGGTCTGGTCAGAGTGGCCACCGATCCCGACCATGCCCGGCGCACGCGCCTGTTTCTCACCCCGGCCGGCCAGCTGCTGCATGACTGCGGAGTGGAAATGACGCAGGCCGGCGATGAGCAATTGCTGAGTGGCTTCAGTGACCACGAGCGAGCGCAGTTCACCGACTTCATGAAACGCCTGACCGGCAATATCGCGCTGCTGGCTGCGCCTGCCCAGAGCGAGGCAGCCGTCTCCGCTCCACAGAAAAAGTAAGTTGCAACTGCAACATAGCCTTCTTAAGATGCCGCCGACTGGCCCTGCGCCGGTCCATCCGATCTGCTGACTGCGAGGGGCTCCATGACCCAGTTTGTCGCCCTGCCTCCTGGACTGAGCGCTGCCGAGTTTGAGCGTGCGCTCGGAGAACTGCGCGGGCTGCTCGGTACAGACCGCGTGGTCGCCGTAGCCGACCGCCTGCGCCCGTACCAGAAAATGATGATTCCGGCGCCGGATGAGGCGCATGTGCCCAGCGGTGTGGTGATGGCTGAGTCGGTCACCGAGGTGCAGGGAATTCTGGCGATCTGCAACCGTTATCGTATTCCGCTCTGGCCCACTTCAACCGGACGCAACTTCGGCTACGGCACATCGTCGCCCGCCACGCGCGGTCAGCTGATCCTCGATCTCAGGCGCATGAACCGGATTCTTGAGGTCGATGCTGAACTCGGCACGGCACTGGTGGAACCGGGGGTCACTTACCAGCAGCTGCACGATTACCTGAGCGAGCGCGACATTCCGCTGTGGCTCGATTTTCCCGGCCCCGGACCGATCGTCAGCCCACTCGGCAACACGCTCGAACGGGGCGGCGGCAACACCCCCTATGGCGATCATTTCGCGCACGCCTGCGGTATGGAGGTGGTGCTGGCCGATGGCCGCGTGCTGCGGACCGGCATGGGCTCAATTCCCAATACCACCTCGTGGCAGGTGTTCAAATATGGCTATGGCCCCTATCTCGATGGCATCTTCACGCAGTCGAACTTTGGCGTGGTGACCAAACTCGGGCTCTGGCTGATGCCGGCTCCGCCGGGTCACCGCACCGTGCTGGTGCAGTTTGACGCCGAAGCGCAGCTGCCCGCAGCGGTCGACACCATGCGGCGCCTGCAACTGCAACGCGTCATTACCAATGTCGGTGTGATGGCCACGGCCGTGATGGCACTCAGCACGTTCAAAACCCGGGCCGAGCTGTATGACGGCCCCGGCCCGGTGCCACAGCCTGTCATCGACGCTGCCGCGCGGGACAGTGGCATCGCCACCTGGAACATGACCTTTACACTTTACGGCACGCCAGCACAGATCGCTCCCAATCTCGCGATCGTGACGGAGGCGTTCGAAGCGGTAGGCGGCCGGGTCAATCCCGATTTTCATGACGGCTCACAGGTGAATGAACTGTCGCTCGCTTCATTCGGCATTCTTAACTGGGTGGGCGGCGGCGGACTGGCGTGGTTTGCTCCGGTATCACCCGCCCGCGGCAGCGACGCAGCGCGCCAGGCCAAACTGGCGCGGCGCATCCTGGGCGCACACGGATTCGACTATCTGGCCGCACCTACTCTGAACGGGCGTGATCTCCATCATCTGATCGCCCTGGTCTACAACCGTAACGATGCTGACGAAAAGCAGCGCGCCAACCGCTGCTTCGAACAACTGGTGCACGAGTTCGCACAGCACGGCTACGGCCTCTATCGGGTTGGCATCGATTACATGGACAAATTGGCCGGCATCTATGGCTCAGTAAATCGTGACGTCAATCGCGCCATCAAACAGGCACTCGACCCGAATGGCATTCTGGCGCCGGGCAAATCGGGGATTCATCCATGAGGGGCGGTCGAGCCTCGCGGCGATGGACACTGCTGATCGCTGCATTTTGCGCACTGCCGGCAGCGGCGCAGGTGGCCGGTCAATGGCGGGACAGCGCCCATATCTGGCGTGCCGTCTGCGGCCATTGTCACGGCGCGGGCGTGGCCAGACCGCTGTTTGGCACGCCGCTTCCGCCGCAGGCAATCATTGCTATCACCCGCAACGGGCTCAATGGCATGCCTGCCTTCGTCACTGCGCAACTCAGTGATCACGAACTGGAACGGCTGGCCCAGTGGCTTCGCGAACAGCCGGCGGGTGCACAGGAGAGAGACTGATACGGGCGGAAACTGCTTTATCGGACGGGCAGCAGTTTAGTCGGGCGGCATTGCAGCCAGGAGCTGCGTCAGCCACTCGGTGACATTACCCGCTGCCTCGCGCTGGCGCAGTTGCTCCGCCAGCCGTTCCTGGCTGCCGAAACGGGTGTGGTCATATCCGTGGCCATACACCCGCTGGCTGCCGGCAGCGGAAGTTGCTCCGGAGGCGGGCGTCGTCGTGAGAGCAAGCATTTCAGTCGTTACTGTTTGCGTTATGTCATTGGTTACAGGCAAGACGGTCTCCTGCCGACCCCGCTGCTGTGATTTCCCTGCCCTGCCGGACTCAGCCACACGCGTCAGCAAAGGCTCCAGTTCAAGTGTCGCCCGCGGATGACGCTTATAAAAGGCAGTCAGAGCCGCCTCCAGCAGCGGTGCCACCGCGGCTGCCTCCTGCTGTTCAATCAGTTTCAGCAAGCGCTCCTGCTCGGCCTGCAGCCGTGCGTCCGGTCCATCTGTACCGCCAGCAGCCTGCCCCGCACTCTCGAACTGGCGCTGCCACCAGGTGCTGAAGCGTTGTCGTGGCGGCTCGTTCCGGACCGTGCGCTGCAACGCCTCCGCCAGCCGCATGAAGCCGCGGCACGAAGGATCGTTTTCCGGGAACAGCGCCACTGGCTGCTGCAGGGTGACGGCATTACGCAGGCTCTCGTCCCGCAGCAGATAGCCCAGCGCCTCCACCTCCAGCCCGATGTATTTTTTGACCGCTCCCTGAAACCGCTGAAAGATTTCCCGCCCCACGATGAGATTCGGACACATGTTGACCACGACCTGGAAGCGGATGTCTCGACGCTGTCGCGCCATCAGTTTGACCAGCGAAAACGCGTCGGTCAGCGAGGTGGGTTCCGGGGTGATGACCAGCAGCGCCTGGTGGGCTGCCGCGACATAATGGAGCGTTTCTTCGGCGACCCCGGCAGCGGTATCCAGCAGCAGATAGTCAAATGCTGCCTCGATGCGGGCCAGCTCCTGTACCAGATGCAGCTGCTGATGCGCCTGCAGCGACACGCATTCGCTGATGCCATTGGCGCCGGGCACCACTTTCAGGCCGTAAGGCGCCTCCAGCATGATCTCTTCGATACGCTGGTCGCCGCGAACCACCTGCTCCAGCGTCAGGCGCGGCGTGAGTCCCAGCAGAATGTTGATATTGGCCAGTCCGGTATCCGCATCGAACAGGCAGACTCGAGCCCCACCGCGTGCCAGTGCGAGTCCCAGATTGACCGTGATACTCGACTTGCCGACCCCGCCTTTGCCACTGGTGATGGCGATGACATGCGGCAAATCTGGCGCAGTCGTAACCGTCGGCGCGGCCGGAGCAGACCCCGCCAGGGGGGAGTC
>JAJUJZ010000096.1 GCA_029265075.1 Gammaproteobacteria bacterium | reverse complement strand
CGATGCGCTGCGTGTCAGTGTGGGGGCACGCTATACGGAGGTGAAAAAGTCCGCTCATCGCAGCCTGACCGTCGGCACTTCGGTCAATGGTTACTGGGAGAGCTATGTTCCTTACCCGGACGACCGCTTCCCTTCCACCATGCTGCCGTTCCCGGTGTCTCGTACCCAAGCGATCTGCCTCATCATCGGCTGCTTCACCGGCGATTTCGAACGCACCAGCCGCAAGGATTCGAAGTTTATGCCGTCGGTGAATGTGCAGTACGACCTCACCGAAACCATCATGGCCTATGCCTCCTACAGCAAGGGCTTCAAGGCGGGCGGGTTCAGTGCCACCTCGACGCCGAGCGTATTCGGACCGGAAGAGGTGGATGCTTACGAGATCGGCCTGAAGAGCCGCCTGCTGGACAACAGTCTCGAGCTGAACCTGGCGCTGTTCTATATGGAGTACGAAGGGCTGCAGGAGACCACCTTCGACGCCAACCTCGCCTCGCATATCACCAATGTGGCCGGTTCGACCTCGCAGGGCGTGGAGCTGGGGCTGACCTGGATTGCCTCGGAATATTTCACCGTGACAGCGGATGTGGGCTTTCTCGACGCCACCTACGAGGACTATCCCAACGGTGAATGCACCAAGGCGCAGCTGGTGGCCGATCCGAGCTGCGTCGCGGACCTCGACGGCAAACAGCGCGCCTATGCGCCCGACTGGAGCGGCAGCATCAGCGCCCATCTGATCGTACCGATGGGTCCGAACGAACTGCGCATCACGCCCACCCTGAGCTACAGCGACTCGTTCTTCCTGCTGGCCACCGCCGATCCGCTGTTCGAGCAGGACAGCTTCACCAAGATCGATCTGCGCATCGGCTACGGACCGGCGGACCGCAGCTGGGAAGTGGCGATTCTCGGTCGTAACCTGGGCGACGAGATCACCGTCTCCAACTGGCTGGGCGTACCGGGTGGTGACGGCAGCGGTACTGCACTGGTCGAGCGCGGCCGCTCGGTGGCAGTCCAGTTCATGCGCAACTTCTGAGGCGTGCCGCACGCCCGGCCACGGCCGGGCGTTGTCTCAGGAAATCAGCCAGCTCAGCAGCCACAGCCCTAGCAGCAGCCAGATCACGCCGCTGATAAAGGCACGACGCAGGAGCGCGCGGACGGCGGCCACCAGCAGCAGCAACCCGATAACCAGCGCGATCATCCCGAGAAAGGAAGGGCTGATCCCGAGCGCGCGCGACAGCCCGTCAAGGAAATCGGAGCCGGCGGTTGCGAACAGGGCAAATAGCCAGCCCAGCCCGTCCACGATCCAGCGGATCACGGTACCAATGATTTCGCCCAGTCCTTCGAAGAAACCGTCCGCCTGCATCCCGTCCTCGCTTCGCCACCGCCTCATCAGCGCGCAGCGTACCTGATTCATGCCATCCCGGCAGTGGCCGGCGATGCGTTATGCTGCCGCGCCGGACCGATGACCTTGCAGGAGCTGTTAGTGCGCATGCCACGCTTTTACACGACTCAATCGCTGCAGCCCGACCAGACACTCGAGCTGGAGAGCGGGCCGTCTCACCATCTGGCGCGGGTATTACGCATCCAGACCGGCGCAACGGTCCAGTTGTTCAATGGCGATGGCTGCGATTATGACGCTGAGGTGGTGGACGTCGACCGGCGGGCTGTCACGTTGCGGATCGGTGAGCCGGCGCCCGGCATAGCGGAATCCCCACTCGCCATCGAGCTGGGTATCGCCATCTCCAAAGGCGAGCGCATGGATTTCGTGGTACAGAAGGCGACCGAGCTGGGTGTCAGCCGGATTGTGCCGCTGCTCACCGAGCGGGTCGAAGTGCGTCTGAAAGGCGAGCGTGCCGAGCGCCGGCTGGAGCATTGGCGCGGCGTCATTATTGCCGCCTGCGAACAGTGCGGTCGCGCGACGCTGCCCCACCTTGCTGAGCCCCAGCCGTTCGCCAGCTGGCTCGCGGGTTGCAACGCCGAACGCCGATTTGTCCTGCACCATCGCACCGCCAGCGCGCTCTCCAGCTCGGCTCGGCCCGCCAGTGTGGCGCTGGCCATCGGCCCGGAAGGGGGGCTGAGCGCCGCCGAGATCGCGCTGGCGGAGGCAGCCGGATTCGAGGCGCTGCAACTGGGCCCGCGCGTGCTACGCACCGAAACTGCGCCGCTGACCGCGCTCAGCATTCTGCAGTTCGTGTGGGGGGACCTGGGCTGAGCCTCAGCCGGACCCCGACGCGCTGTTGCGCGATATCATCGCCACTGTTTCACACGGCAAGAGCTCGCGGCCGTAGCCGGCTCCGCCAGCGTCATCCCCGCGCAGGCGCTCGGCTAACCCGCCGCCACCTCTGCCAGCAGTTGCAGAGATCTCAGCCGCTGCTGGTGGTCAAATACGTCGCACACCACGATCAGCTCGTCAGCGCCAGTGGCGTCGAGGATCTGCTGCAGCTTGTCGCGCACTGTGGCTGGCGAGCCGATCGCCGAGCAGGCCAGCATCTGCAGCGCGTGAGCCTTTTCCAGCGGCGACCAGTAAGTTTCGATATCGTCGATGGGGGGCTTGCTGAGGCCACGCGCATTACGCACCAGGTCGACGAACGACATTTGCTGAGTTGTAGCGAGACGCGTCGCCTCAGCATCGGTGTCGGCCACGATCACGTTCACGCCGATCATGGCGTAGGGCGCAGCCAGCTGTTCTGACGGACGGAAGCGCTCGCGGTAGACCTTGAGCGCCGTATGCAGCGCGGCCGGCGCAAAGTGTGACGCGAACGCGTAAGGCAACCCCAGTTCGGCAGCCAGCGCGGCGCCAAACGTGCTGGAACCGAGAATCCACAGCGGCACGTTGCTGCCAGCCCCGGGGATAGCCAGCACGGCCTGCCCCGGCTGCGGCGGGCCGAGCAGGAACTGCAGCTCCTGTACATCCTGCGGAAAGCGGTCGGCGCTGGCCGGATCCCGCCGCAAGGCACGGACCGTTACCTGATCGGTGCCTGGCGCTCGTCCCACGCCCAGCTCTATCCGGCCCGGGTAGAGCGCGTCCAGCGTGCCGAACTGTTCAGCGATCACCAGTGGCGAATGGTTCGGCAGCATGATGCCGCCAGCACCCACCCTGATGGTGCTGGTGCCAGCCGCGACATGACTGATCGCCAGTGACGTGGCGGCGCTGGCGATGCCGGGCATGTTGTGGTGCTCCGCCAGCCAGAAGCGACGATAACCCCACTGTTCGGCGTGACGGGCGAGGTCGCGGGCGGCGTCGAGCGCTTCCCGGATGCTGCCGCCTTCCCGGACTCGGGCCAGATCAAGTATCGATAATGGAACCACTACAACTCCTCAGTCAGCCGATCCGTTATCCGCACTGGCGGCGCTCAGCCGCGCCAGCTCATCGGCGGTGAGCTGGAGCCGGGCGGCCTCCGCCAGCTGCGCCAGCTGCTCGCGGCTGGTGGCGCTGACGATCGGCGCCGTCACGGTGGGCTGGGCCAGCAACCACGCCAGGGCCACGGCGGCTGGCGCCACCTGATGACTGGCCGCCACCGCATCCAGCGCATCGAGGATCGCCATGCCGCGTTCATTGAAATATTTGCCGACCATCCCCTCTCGCGCCCGCCCCTTCGCGTCCTCCAGCGAGCGGTACTTGCCGCTCAGGAAACCGCTGGCGAGCGCAAAATAGGGGATCACGCCCACTCCATGCTGCTGACAGAACGGCGCCAGCTCCGCTTCGAAGCCGCGATCGTAGAGGTTGTAGAGCGGCTGCAGCGTCTGATACTGCGGCAGCCCGGCACGCTCAGCTACCTGCAGTGCCTCTGCCAGACGGTCGACCTCGTAGTTGGAGGCGCCGATGGCGCGCATCTTGCCCTGCTCGATCAGCCGCTGATACGCCTCCAGCGTCTCCTCCAGCGGCGTATCGGAATCGTCGGTGTGGGACTGGTAGAGGTCGATGTACTCGGTCTGCAGACGCCGCAGCGAATCCTCGACCGCCTGCATGATCCACTTGCGCGACAGCCCCTTGCCGCCCGGCATCTCCAGCCCCACTTTGGTGGCGAGCAGGATGCGGTCGCGGTTCCCGCGCACCTTGAAGTAGTTGCCGAGCACGGTTTCCGACTCGCCGCCCTGATGGCCGGGCACCCAGCTGGAATACATGTCGGCCGTGTCGATCGCGTTGAAACCTGCGTCCAGCCAGGCGTCGATGAGGTCGAACGCCGCCGGTTCTTTTACGGTCCAGCCGAAGACATTGCCGCCGAAGATCAGCGGCGCGGTTTGCAGGCCGGATTGGCCAAGAGGTCGCATCTGCATCTGTCTGTTCCTTTTCTTTCTGTGCCTGTCTGGCCAGGGCCAGCCGCGTGGTACTGGCTCTTTGACCACTGGTCTTGCCACGACGCGCTGTATCAGCCGAAACGAAATGCGGAAATCGCCACATTCATGATCTCATCGGTGAAATCACGGTGGGCCGGGGCATCACCACCGGCGCCAGCTGCCACCAGCAGCGGCATGAAATGTTCTTCGGCCCGGGGCGGATGGCTGAGCCGGGCTGCCGGCAGCGTCTCCCAGTTGCGCAGCGCCGCGCGGCGGGCTTCGGGGGCAGACTCTACCGCGGCCGTGAGCGCCGCATCGAATGCAGCCGCCGCCTCGGTGGCACGGGGGTCGCCGTAGGCGCGCATGTTGTGGAAGCTCATGCCGCTGCCAAGGATCAGCACCCCCTCAGCGCGCAGCGCGGCCAGCGCTGCGCCGGCGCGCAGATGGGCGGCGGGGTCGTAATCGGCTCGCAGCGAGAGCTGCACCACCGGCACGTCGGCGGCCGGGCAGACCAGCTTCAGCGGGATGAACATGCCGTGGTCGAAGCCGCGCCTGGCGTCGATCGAGGCCGGCAGATCCGCTGCCTGCAGCAGCCCGACAATACGGGCCGCCAGTTCAGGCGCGCCGGGCGCCGGGTACTGCAGCTCGTAGGTATGGGGCGGAAAGTTGTAATAGTCGTAGATCAGCTCCGGCTGCGCGGCGCCCGTCACGGTGAAGCCAGGGGTCACCCAGTGTCCGGAGATCAGCACAATAGCCTTCGGCCGGGCCGGCAACGTGGCTGGCAGCCCGCGCAGGTAGTCGCCGAGCCGGGTCCACATGCCCTGCGGATCATCCATGAAAAAACAGGGACCACCGCCATGCGGGATATAGAGCGAAGGCAAGGTGCTGGTCGACATTCTGCAAGTCCACAGTAACCGGAGAGGACCACCTTACCGCTGCGGCCCGAGCCTGGCCAGCCGCACACCTGGCCAGGCTCTTCGCCAAGGGGCACTTAGCCCCCACTGGCCGGTCAGCATGAAGATCGATGCCAGCCCTGTTGCCATGCCCGCCGATCCCAGCCGTGATCTCGTCGTCGCCCGCCCGGAAGGACTCTACTGTCCGCCCGGCGACTTCTATATCGACCCCTGGCGGCCAGTCGAGCGGGCGCTGCTGACTCACGCCCACTCTGACCACGCCCGCACCGGCAGCGGCCACTACTTGGCGGCCGCGCCCGGTGCCAGCATCCTCCGCTCCCGCCTTGGCGAGATCGACCTGCAGACGCTCCCCTACGGCGAGACCATCCACCATAACGGCGTCGCCATCAGCTTCCATCCAGCCGGCCATGTGCTCGGCTCGGCGCAGATCCGGCTCGAGCGCGGCGGCCGCGTCTGGGTCGCCTCGGGCGATTACAAAGTGGAGCCGGAGCCCACCTGCGCGCCGTTCGAGCCGGTGCGCTGCGACACCTTCATCACCGAATCGACCTTTGGCCTGCCGATCTACCGCTGGCGCAGCAACGACGAGCTGCTGGCCGAAATCAACGCGTGGTGGCGCGACAACGCCGCGGCCGGCCGCGCCAGCGTGCTGTTCTGCTATGCGCTGGGGAAGGCGCAGCGACTGTTGCACGGGCTCGACCCCGCCACCGGCCCGATCATCTGCCACGGCGCCGTGGAAACCCTCAACCGCGTCTACCGCGAGTCGGGCATTGCGCTGCCACCGACGCGCAAGGTGAGCGAGGTCGAGGACCGCAGCGTGCTGCGCCAGGCGCTGGTGCTCGCACCGCCGTCAGCGTCCGGCACCACCTGGCTGCGCCGCTTTCCCGACCACAGTGACGCCTTCGCCAGTGGCTGGATGCAGCTGCGGGGAACCCGGCGCCGGCGCGGCGTGGACCGAGGCTTTGTCGTATCGGATCACGCCGACTGGCCCGGCCTGCTGTGGGCCATCAATGCCACCGGCGCCGAGCGGGTGATCGTCACCCATGGCCAGACCCACCCGCTGGTGCGCTGGCTCTGCGAGGAGGCGGGCCTCGACGCCCAGTCTTTCGAAACCGAATATGGCGATGAGGAGCATGACGGCGAAACCGGAGAACCCTCCGCCGTTAACGACGCCGTGGCGGACTTAGCCGGCGAATCGGAGCCGGTACAGACATCGAATCCTGCCACGCCCGGCCCGGCGGAGCCGCCGCCCGAGGAGCGGTAGTGAAGGCATTTGCGGAGCTCTACGCCGAGATCGACGCCCGCACCGGCACCAATGTCAAGCTGGCGGCGATCGTCCGCTATCTCCATGCCGCAGAGCCGGCTGATGCCGCCTGGGCGGTCTACTTCCTGGCCGGTGGCAAGCCGCGTCAGCTGGTGCCGACCCGGCTGCTGCGCGAGCAGGCCCGCCTCGCCGCCGGCCTGCCGGAGTGGCTGTTCGACGAGAGCTACCAGGCAGTGGGCGACCTCGCCGAGACCATCGCCCTGCTGCTGCCCCCACCGACCGCCCCCGATACCGAACACGGCCTCGCCTTCTGGGTGGAGGAATATCTGCTGCCCCTGCGTGGCCTGCCGCCGGAGGAGCTGACGCCCCGCCTGCTCGACATCTGGGCGCGCCTCGACACCCACGGCCGGCTGGTGTGCGGCAAGCTGCTCACCGGCTCGTTCCGGGTGGGCGTGTCGCGACTGACCGTCACCAGGGCGCTGGCGGCGGTCGCCGGCGTCGAGGCCAAACGGGTGGCGGAGCGGATGGTGGGCTATACCGCGATCGACGCCCGTCCTACTGCCGCGGACTACCACGCACTGATCGCGCCCGACTCGCAGGATGCGTTCAATCCCCGCGCCAGCGGCCAGCCCTATCCCTTCTTTCTCGCGCACCCGCTGGCGCTGCCGGAGGAGAGCGATCCGGGTGAACAACTGGGAACGACCGACAGCTGGCTAGCGGAGTGGAAATGGGACGGCATCCGCGCGCAGCTGGTGAAGCGCGACAGCAAGATGTGGCTCTGGTCGCGCGGCGAGGAGCTGATCACCGAACGGTTTCCGGAGCTCGCCGCCATGGGCGAAGCGCTCCCCGACGGCACCGTGATCGACGGCGAGATCGTCATCTGGCGCGACGACCGCGTGCAGCCGTTTGCCCTGCTGCAGCAGCGCATCGGCCGCAAGAATCTCACCGCCAAGTTGCTGCAGGAGTTGCCGGCCGCGCTGCTCGCCTACGACCTGCTCGAATGGCGCTATGCCGACCTGCGCCAGCAACCGCAACGGGAGCGGCGCACGCAGCTGGAATCACTCGTCAGGGCCATCGCACAGCCGACGCTGCATCTGTCGCCCCTGGTGATGGGCGAGAGCTGGGCCGAGCTTGCCGCGCTGCGCAGCGAATCGCGCGAGCGCGGCGTCGAGGGACTGATGCTCAAGGAGCGGGAATCGCGATACGGTGTTGGCCGCACCCGCAGCGACGGCATCTGGTGGAAGTGGAAGATCGAGCCCTACTCGGTGGACGCCGTGCTGATTTATGCGCAGCGCGGCCACGGTCGCCGCGCCAGTCTCTACACCGATTTCACCTTCGCGGTGTGGGACAAGAGCCCCGACGCGCCGGACCGCCGACTGGTGCCGTTCGCCAAAGCCTACTCAGGCCTGTCGGATGCGGAGTTCCGCCAGCTCGACACGATTATTCGCAAGACCACCGTGGAGAAGTTCGGACCGGTACGCAGCGTCACACCAACCCAGCTGTTCGAACTGGGCTTCGAGGGCATCGCACCATCGACCCGTCACAAGAGCGGGGTAGCCGTTCGCTTCCCGCGCATGTTGCGCTGGCGTCGCGACAAGCCGATCAGCGAGGCGGATACGCTGGAAACGCTGCGTGCGCTGCTGCCACCCGAGTTGCGCATCCGGTAACTGGCCCTCTGCTAGGCCCACCAACCTGTGTGTCCGATTGAGCCACGGATGGCAGCGCCGGTCAGAGTAGCAAGCGTGCAAGATGAGCCGGCGATGTCGAAATCTCTTCAACCTCAGCAGTGGCTGCAAAGGCAGGGTCTGCAACCGGCTCCTTTTCAGCGCCGCGTCTGGGAAGCGATCGCTGCCACCGACTCCGGCCTGCTCCACGCGCCCACCGGAGCGGGCAAGACCTATGCGGTCTGGCTCGGCGCTCTGGCAGCGTTTGCTTCAACCGGCCGACCAGATCGCGCCGCGCCACCGCTCACCGTGCTCTGGCTGACGCCGATGCGCGCGCTGGCGGCCGACACCACCCGCGCGCTGGCGCGCGCCGCAGCCGAGCTGGCGCCACACTGGACCATCGCCAGCCGCCCCGGCGATACCGGTTCGAGCGAGCGCGCCGCGCAGGCGCGACGCCTGCCGACGGCGCTGGTCACCACGCCAGAGAGCCTTTCGCTGCTGCTGTCGCGCGCCGAGGCGAACACGCTGTTCCGCCATCTGCGGATGGTGGTGGTCGACGAGTGGCACGAGCTGCTCGGCAACAAGCGCGGTGTACAGGCGCAGCTGGCATTGGCCCGGCTGCGACGCTGGCAACCGGGTCTCTGCGTCTGGGGCCTGTCGGCGACGCTGGGCGATCTCGACCATGCGCGCGACGTGCTGCTGGGGCCGGACGGCGGCTTGCTGGTGCGCGGCGACACTCCCCGCGAACTGGCGATCGACACCCTCCTGCCGCCCACCAGCGAGCGCTTTCCGTGGGCCGGCCACCTCGGCCTGCGGCTGCTGCCGCAGGTGGTCGAGGAGATCGACCGCAGCGGCACTACACTGGTGTTCACCAATACCCGCTCGCAGGCGGAGCTCTGGTATCAGGCGCTGCTCGAAGCGCGCCCGGACTGGGCGGGCATGATCGCGCTGCACCACGGCTCGCTCGACCGCAAGGTGCGCAGCTGGGTGGAAGCGGGGCTGATCAGCGGCGCGCTGCGAGCGGTGGTCTGCACCTCCAGTCT
>JAJUJZ010000051.1 GCA_029265075.1 Gammaproteobacteria bacterium | reverse complement strand
CTTCTCGTCTTTGCAACTCTTTTTTTCAGGCTTTTTCGCTGGTGCGATTCTCGCCGGGAGTTGCTTCCCCTGTCGCTGCAGCGCTTCGTTTCGAGGCCGTCACGTCAGGAGAGCGCGCATTATAGGGGTTAAAAACACGGCGTCAATACCCCTTCACAAAAATGTCAGGCCGATCGTTCAAACAGGTGGTACTTCTTCTTGCCCAGACGTACCAGGAAGAAGCGGCCGTACATGGCTGCCGCCGGTTCCAGCAGTTCCACAACACGCCGGTTGTCGTCGGGACCGAGCGCCACGCCGTTGACAACCACTGCGCGGTTACCGAGCGCATCCTTCACCTGCTTGCCCGAAGTCGCCAGCCCACACTCTGACAGCAGCTGGGTCCAGGTCATTTCCGTCAGCCCCTCCGGCTCGATACTGGAGCTGGGAAGCCCGTCGAGACGCAGCTGCTCGAGATCGGCTTCCGTCATTGCCTGAAGATCGCCGGCAAACAGCGACTCGGTGATTCGCTTGGCAGCCTGCAGCCCCTCATCACCGTGAACCAGTCGGGTCACCTCGTCAGCCAGAATACCCTGCGCCTCGGGTCGCCCCTGGCGCTCACGGTCCGCCGCCTCGATATCACTGATCTCGGCCGGCGACAGGAAAGTGAAGTAGCGGAGGAATTTGTAGACGTCCGCATCCGCACTATTGATCCAGAACTGATAAAAGGCGTAAGGCGAGGTCCTGGCCGGATCGAGCCAGACGGCACCGCTTTCCGTTTTGCCGAATTTGGTGCCATCCGCTTTCGTCACGAGCGGAACAGTCATACCGAACACCTGGGCGCCATGCAGACGCCGGGTCAGATCGATGCCACCGGTGATATTGCCCCACTGGTCAGAACCGCCCACCTGAATGGTGCAGCCATAGCGCTTATACAGCTCTGCGAAGTCGAGCGACTGCAGCAGCATGTAGGAGAACTCGGTGAAGGAGATGCCTTCACCCTCCCGCTCCAGGCGCTGCTTAACCGACTCTTTATGAATCATGGCATTGACAGAAAAGTGCTTGCCGACATTACGCAGGAAGTCGAGGGCCGAGAGCTCACCGGTCCAGTCCAGGTTATTGACGACAACGGCACTGCTGCTGCCCGCGTCGAAATCGAGAAACCGGCTCACCTGCCCCTGCAGCTTCCCAACCCAGCTCTGGACGACATCCGCCGTGTTGAGCCGGCGTTCCTGGGCCTTGAAGCTGGGATCCCCGATCAGGCCCGTCGCACCACCTACCAGTGCCAGCGGCCGGTGTCCGGCCAGCTGAAAGCGCCGCAGCACCAGCAGCGGCACCAGATGGCCAAGGTGCAGACTGTCCGCCGTCGGATCGAAACCGCAGTAGAGGGTCCGCGCCCCACTGCGCAGGTGTTCACCGAAAGCCTCCTCACTGGTGGTTTGCGCGATCAGGTCTCGCGCCATGAGATCGTCGATGAGATCAACGGCATGGGTCATTTGTGCAGCACCATATAAATGAAGCAAGAAGGGCGCAGTTGTGGCAGGAGATGAAGAGAAGCCTAAAACTCTTGACGTCATTCTGAAACGCGTCAAACTTGCGGCCTTACCACGTGCGAATGGCGAACCATACCGCAACCTGTCGCAAAACCAAAGAGAGAGGCCGGCGAACTTAGCAGTCTTTGCTAGACTGCAAACATGCTCTGCAAGCCGGCGTTACCGGCTTGCCTGTCCAGAAAAATTTACGGCGGGCGCGCCCGCAACTCCTGACCAATAGCCAGAATTCATGACTGACCAGAATCCATCTCAGCGCGCAAATCTTTTTGGGCTCATCCAGCGTCTTCCCAAGGCTCATATGGCAGCGGTCGGTGCCGCCGTGACCCTGATGTTCCTGGGCCTGCTGCTTCCCAGTGAGCGGGTCGAGGCCAATCGCACCGCAATGCCCCTGCCTCTGGAGCTTGAGCCTCTGCCCCGGGTAGCACCTGCTGAAGAGGTGCTCGGACTGGCGCCCGATGAACAGGGCAACGAACTCGCCAGCACCGAAGCCGACATCTCCCTCGCAGAAGAAATTTTCGATGCTTCCTGGCAGGAAGTGACAGTCCGCAGCGGCGACAGCCTCGCCAAGCTCTTCCAGCGCGCCGGTATCTCGGCCGCCGACCTGCATGAAGTAATGCGCTCCGGTCCTGAGGCAAAAACCCTCACCAGGATCTTCCCCGGCCAGAAGCTGGCATTCCAGCTGAGCGACGACGGCGCCCTGCAATCTCTCCGCTACGAGCACGATCTTCTGACCTCCACCCAGTACACCCGCACCGATGACAGCTTCGTGGCTGAGAAAGTGGTGCGCGAGCCAGAAGTACGGCGCCAGGCAGCACACGGAGTCATCACCAGCTCGCTCTACAAGGCCGGCACCAACGCCGGTCTGGCTGACGCGGTCATCCTGGAGCTGGCCAAGGTGTTTGGCGGTGTGGTCGATTTTGTGCTCGATATCCGCGCCGACGATGAGTTCACCGTGCTGTATGAGGAGTACTGGCTCGGCGATCGCAAGGTAGGTAACGGCCCCATTCTCGCGGCCTCGTTTACCAACCGCGGCAAGACTTATCAGGCCTACCGCTATGAAGACAGCGACGGCCATGTCAGTTATTACTCGCCCGAAGGCGAGAGCATGAAGCGTGCGTTCCTGCGCGCGCCGCTCGACTTCCTGCGGGTGACCTCGCACTTCAACCCCAAACGACTGCATCCTGTCCTCAAGGTGACGCGGCCGCACCGCGGCATCGATTACGGCGCACCGACCGGCACGCCGGTCTACGCAGCAGGCGACGGCCGTGTCGCTCAGGCCGGTTTCACCAAGCCCAACGGTAATTTCGTCGTCATCCAGCATGGCCAGCAGTACACCACCAAGTATCTGCACCTGCACAAACGTGCCGTGCGTGCTGGCGAGCGGGTGAAGCAGGGACAGCTGATCGGCTGGGTTGGTGCCACCGGTTACGCTACCGGGCCGCACCTGCATTATGAGTTTCTGGTCAACGGTGTCCACAAGGACCCGAGCAAGATCGTTCACCAGCTGCCGCAGGCGACCAAGCTGGCTGGCGCGGAGCACAAGCGCTTCCTGGCCCAGATTGGTGAACTGAAGACCGAATTCGCTTCCATTGAACAGCGGCTGAAGCTGGCTGCTGCTTCGACTCAGTCCAGCAAGGGCTGACCCTCTCATGAGCCTGCCGGCGGAGCTCTTTATCGGGCTGATGTCCGGCACCAGCCTCGACGGCATCGACGCTGTGCTGGTCCGCTTCGACGGGGACCAGCCACAGCTGGTCTCCGCTCTCTCCACTTCATTTGACCCAGCGCTGCGCCAGCTGCTGCTCGATCTTTGCCAGCCCGGGCCGGACGAGATCGACCGGATGGGCGTGGCGGACCGGGCGCTGGGCATGGCGCTCGCTGACGCAGTCCGGCAATTGCTAAAACATGCTGGCGTAAGCGCCGCAATGGTCAGAGCCATCGGCAGTCACGGACAGACCATTCGTCACCGGCCGGCGGGGCAGCATGGCTTCACCCTCCAGATCGGCGATGCCGCCACGCTGGCGGAACTGACTGGCATCACCACCGTCGCCGATTTCCGCCGTCGCGATATTGCTGCGGGCGGCCAGGGCGCACCGCTGGTGCCTGCATTTCACCGTGCAGTGTTCGGCGGTCAGCAGGCGCGCGCCGTCGTCAATATCGGTGGCATGGCCAACGTCTCACTGATCGACAGCGACGCGCTGCTGGGGTTTGATACCGGACCCGGCAACGTGCTGCTGGATGCCTGGGCCGCACGCCACCTCGGTCAGCCTTTCGATGCCGACGGCGCCTGGGCCGGTTCCGGTCGCGTCGATTCGGCACTGCTGACGCGGCTGTTCGGCGATCCCTTCTTCGCTCTCCCTCCGCCCAAAAGCACTGGCCGCGAACGTTTCAACCTGCAGTGGCTGCTGACGCAACTCGACCCGGCCGCTAATCTGAGCGCCGCCGACGTACAGTCGAGCCTGAGTGAACTGACCGCAGTCAGCATTGCCCAAGCCATCGTCAGCGCCCCGCTTGCGGTCACGGAAATCTATGTCTGTGGCGGTGGTGCCTATAATAGCGACCTGATGCGACGGCTGACCGATCATCTCGCGCCGCTGCCTGTCGCCACCACGGATCGCCTCGGCCTGGCACCAGAATGGGTAGAAGCTGTAGCGTTTGCCTGGCTTGCCCGGCAAACTCTGGCTGGACGCCCGGGCAATGCACCCTCGGTTACGGGCGCCGCGGCACCGCGCATTCTGGGAGCGATCCACCCCGCTTCCTGACAAATTCAGCAGAAGGGGCACGTCCGTGTCTGGCCCGGGAAGAGTTTGCAGGCGCAGCGCGCGGCGCTGGCCCGTATACCCGCTCATCTGGCTCGCCTTGCTGGGCGTGATCGCACTTCCTTCCGATGCGGCGCCGGTGCCGGTAGAGGTCAAAGGGGCCGGTGCACGGCTGACTGATAACATCCGCGTCCATATTGGGCCAGTGGAGGCAGAGCAGCTCACACAACCGCGCCAGCTGGAACGCAAACTCGCCGCCGCCATCAGCGAAGCCAGCGAAGCACTCGGCTTTTATCGCACGACGTTCAGCTGGCGTGTGGAACAGACAGCCAGGGGCAATCGGCTGGCACTGGAGATCACACCGGGACCGCGGCTGCGTTGGGCCGAGCCGCAGTTACAGGTGGAAGGGGGTGCGGCTGAGCGACGCGCAGTCGCCGCCCTGCTGGCGCGTCAGCCGTTCAAGGTCGGCGCGCCGGTCATCCAGCAGCAGTACGACGAATTTAAGCGCGACCTGCTGGAGACCGTCATCGCCGCCGGCTACCTCGATGCCGCCTACCGCGAAAGCCGACTGCTGCTCGACGCGGAGCAGGAGACCGGCACAGCTGTCCTGACCCTGGCCAGCGGACCGCTCTACCGGTTCGGTGATGTTCGCTTTCAGGGCAGTAAACTGAACCCCGATCTGCTGCACCGGCTGGTGCCATTCGAGCCGCGGTCGCCATACCGTCGCGAGGCACTCACCGACCTCTACCGCGACCTGCAGGACAGCCTCTATTTCAATACCGTATCCGTGCGCACCCGGCCCCAGGCTGACCAGACCGTGGCGGTTGATGTTGAACTGGAGGATGCTCCTCGCCACCGGTTTGCGGTGGGCGCGGGGTTTGGCACCGACACCGGGCCGCGTGTGCGCCTGCGCTGGGAGCGGCCGCAGGTGTCGGCCAGTGGCCATCAGCTCACCACAGAAACGTGGCTGTCGGCACCCCAGCAGGAGCTGACCGCCAAATACCGGATTCCGCTGGCGCGACCGCTGTGGCAGAGCGTCACCGCCTCGGCGACGCTGGAGCGGTTCGATATTGAAGATACCGACAGCACCATCGCCTCACTGGGACTCTTCTACAGCGATCGTCTGAGCGATTACTGGTACGGCAGCGTCGGCGCCACGCTGGAGAATGAGACCTATCGTCAGGGCAGCCAGCCGCGCCAGCGCGTCAGCTATCTGGTGCCGGCCCTCAACTTCAACGGGCTGCTCTTGCCCAAGGTGGCGGATCCGCTCTCGGGCAACCGCACCTGGCTGCGTCTCTCCGGCTCCGACCAGAGTCTCGGCGCAGACACCCGCTTCCTGCGGGCGGTGGCTGGTCACAAACGTATACTCCACCTGGGCGGGCACCATCTGCTGGTGGTACGGGGCGAAGTGGGTGTGATCACCACTGATGAGATCGAGCTGATCCCGGCCTCGCAACGGTTTTTCACCGGCGGCGACCAGACCGTTCGTGGCTATGATTTCGAATCGCTGGGGCCACGCGACGTATCGGGCAAACTGGTGGGCGGGCGCTACCTCAACGTCGCCAGTGCCGAGTACAGTTTCAAGTTCGCGGAGCAGTGGCGATTTGCGCTCTTCACTGACGCTGGTCGGGCGTTTAATGACAGCGACGCCTCCTGGCACCAGAGCGCCGGCATCGGCGTCCGCTGGCTCTCGCCCATCGGGCAGATCCGGGTCGATCTGGCGGTGCCGGTGAAAAGTGATGAAAGCGGGTTCCAGCTTCACGTCTTCATGGGGCCGCCGCTATGAAGCGCAGCACGCTGCGCCGGGCGGGGCTGGTGGTCACCGTGGTGGTCGGCCTGGTCGTGCTGGGCGGCGGCTGGCTGGTGGGCACCACCAGCGGCACGGCCTGGTCGCTCCAGCTGGCTGCCCGCTGGGTGCCCGGCCTTGTACTGGACGGCGTCAGCGGCAGCTGGCAGCAGGGCATCGCCATTGATCAGGTCAGCTATGCGCAGTCCGATGGCGTTGTGGTCACTGTCGACGCGCTGCAGCTGGGCCTGGAGCTGCGTCGCGGCCGGCGTCTGCGGCTGGAACCACTGTCCGCTCAGGCCGTTCGCGTCGCTGTTCCTCTCGCAACCAAGACAAAAGAAGAGTCCTCCGAGCGCGAGCTGCCAGCGATGACACTGCCGCTGCGGCTGACCGTGCCGGCGCTGGCCGTGGATCGGCTGACAGTCGTCACAGGTGAGACCGAGGTGGTTATCGACGATATCCGCGCCGCTCTCAGCTGGGCAGGCAGCCGTGCCGGCTGGCGCGACCTCTCCCTGCGCTACCAGACCACCGCGCTGAGCAGCGATGGCAACATCCAGCTGCGCGACGCCTATCCGCTCGATCTGCAGCTCCAGCTTCAGCACGGCGAGAGCGACGCCGCGACGCCATTGACCGCCCGCCTCGATGCACGCGGCGCGCTGGACGCGCTGCTCATCGACGCTCAGCTGCAGCAGCCATGGCAATTGACGGCGACGGCGGAAATCAACCTGCTGGATCCGGCGCTGCCTCTCCGCCTTGACGGGACGCTGACGGCCCCCATGGCACTGCCCGGCGATCTTGAGCTGGCCGCAGCCGCCGTTCACGCTGCCGGCACGCGTGATGCGCTGGAAGGCGAGCTCAGCGCCACGGTGGATCTGCCCCGCTATCCGGCCAGCATTATCGCGATGCCCTTCCAGTGGGACGGCACGACTCTTACCTTCTCTCCCGCAGCGGCGCTGGGTGATGCGCAGGGCCAGCTGCAGGCCGCGTGCACGACAACGCCGCTCAGTGGTACTACCGGCAGCTGCACGGGCGCGCTGCAGTCGGTCGATCTCACGCCCTGGCTGCCGACCCGCGGCCGTATTGCCAGCGACTTCGCGGTGCAGCTCGACGCTCTTGAGCCGCTGCAACTCAACGCCAGTCTGACGGAGCTGGATGGCACTATCGGCGGCAAGCCGCTCGCCGGGGAGCTGACGGTTGCCATTGATGGTAACCGCTGGCGCCTCGGCGACAGTCGCCTGCGGGCTGGCGCCAATCAGCTGAGGCTGAGCGGCGGGCTGGGCGGGGACGCCGCACTTACCTTCCGGCTCGAGCTGCCCGAACCGCAGCTGCTGTTGCCCGGCGCCAGCGGCTCACTCACCCTTGATGGTACCGCGCGGGGCGAACCGGCTGCGCTGTCGGCCGAGGCACACCTTGAGGGCGAAAGGCTGACCTTCGGCGCCACGCAGATCGGCGCCCTGCACGCCACTATCAGCATTGACGAGCTGGGGCGACAGACCAGCCGGGTGCAGCTGGAGGCGAAGCAGCTGGCGCAAGGCGCTGTGACGCTCGATGCGGCCTCCCTGACACTGGATGGCACGCTCGGCAACCACCAGCTCAGCCTCGATCTGCACGGGCTGGCCGAACTGGCCGTGATCCGCCTGGGCTGCGATGGCCGCACCGACGACGCTTTCTCGCAATTGCGACTGAACTGCGCAGACTGGCTGACCCTGATCGAGCTCGACGGGGATGGCTGGCGCTGGCAGCTACGACAGCCGCTGCAGCTGGCCTGGGAGCGCACAGCGCAACAGTTGCGCCTGGAGCCGTTCTGCCTCGAGAGCCCTGAAGGGAGTGTCTGTCTGACGTTACCGCTGCGCTGGACCGACGGCATACTGAGCCCGCTGCGACTGGCCAGCGACGGCATCGATCTGCGCCGGGTGACCGCGCTGCTGCCTGCCGGTGTGACGCTGCAGCAATCGCCGCAGCTGGCGTTTGCCATCGACCTGCGCCAGCTCGAGCCGCTCGACCTGACCGCGTCGGCATCACTCAGCCCGACGGTATGGCAGTGGCAGACCGAGGAAGGGAATCAGCAGACGCTGCTCGACACACTCCTGCTGGATCTCCGCGCGGATAGCCGCCGCGCGGTGCTCACTGCCGCTACCAGCAGCCCCGCCACCGGCCGCTTCGATGCCGCTCTCACGGTGCAGGAGCCTCTCGGCCGGCGTGCCCTCCACGGCCATGTCGCGCTGACGGCACTGCAGATGGACGCGTTTCAGTGGCTGGCACCGCAGTTTGATCCCACAGGCCGTATCGACATCGACCTCAGGTTTGGAGGCAGCATGAGCACCCCGACGCTGGCAGGGCAGGCGCGCCTTACCGAGGGCAGCGCGCGCATCGAAGCGATCGGCCAGCCCCTTGAGCAGGTCACACTGCTGGCCCGGCTCGACCAGCAGGCGGCCGACTTCAGCGGCAGTCTGATGCTCGGCCCCGGCCGGGCACGCCTCGCCGGCCAGCTGGTGTGGGACGATCCCGCTCAGTGGCAGCTCAGTGCGCAGCTATCCGGCGAGCACCTTCAGATCCAGCCGCTGCCCGACTCCACCGTCGCTTTCTCGCCGGTGCTGCGGATTGCAGCGACTCCCGCGCGAGTCGACATCACTGGCGAAGTCGCCATTCCGCTTGCGGCACTGCATATCGAGGAGCTGCCGCCGAGCGCCGCCCGCGTCTCGCCCGATGCCGAATGGGTTGGCGCCGCTGCTGAAGAGACTACTCCGGCGCAGCTGTTTGCCGATGTAGGGCTGCGGCTTGGCGACGATGTTCACTTCCGCGGGTTCGGCGCCGACGTCTGGCTCACTGGCGGCATGCGCCTGCGCCACAACCCGTCGCAGGGTGTGCGCGCTACCGGTGAGGTGCAGGTGAGCCGGGGCCGCTACCGCGCTTACGGCCAGCGACTGATCATCCGGCGCGGGTCGTTCCTGTTCACCGGCCCGCTCGAAAATCCCGAGCTCAACCTCGAAGCGATTCGCGAAATGCCACCCACCGATGACGATCAGGTGGTCGGCATCCGGGTGCTGGGTCCCTTGCGCAATCCCAATGCCGAGCTGTTCGCCGAACCGAGCATGGCGGAATCCGATATCGCCTACTGGCTGCTGACCGGCCGGGCGCCCCCCGAGGCTGGTGCCACTCAGCAGGTCTCCGCCGCCGGCGCTCTGCTATCACTGGGCGTTGCCGGCAGCGGTGATCAGACCGCCCGGCTGGCGGAGCGATTTGGCATTCGTGATTTTCAGGTGAGCACCTACGAAACCGAGACCGGCACGCAGGCGGCTGTGAGCGGCTATCTGTCGCCCCGGCTCTATGTGCGGTATGGGGCGGGCTTGCGGGACGGCACCAACACTATCGCCTTTCAGTATCGGCTGACCTCGAAGCTGGTGCTGGAAGCGGTAAGTGGCCTGGAAGAGGCGCTGGATCTGCTCTACTCCTTCACCATCGACTGACCTGTCTCTGGTGAAGGCGCGAGGATGGCGAGGAGCGCGAAAGCGGGTCAGATGCTGAACGAGGAGCCGCAACCACAGGTGGTGGCCGCATTTGGATTGGTCACCAGGAAGCGCGACCCCTCCAGCCCTTCCTGATAGTCGACCTCGCCACCCACCAGATACTGGTAGCTGAGCGGATCCACCAGCACCGTCACGCCGTCCCGCTCGATACGAATATCATCCTCCGCTGCCTCTTCATCGAAGCGGAAGCCGTACTGGAAACCGGAACAACCGCCCCCCGTCACGTAGACGCGGAACAGCAGCTGACTCTCCTCTTCAGCCAGCAGCTGCTTGAGCCTGGCAACGGCCCGCTCGGTCAGCTGCAGAGTCTGGGGAACGAATTCAGTCGCGACGGACATAGAACTACCTCAACACGACCCGCCGTGCCCGCCAGCCGGGAGCGGCGGTCGCACAAACGGGGCTGCTCATTATCGATAGACCCACTAAAACCGTCAATTACTCTGCCGGGGACGCCACCGGCGCGGACGCAGCGGCGGGCTGCAGCTCGGCGGTGAGCGACTCTGGTATCCAGGGGTAGCGACTGGTCACCTTGCCCGAGCCCGACGCAGCAACCACCTGCACCTGCTGCGGCACGAAGCCCGGCGGCAACGTCAGCTCGCCTTCGATGACCTGGAAGTGGTTAAAGCGCAGCTCGATTTCCCTCTGCGGGTGACTGGCGGAAAGCTCTGCCAGCGGCATGACCTGCTCCGCCCCATCGGCGGCGAGACCGCTCAGCTCCACCTGCGCGCTGCCCTGCACTTCACTGCCCTGGGCACTGCGCTGCTGGATCACCAGCCGGTAGACGTATCGCTCGGGCTGCGGCAGCGACCAGATCCGCCACGAACGCACCTTGAGCTCATTCCCTTCGGTACCGTCGCTGAGGCCGCGCCAGATAGTGATCTCCTCGCGCAGCGCCGCCAACTGGCGCTGCTGCTGCGCCAGTGTCGCCTGTAACGCGGTGATGGTGCGCTGTTCGACGTCGCTGTTCACCTGGGCGGTGGCCAGCTCTTTCTGCAGCTGGGCAATAAGCTCCGCCTGCTGCGCCAGTTCCAGCTGCCGCTGGCCGGGCGCGGCCGACCAGCGCCCGGCCGCAAAAGCCAGCGCCAGCAGAATCAGCGCCCCGGCCGCCAGCTGCACGCTGTGGCGCCGGCGCAACCTGGCCAGTCGCTGCGCGGACCAGAGCTGGCGCCAGTCCATGGCGTCAGCGCCCGATGTCAGGGTAGGAGCGCGATGACATCGAGCCCTGCGGTCTCCGGCAGACCGAACATGATGTTCATGTTCTGCACGGCCTGACCGGAAGCCCCTTTCACCAGATTGTCGATGACCGCCAGCACCACGACCGTATCCCTGCCTTGCGGACGATGCAGCGCCAGCCGGCAGACGTTAGAGCCTTTTACCCACCGCGTCTGCGGATGAGTGCCCGGCGGCAGCACGTCGACGAACGGCTCATCGGCGAAACGTTCTTCGAAACGGCGCTGCAGCGCGTCCAACGATACATCCTGAGTGAGCTGAGCGTAGAGCGTGGAGTGGATGCCGCGAATCATCGGCACCAGATGGGGCGTAAAGGTGAGCTGCACCGGCGCGCCCGCCATATCGCCCAGCCCCTGCTCGATCTCCGGCAGGTGACGATGGCCGGCCACGCCGTAAGCCTTGAAGCTGTCAGCAGCTTCGGTCAGCAGGTTGTCAACTTTGGCCTGGCGACCGGCACCGCTCACGCCGGAAGCTGAGCTGGCGATCAGCCGCTGGGTATCGACCAGTCCGGCCTCCACCAGCGGCATGAAGCCGAGCTGAACAGAGGTGGGATAACAGCCAGCACACGCAACCAGCTGCGCATCGCGGATGCGCTCCCGATTCAGCTCCGGCAGGCCATAGACCGCCTGCGCCAGCACGTCGGGGCAGGCATGCGGCTCGCCATACCAGCGCGACCAGAGTTCGGCATCGCGAATCCGGAAGTCGGCCGACAGATCGATGATGCGAGTGCCCCGCTGCAGCAGCTCGGGCACGGTCTGCATGGCGACGTTATGCGGCGTGGCAAAGAACACCACGTCGCAACTGGCCAGCAGGTCAGTGTCCGGCACCGTGAACGCGAGATCCACGTGACCACGCAGGCTGGGATAGAGATCCGCAACCGGCAGCCCCGCCTCCGAGCGCGAGGTGATCGCCACCAGCTCGACTTCGGGGTGCCTGGCCAGCAGGCGCAGCAGCTCGACCCCGGTATACCCCGTACCACCGACAATACCGACCTTGATCACAGCCACCTCCGCCTGCCCGGGTCAAAGAACGCCATCTTAATGCATCGGCCGGCCGGACCCAAAGTGAGCGTATAACGCGCAGGCGGCGATATACTCGCCGGCAGTACAATCCAGGAGGCCCCCATGTATCTCTGGCTCAAGGCTTTTCATCTGATCTTCATGGTCTGCTGGTTCGCCGGCATCTTTTATCTGCCGCGACTGTTCGTGAACCACGCGATGGTGGACAGCCAGGCCATGCGTGACCACTTCAAGCTGATGGAACGAAAACTTTACCGGTTCATCACACCCTTTGCCGTTCTGACCGTCGGGTTTGGCCTCTGGCTGATCCTGCTCAACCCCGGCGCCTACCGGGCGGCGGGCTGGTTGCACGCCAAGCTGGTGCTGGTAGCGTTGCTGGTGGTCTATCACCTGTGGTGCGGCCGGCTGGTGCGGCGCTTCGCTGCCGACAACAACCAGCGCAGTCATGTCTTTTATCGCTGGTTTAATGAGCTGCCAGTGCTGATCCTGTTTGCGGTGGTCCTGCTGGCGGTACTCAAGCCGTTCTGAACCACAACCTGAAGGGAGTCGATCACACGATGGGCCAGAGTCACGCAACACAGCCGGTAGTACTGACGATCAACAGTCACGATCCCACCGGCGGTGCCGGACTGGTGGCCGATGTGGAGACAACCGCCAGCCTGGGCTGTCATTGCGTTTCGGCACTGACCGCGGTCAACGTACGGGATACCGAACAGCACAAAGACCGGCTCTCCAACGACACCTCGCTGCTGATCGAACAGATTCGGGCAGCACTGGAAGACACGCGGGTCGGCGCTATCAAGATTGGCGATGTGGCAACAGTTGCCCAGGCGGAGGCGCTGCACACCATCCTGCGCGAATATGACGACATCCCGGTGGTGCTCGACCCGTCGCTGAACCACGGCGCCAGCGACGGCGATCTGGAGACGGCAGTGCGCATGCTGCTGCTGCCGCGATCGCATATCGCCATACTGAGTGCCGAACAGCTGCATCAGCTGGCCAGTTGCGGTGACAACATCGCTGCCTGTGCACAGGAGCTGCTCGAATATGGCGGCGAGGAGCTGCTGATCACCGGCACCGAAATGGAGCCCAATAAGGTGGTCAACGGGCTCTACAACCACCGCGGCCTCGCCAAGCAGTATCACTGGGAGGCTCTGCCGGATCAGTTTCACGGCGCTGGCAGCACCCTGTCAGCGGCCATTGCGGCCTATCTCGCGCACGGCTCCGGGCTGCTCGGCGCCGTGCAGCAGGGGCAGCAGTTCACCTGGCAGGCACTGGTGAGTGCGCGCCGTCTCGGCATGGGCAAACTGATCCCCGACCGGCTGTTTTGGAGCCGGCAGCCGCCCGGCTGAAAACGGCGCAAACTGGCATCAACGGGCGGTGCCGGGGATAATCCTGCCTCGAATTCCCAGATAGGTGCGTCATGCGGCGGTCAGAAGAGCTCTTTCAGCAAGCCCAGCAATACATCCCCGGCGGCGTCAATTCGCCGGTGCGTGCATTCAAGGCGGTCGGCGGAACGCCTCTTTTCATCGAGCGGGCCGAAGGCCCTTATCTGTTCGATGCCGACGGCAAGCGTTACATCGATTACGTACTCTCCTGGGGGCCCATGATTGCCGGTCACGCCAATCCCGCTGTACTCGATGCTGTCCGCGAGCGACTGGCCGACGGGCTCAGCTTCGGGGCGCCGACTGCCATCGAGATCGAGCTGGCGCGGCGCCTCTGCGAACTGGTGCCCGGCATGGAGCTGGTGCGCATGGTCAGCTCCGGCACCGAGGCAACCATGAGCGCCATCCGGCTGGCGCGCGGGTTCACCGGCCGCGACAAGATCGTCAAATTCGAAGGCTGCTACCATGGTCACTCCGACTCGCTGCTGGTGAAGGCGGGCTCGGGTGCCCTCACCTTCGGCGTGCCCAGCTCTCCCGGAGTTCCGGCGGCGCTGGCCGACCACACCATTACCCTCACCTACAACGACAGTGAGGCGGTACGCGAGACCTTCGCCCGCATCGGTAAGCAGATCGCCGGTGTGATCGTCGAACCGGTAGCCGGTAACATGAACTGCGTACCGCCGTTGCCCGGCTTCCTCGAAACACTGCGCGAGCAGTGCGACGCCTACGGTGCACTGCTGATCATCGATGAGGTGATGACCGGCTTCCGGCTCGGGCTGCAGGGCGCGCAGGGTCACTACGGTGTGACTGCCGACCTCATTACGCTCGGCAAGGTGATCGGCGGCGGCATGCCGGTGGGCGCCTTTGGCGGCCGGCGCGAGGTCATGGAGCAGATTGCTCCGCTGGGTCCGGTCTATCAGGCGGGCACGCTCTCCGGCAATCCGGTGGCGATGGCTGCGGGCCTCGCGCAACTCGCGCTGTTGGAGCAACCGGGGTTTTATGACCAGCTGTTCGCAGCGACCGACCGGCTGGTGGCCGGTCTGCGCACCGAGGCGCTGGCTGCCGACATTCCTTTCACTACCAACCATGTCGGCAGCATGTTCGGCTTCTTCTTCACCGAAGCGGAACAGGTCACCAACTATCAGCAGGTGATGGCATGCGACATCCCCCGCTTTAACCGCTTCTTCCACGGCATGCTGCAGGAAGGAGTCTATTTCGCTCCGGCGTCGTATGAAGCAGGCTTCCTCTCCAGCGCCCACAGCGACGCTGACATCGACGCCACCATCGCCGCTGCCGGACGGGTTTTCCGGCAGCTGGCAGAGCAGGCATAAGCGATGGCCGAGGACTGATTGCGTCAGCCCGCCAGCCACGCCTGCCGACTTCACGCGAGGAATGAGATGAGCAAGAACTTCCCTCGTGGCCCGTTCCCGGCCACTCGTATGCGTCGTGTCCGGGCCGCGGAGTTTTCGCGCCGGCTGGTTCGCGAGAATGTGCTGACGCCTGATGACTTCATCCTGCCAGTGTTCGTGCTGGAGGGTCGCGGTGAGCGCGAGCCGGTGGCATCAATGCCGGGCGTTGAGCGGCTTTCCATCGACCTGCTGGTCGAGGAAGCGCGGGCCGCCCATGCACTTGGTATTCCGGCGCTGGCGCTGTTTCCCGTCACCCCGCCCGAGCGCAAGTCGGAGGATGCGCGCGAAGCGTGGAACCCCGATGGTCTGGCGCAGCGCGCCACCAGAGCACTGAAGGATGCGATACCGGAGCTGGGCATCATCACCGATGCGGCCCTCGACCCGTTCACCAGCCACGGACAGGACGGCATCATCGATGAGCAGGGCTATGTCCTGAACGATGTCACCATCGAAGCGCTGGTCAGACAGGCCGTGTCGCATGCTGAAGCCGGTGCCGATGTGGTGGCGCCGTCCGACATGATGGATGGCCGTATCGGCGCGATCCGCTCCGCGCTGGAAGCGGGCGGACACGTCAACACGCAGATTCTGGCCTACTCGGCCAAATACGCTTCAGCCTTCTATGGCCCGTTCCGTGATGCGGTCGGCTCCGCCGGCAATCTCAAGGGCGGCAATAAATTCAGCTATCAGATGGACCCGGCCAACAGTGATGAGGCGCTGCACGAATGCGCGCTCGACCTGGCGGAAGGCGCTGACATGCTGATGGTGAAGCCGGGCCTCCCCTATCTCGACATCGTGCGGCGGGTGAAGGACACCTTCGCAGCACCGACGTTCGTCTATCAGGTGAGTGGCGAGTACGCGATGCTGATGGCGGCAGCCCGCAATGGCTGGCTGGATGAGCGCGCCGTTATTCTCGAGTCGCTGGTCGCCATCAAACGCGCCGGTGCCGACGGCATCCTCACCTATTTCGCCACCCGCGCCGCGCAGTGGCTTAACGATTAATCAACCGCTCCGGGCGGGACAAGCCCCTCGGAAAAAATCCCCAATTCGGGACAGGCAATCAAGGAGAAGAAGTATGCGACCGACGACACAGGTTCTGGCCGGCCTGGGAGCCCTGGTACTGAGCGGCGCCGCTGCTGCCGACTTACTGGGCTTTCGTCTGGGTGCCTACAACTGGCAGGCCGACCTCGAGGGCGACGTGCGGTCCGGCTCGGAGCGAGTGAATATCGAGCGCGATCTCGGTTTCGATGACGACAATTTCACCGTGTTCTACGCCGCGCTGGAACATCCGCTGCCGCTGCTGCCCAATATCGCCGTTGCGCGTACTGATCTCGACGCCAGCGCCCGCGGTCGCCCCGGCAAGACATTCGATTTCGACGGTACGGTCTTTACACCGCTCGATCAGGTCAGTACCGATCTCGATCTCAGTCACACCGATGTGACGCTCTATTACGAGCTGCTGGACAATGTTGTGTCGCTCGATCTTGGCCTCACCGTGCGTCGCTTCGACGAAGGCGTTACCCTGGCTGCCGCCGGCCGCCGCGCCACGCTCGAGCTGGACGAGACGCTGCCGATGCTCTACGTCGCCGCACGTGTCGACCTGCCATTCTCCGGCCTCTACGCCGGCGTCGATGCCAACGCAGTGCGTTACAGTGACAACCGTCTCGTCGACTATCGCGCCCACGTCGGCTATATCACCTCTTTTGGGCTCGGTCTGGAACTGGGACTGCGCAGCTTCGATCTTAGCTACGACGATAGTGACGACGAAGCTGATATCACCATCGAGGGCGCCTACGGCTCGCTGCTATTCCGCTTCTGACGAAGCGGTTCGGCGCCGCGTACTGATGCCGCTCCCTCGGTAGCCGTAACCAGGGAGCAGCATGATCTTATTCCGCCCCGCCCGCGCCAGCCGCCGGGCGATTTTTGATCGAATTTGGGACATGCGCTTTCCATCCAGGTTTGTCGCTCTGTTGCTGGCAGTGGCACTCTCCGCCTGCGCGCCAATCCGGCCCGCGACGGAACTGCCACGACAAGCCAGCCATGCGCTGGCTGACCCGGCTCAGACCCGCCTCGGTCAGGCGGTGCAGCGGGTCGGCAATGGCCGCCCGGACGAGTCTGCCTTCCGGTTGCTGGATAACGGCATGGAGGCATTCCTGCTGCGCATGGCCATGTGTGATGTGGCCGAGCACACCCTCGACGTACAGTACTACATCTACCAGGACGACAAGACCGGCCGGCTGTTCACCGACGCGCTGCTGCGAGCTGCTGATCGCGGTGTGCGCGTGCGGGTACTGGTCGACGATCTCGGCCTGACCCGTAGCGCCGATCTCATCGCGCTCGATCAGCATCCTCAAGTGGAAGTGCGCAGCTACAATCCGTTCACCTGGCGCAGCAACACTGCCGTGCGCGTGCTGAATGGCTTCAAGGAAGGGATACGCCTCAACCGGCGCATGCACAACAAGAGCTTCATCGTCGACAATGCGCTCGCGATTATCGGCGGCCGCAACATTGGCGATGAATACTTCCACGCCTCACCGGAACGCGATTTCAACGACATCGACCTGGCGATCGCCGGTCCACTGGTACCGCAGATTTCGGTCAGCTTCGACGACTACTGGAACAGCGCGCACGCCTACCCGATCGCTTTCCTGGGATTGCGCGCGGAGGGCGGTGACCTGGACATGCTGCGCCACGACCTGGCGCAGCATCGCCACAATGTCAGCGACAGCGAATGGTCACGTGCGCTGCGCGAAACGCGTCTCGCCCGCCAGCTCTACGAGCGTTCGCTGCGTTTCATCTGGGCCCCGGCCGAACTGGTGGTCGATGTTCCCGACAAGGTGGTGCAGGGGCTGGACCGCGACCGCGAGCATCCGGTGGCCGCCATCTACCGCCACGCGCGCGCCGCAGAGCGTGAGTTCACCATCATGTCGCCTTATTTCATTCCGGGCGAGGCGGGCTCGGAGTTTCTGGTGGAGCTGGCGCAGCGCGGCATCGACGTCAACGTGCTGACCAACTCGATGCAGGCCACCGATGTCGCCGCGGTCTTTGCCGGCTACTCGCCCTATCGCAAGCCGCTGCTGCAGGGTGGCGT